>JAVEZE010000001.1:0-60676 GCA_034003145.1 Spirochaetia bacterium
TATTTAAGTCTTCATGGGATTCATGGGCAATTGCGCCGAATACATACTGACCTATAGCGCTTGAACAAAGGTTTGCAGTGTTTTCAGCTACAGCTTTTGTGTGGAATTCTTCATTGTCTGTTATAAGAGCGCCTATCCTGAGTCCGCAGCAGTTCCATACCTTGGAAGTTGTTTCTATGCTGATCCTTCTTCCTTCAATTCCAGGGACATCCTTATCAGTGATTCCCCAGATACTGCTCACTTTTTCGCCGCTGTAAAGAAGTTCTCTGTATGCCTCATCGCTTACCATCCACATATTGTGTTTTACGCAAAGCCGGGCAAGAGATATCATTGCTTCCTTGTTATAAAAATGGCCTGTAGGGTTATCATAGGGGATTACAATCATAACTCCCGGGTTGTTTTTTGTTATTACCTTTTCAATCTCTTCCATATCAGGAAGTGAAAATTTACCATTCTTTTCTAGTTTTCGTTTGACAGAAACGCTTTTTCTTCCAACCCTGTCTTTCATGGAAAGATAGTTTGTGTAGGCAGGGTCAATAAGCAGTATAGGTTTTTCATCACTCCCTGCAGGGCCGCATATTCCAAGTATAATAATCTCCATAGCCTGGCTTCCGCCGTCTGTAATCTGGGAATAAAGCCCTTCTGTTTTAAAGCCGCCTGATGCTATGACATTCAAAAAAGCATCATTGGTTTCTTTCATCCCGACAGTAGCTGTATACTTTACAACTCCCTCTTTAAAAGGTGAGTCCGGCCCGTCAAGATTAAACATCCTCTTCTGCATCGCAGGGTGAGTCGGCAGGGTTACATTCCCTATCGCGGTATTTATCTCTTTTACCTTATCTTTTCTTTTGGCAAATTCAATCTGTGACATCCTTATTGCCGAAGGTTTCCTGGCCTGAAAATAAACTGACATCTGCGGTTTATTCATGATTTCCTCCTGTCTCTAAAAAGAGTTTATCAACTTTTTCCATTATTTTTGCTATATAAATCATTATATCACACATATATTGATAAATAAAGTATTACAAGGCGCATATATTGATAATAAATGAATGAAACAACTTGTTTTTTGATGTTTTGACTAAAAACGCTGACTAAAAAACCGCAGTTTTCACTCTGCGGCTTTTTTTCAGTTCACTTCAAGTGATAATGCTAAAGGATGTGCTTGAGAAACTTTTTTGTCCTTTCTTCTTTAGGCTGGTCAAAGATATCATCAGGCGTGCCGATTTCAATAATCTCACCGCCGTCCATAAATACTACCTTATCAGCCGCTGCTCTCGCGAAACCCATCTCATGGGATACGACAAGCATTGTCATGCCGTCTTTTGCAAGCTGAAGCATGACATCAAGAACCTCTTTAATCATTTCAGGATCAAGCGCGCTTGTCGGCTCATCAAAAAGCATGACTTTGGGATTCATGGCAAGGGCTCTTGCAATCGCGACTCTCTGCTGCTGTCCGCCTGAAAGCTGATCAGGATAGTTATTTTCCTTATCTGAAAGACCAACCCTTGCGAGCAGTTCTCTTCCTTTTTTTTCTGCTGTTTCCTTTGGAATTTTCTTTACTGTCAGCGGCGCAAGAGTCACATTTTCAAGTGCGGTAAGGTGTGAAAACAGATTGAAACTCTGAAAAACCATTCCAACCTCTTCCCTTATCTTCCGTATATCTGATTTATTATTTGTCAAAAGATCGTCATCAACCCAGATATCTCCCGAGGTAAGGTTTTCAAGCCTGTTTACACTGCGAAGCAATGTACTTTTCCCGCTTCCGGAAGGGCCAATTATAAGGACAACTTCCCCGATTTTTACTTCAAGGTTGACATTTTTCAACGCAACTACTTTATCAAAATTTTTTGATGCATTTTCTATTCTTACTCTTGTTTTGTTGTTAATTTTCACGTCTTACCAGCTTTTCTTCCATTATTGCCACAAGCCGTGACAAAAACAGGGTTATAATAAGGTACACAAGAGCTACTATTGTGTAGCTCTCGAAATACATAAATGATGTTGATGCATATTCCCTTCCGCGTCTTAGCAGGTCCGATACAGCAAGGATTGAAACAAGAGATGAATCTTTTAAGAGAGCTATAAATTCATTGCCGATCGGGGGGAGTATCACTTTGACTGTCTGGGGCAGTATTACCTTCCACAGAGCCTGTCCCCTGGAAAGACCAAGCGCAAGAGCTGCTTCCATCTGCCCCCTCGGGATTGCAAGTATACCTGCCCTGAATATCTCTCCCATGTATGCTCCGTAGCACACAGCCATGGCAATTACAGCTGAGGCAAGGCGGGGAACCTGAACAATTTTACCAAGCGCGTAATAGATATAAAAAAGCTGTACAAGAAGCGGAATCCCTCTTATAACCTCAACATAAACAGTTGCGATCCGGTTGAAAATAGTTACTCTTGAGATCCGGCCCAGCCCTGTAAGCAGTCCTATAAAAAACGACAGCACAATAGACAGTACTGTCACCTGAAAAGTCGCAACAATCCCGTCTGGTATGAATTTCAGAATATATAAATAGGGGTCAGGTTTGACAATGGGAAGAATAATCAGTAGAGATATTGCCCCGAAAAAGGCAATTTTCCATGCTGAAAATATGGATTTCTCGCCTTTATCCGGGATCAACGTACCGTCTGTTACTTCAAAACGGGGAGTTTTTATCTGAGCCACTTGTCTTCAAGCTCTTCTGCTTTTCCTGAGTCTATGACTTTTTTCAGTCCCGCATTTATGATATCAAGAACTTCCTTGTTCCCTTTTTTCACAGCCACGCCGTAGTATTCATCTGTAAAAGGAACACCTACTATTTTGAGGCTTTTCTTGTATTCTTCGTTCTGGAGTACAAAATCAGCTGCGATGGGAGCATCAGCTACAACACCTGCGATTCTTCCGTTTGCAAGATCTGCAATCGCAAGCCCGATTTCATCGTAGGTTTTAAGAATAACGCCTTCTGTATTCTGGATTTCGATAGCTCCGGTTGTTCCGATCTGGGCGCCTACATCCTTCCCTTTCAAATCAGCAAGTAGTGTATCTGTATTATTATCTGCAGATACCATAAGAACCTGTCCAGCGTTAACATAGGGGATTGAGAAATCCATTGTCTCTTTTCTTTCTTCAGTAATTGTAACTGATGAGCAGACAGCATCATATTCGCCGTTTGCGAGCCCCGCGAATATTCCGTCCCACGCGGTATTTTTAATCACTATCTCATAACCGCCTGCCTCGGCTGCGGCATGCATCAAATCAATATTAAATCCGACAAGTTCCTTATTCTCGTCAACAAATTCCATCGGCGGCCATGTCGCGTCTGATGCAATTGTTATAACCTTTTTTTCTCCTGCTGCCTGCTCTTTTTTTGAACATGAGGCAATTCCGAAAATTAGAACTGCTGCAAGCAGTATAAGTAAAATCTTTTTCATCCGTAATACTCCTTATTTTATGTTTAATTGATAAATAAACACATGTTTTATTTTTACATATACAATTGAGAATAGTCAAGTTTTTAGATTATAAGAAGCATAAATAACGTTACTAATTGAACTAATAAATGGATTATGTTAGTTTTTAGCCATGTCTGCATTTATCTCAATTGGAATTATACTCTTGTTTTTGTTCGCAGGCATGGCTGCGGCAAAAATTAATATTCTCCCTGACGGCAGGGTCTTCAATTCCCTGATAAATATTTCACTTTTTCTCCTCCTTTTCTTCATGGGATTCAGGATAGGAAGAAATGAAGAAATTGGGAAAGCGTTAAAAACCATAGGTATTGTTTCCATAACTTTTGCCGCTGCATCGGTTGCCGGAACTGTTATTGTTCTTTTCATAATTTTTTCTGTTCGGGATTATTTCCGGGGGAAAAAAAGAGATGTGCCTCCCGCTTATGACGAAAAATCCAAAGCTGACAGAAAGATTGAAAGCTGGGAAGAAGCTGCAAATATCACCCAAAGATCTGATGCTGCATCTGATTCCATCAAAAACAGCAGCAAAGACGAAAGCTTTCTCCACCATTTAAAAGAGCCGCTTAAACTTGTAGCTTATGTAATTGCCGGTTTTGCATCCGGCTGGCTGATAAAGATTTATCCCTTATTTACAGGTTCGCACCTCACTACATGGCTTTTGTACCTGCTTTTGTTCTTAATCGGCGCCCAGCTTATAAAGAATAATATAAGCCTGAAAGAGACACTTGCCCACCCTGAGACTGTATTGCTGCCGCTTGGGACAATAATAGGCTCGCTGCTTGGAGGGCTTGCTGCCGCCCCGCTTCTTATGATAACCCCGGGAAAAGCGCTTGCGCTTGTATCAGGGTTCGGCTGGTATTCTCTGTCCGGTGTTATAATCACCGATATGGGAGATCCTGTGCTTGGTTCGGCAGGGTTTCTGATAAACCTGATGAGGGAAAGTATCGCCCTTGTTACAATCCCGTTTATCGCACAGACAAGGTATCCCAATATCGCGATAGGTGTCGCGGGGGCGACAAGCATGGATGTAACACTGCCTCTTATTGAAAAAAGCTGCGGCGATGAGATAGTGCCGCTTTCAATTTCAAGCGGCGCTATTTTATCGCTGACAGTCCCTGTTCTGGTGCCGATTTTTTTCCAGGCAGGATAAGCAGCAAAGAAATGCAGCTGCCGCCAGAAACTATTACAGATTATCAAACCGGTTTCACAGGAATTCCAGGAGGATAAACATGGATCAGGTTCTATGCATCGGAAACACATCCTATGATATAACAGCCTATTTTGAAAAATATCCTGAGGAAAACTCAAAATACATGACACAGGATTTTAATGAATGCAGCGGAGGCCCTGCCGCGAACGCCTCAGCACTTCTTGCCGAATGGGGGCTTGATGCCGCATTCATCGGAGTAACAGGAGATGATATTTACGGAGAACTTATTGAAAAGGAACTTTCACAGAAAGGGGTAGACTGCAGCGGCATGATAAAAAGAATAGGGACAAAGACTCCTCTTTCAATTATCATTGTAAACCTTGAAAATGGAAGCAGGACACTTATAAACAGGAACAAACTTGAACAGACAGGCATCCAGGCATCACAGGGGCTTAAAAAATACAACCCTTCTGTCCTTCTTTTTGACGGGTATGAACTTGAAACCGCGCTTGAATCGATAAAAATGTTTCCAGGCGCAAAAACAATACTTGACGCAGGCTCGCTCAGAAAAGAGACAGAGATTCTTGCATCCAGAGTTGATTACCTTGTATGTTCAGAGCGTTTTGCCTCTTCTGTCTCTGGAATTGAAAACATAAAGGAAAATTCCGGTTACACCAGGGCATTTAAGGCGCTAAAAGGTTTAAACAAAAACAATATAGTAATTACCATGGGCGAAGAGGGAATGGTTTTTGAAAAAGAAGGAGAAGACTCTGGAGTTACCCGCCTTGACGCATTCAAAGTCAAGGCAGTAGACACGACAGGGGCCGGGGATATATATCACGGCGCATTCGCGTGGTGCCTGACTCAAGGCTATAGCCTTGAAAAAACCATTGTTTTTTCAGCCGCGGCCTCGGCTCTCTCTGTACAGAAGAGAGGGGGAATTACTTCAATCCCCTCTCTGGCAGAGGTAAGGGAATTTCTTGGAAAACAAGATCAGGGTAATTGGTAGTTATCCCGTATTGCGGGTAAGCTGCATCCTTTATTAAAATTCAATATCCGGGTAATTGGTAATTATACCGTCGCATCCGGCATCTGTCAGCACTCTTGCATATCCGGCATCATTAACCACCCATGGATATATTTTTATATTATTATCATGAAGCTCATTTATTAGATCAGCATCAGCATAATAAAAAACAGGATGGAGGCTGTAGCATCTGAAGCTGCTTAGGTATCTCACAGGATTTATCAGCATCGACGCGATTATAAGCGCGGTTTTTATTTCACTGTCAATTTTTTCAATTTTTGCGATTGTTTTATGATTGAATGATGAAATTATTACACGCTCTGTCATTCCCATATCCCTTACGCATTTGACAACCTTATCCTCGACTTCTCTTGTATCTACCGATGTTTTCTTTATCTCAATATTGACTATCTTCCCTTTCGGGACAGCATCAAACGCTTCTTCCAGTGTCGGCAATTTTATCCCGGCGAATTTGGAGGAAAACCAGCTGCCGGCATCAATCTTCTTTATTTCTGCCATGGTTTTCGATGTAATTAAAGCTTTATCTCCTGTTACTTTTTCAAGGTCCCAGTCATGGAACAGAAAAAGCTCTCCATCACGGCTCATCTGAACATCAATCTCGATACCGTCCGCTCCAAGTTCAAATGCCTTGTTAATCGCCTCTATTGTATTGTCCGGGGCATATGCGCTTGCCCCCCTGTGTGCCATTATCATGGATTCACAATACAAAATAAGAATATCCCATGTCAAACCCTCTATTGATGAATCTTTCAATAAATAATATTCTCACAGAAGCAGTACGACTTCCAACGGAGAGATAATGAAAATCATAGCACCGGTCAGCGAAATACCAAAAGAACTTTGCAAAAACCTCAAATACCTTTTCGCAGATATTGATGATACAATCACTACCAATGGAAAACTACCTGCTTCAACTTTTGAGGCTATCTGGAAACTTTACAATGCCGGCATCAAGATCGTACCTGTAACAGGGCGGCCCGCAGGATGGTGCGATCATATAGCAAGGATGTGGCCTGTCGCTGGGGTTGTAGGGGAGAACGGCGCTTTTTATTATTCCTACAATCCTGATCAAAAAAAGGTCATAAGAAAATATCTTCAAAGCGCTGATGAGAGAAAACAGGGAAGGGTAAAACTTGACAGGATAAAAGAGCGGGTACTGAATGAGGTACCAAACGCGGGGATAGCATCAGACCAGGAGTTCAGAATCGCGGACCTTGCGATTGATTTTTGCGAAGATGTACCCCCTTTGAGCCAAAAAGAAATAGACAAAATCTGCAGTATCCTTGATGAGGAGGCCGCAGTTTACAAGATATCAAGCATCCACATAAACTGCTGGTACGGCGATTATGACAAGCTTACCTGTTTCAATCTTTTTCTCAAAGATCATACAGGAAAGGAGCTGAAAGCAATGCAGGATTACATACTTTTCGCAGGCGACTCACAGAATGATGAGCCTATGTTTGAAGCGCTTAAGCATACAATTGCTGTAGCAAACATCAAAAAGTTCCTCCCGATCATGGAGCATTATCCGGCATATGTCACAGAGAAGAATGACGCTGATGGTTTTTTTGAGGCTTCTCAGATAATTCTTGCCAAAAGAAAATAAAAAAAGGGCAGAGATAAATCCGGTATTTCCCGGATCATTCTGCCCCCTCACTCAACGCCTGAACAGCGACCAGGTATTATTTGAGAATCCTGAACTTTACGTTATCCGCAGCATTGATTCCAAGCTGAGCAGTAATAACAGGAACACCTTCAGACTCGAATTTTGATGCAATTTTTTTCTGCAAATCAGCATCTTTTACCAGAGCCACCATGTAGCCGCCTTTTCCGCCTCCTGTAAGCTTTGCCCCGTAAGCGCCCATCTCTATTGACCTTCCGCAAAGCTCAATCAGCCTTTCCTGGCTTAAATCCATTTCAATAAGCAGTTTGTGGTTTTCTGTCATGATTTTACCGGCTGATGCAAGATCCCCTGTTTCAATCGCTTTTTTCATTTCATAAACCTGGGATGTAATTTTGCTCATTGTTGTGTAAAAAAGCTCAGGATTGTTTTTAATCATATCTTCAACATGCTCATCAAGAAGAGCAGTGTTATATGTAACGCCGCTGTTTGCAAGAACAATATAAAGAGGTTTTGCGGGAACAATTCTCTCATACATTTTTTTCCCGTCCCGGATCATGTACATCATGAGCCCTCCGAAAGATGAGGCTGTATTGTCTACACCGCTTGGAATACCGTGGTAGGCATGCTCCCCCTCCCAGCCTATATAGTTCTCCTCAAGCGCATCAAGGCCGAGATTAAACTCCCTGTTGCATGCGCGGGCAAATGAAACACTTATCGCGGCGCTTGCCCCTACACCGCTTCCGGCAAGCAGATCGCCTCCGACAGTAATTTTTATCGGGTTTTTTTTAAGATCAAGCCCCATCACCTTTATCATCTGCTCATACGACCTGTAGCAGGCTTCCTCTTTTTTCTTTTTGTATCCCGGTACTTCAACCCTGTTGTCAACAACTGTAAACCCCCGCCCGCCAAGGCCTGGAGCCTTTTCAACAATGGTTTCTGTCTGATACGGCAGCGCGGATAATATCGCGGGTACCCCGTTTAAAACAAACTGGTCGCCGATAAGTATAGATTTTCCAAAAGCAGTCCCTTTACCCATTTAATCCTCCATTTTTCTTCATCTTTGATTCCAGAACTTTCTGTGTTTCATCCATAAGCTCGCTTTCCCGTCCCGCGCCAATCGTGGTTGCTGCCGCTATACTGTGGCAGGCATCCGCGAATCCGCCCAGATTATTTGTAGCTTCAGGAAGAAAATCACTCATTCCAGGCATTTTTTTATCAATTATTTTTTTAGAGAGTTCTGATGAACTTCTCATAGATATCTTTGTCTGTCCCATCTTTACAGTACCGAATCCGGGAACTGTATCAGGTATTATCTGAAAACCTGCAAGATATTTACCATGGTCAAGAAAATCAAGCTCTGCTATCTCTTCGCAGAAAACCCCAATCATCTTGACTCCCATCGGTGAAAATCTCTCTTTCACGTCAAACCACTGGATATTGCCGGTATCGTGCAGCCCTTTCTTTTTAAGAGTCTCAAGTTCCTGAGCGAAAAGAGAATCCTTGATTTTTTTAAGCTTTTCAATTTCCCCAAGTTTACCAGGAGTTAGCCCTTCAAGCAGAATTGAAATACCCAGCTCAGGCCCTCCGTTATAAAAGCCGACTCCCCCTGCGATATCAAGCATCGGATAAAAATCAACTACATCAACCTCCATTTCTCCCAGAGTAATAAAAAACCTCTCCTCTTCTCCTGCCGCATCGCTTCTCATTAGGCCGGACTTTACCGCATCCTCAAAACAGATCCTGTTGTATGAGTGTACCTGCCTGTCAAGATAGTAGAAATCCGCGATTCCGCCGAATGCTGCGATATGGACAAGTTCGCGGTTTGCCTTATCAAGCTCTACAGCAAAATAATAGCACACGACAGAGGCTGATATATCCCTGTCTCCCCTTAGGCCGTAAAGGTCGGGGTCAAGATTAAGGACAGTTTCATCAGGGGATGCTTCTGCCCTGTGATGGTCAAGGAGAAGGACAAGATTTCTCCCCCTGTTTATTTTCGCGATTACCGGGGCAATCTTTCCCGCGAAATCGGCAAATACAACAATCTTCCCGCTGTTTTCATCAAACAGTTTTTCAAGTACAGCGGGATACGGCTTTTCAAGTGAAAATCTGCTTACGCTGAAACCTGCCCTCTGGAAAGCCTTAAGCAGAATCGCACCAGATGTAAGTCCGTCAGAATCGTTATGATGCAAAAGAATAAGCTCTTTTGATCCGTAGTTTTTTAATTTCTCAATCCCGATTCTTAAATCGGCAAGGTACCTTTCCATCCCTTTATTTAAATCCATCACTGCTCCTCTGGTATTGATATTGCCCTGCCTCTTTAGCAGTTATTCCTCATATCACAGCTATTCCGGCAATTATTCTAATCCGCAAAAAAGCCGGGACCTGATGCGTCTATAAACACATTCGAGGCCGCGGCTCTCATTAACCTGCCAGCTAACCATAACCACTATTCTGATTTCTTAATATTCCTCCTTCTTATAAAAATAGAGGTTCGCTACAGCGAATATTGAATTGGAAACAATAAGAAGGAAGGAAATTGCGTTTATAACAGGTGTTGATCCGTCCCTTACCTGAAGATAGAGCGTAATAGGGAGGGTCGCCTCTGACCCTACAAGAAAGAGAGAAGTATTAAAGTTTTCAAATGACATCAGAAAAGCTACAGCAGCTCCTCCTATTATGGATGGACGCAAAAATTTCAATGTTATGAACCAGATAACCTCAAACCTGTTTGCACCAAGATTGTAAGCTGCCTCTTCGAGAGTCTTGTCAAATTTCTTCAGCCGTGCTCCCACAACAAGCGCGACAAAGGTTGTGATAAATGAAAATTGCCCCATTATGACAAGCCAGATACCAGGGTTGAACAATTTAACATAGATATCAAGTTTTTCCTCAATAAATATTCCAGCGGAATTTGAAAACAGCAGAATCGAGATACCAAGGATAACACCTGGAATTACAAGAGGCGCAAGCATCAAAAAGTAGAAAAAATTCTTGAACCTGAATTCCTCCTGCTCAAAGAGAAATGCCGCGCATGTTCCGACTACAGTTGACAACGCGGAAACAACAACAGCGACCCTGAATGAAACTACGATGCTTCGGAGGTTTATTTTATCGTGGAATATACCTATTTTTTCAGGACCTGTCCCTGTAAACCAGTCAAGGGTAAAACCTTTCCAGGGAAGGGATGGAAACATTGAGTTATTAAACGCCAGAATGCAGGTAATAAGCAGGGGAGCGAAGAGAAACATAAAATAGAGAAAAATAAATATTGAAAAACTTGCCTTATATATATTTGATCTCGGTAATGTTCTTATCATTTCACTACCTCGCTAAGCTGCTGACCTGAAAGCTTGAGCGCAATCCAGATTATGCCTGAAGACATAAGGAGAAGCAGAAACCCGAACGCGGCGCCCTGGTTCCAGTTAAAATATGTAATAAACTGATTATAAATCTGCTGGGTAAACCAGAGGGAATTTTTTCCTCCCATAAGGTTCGGAGTCAGATAGCTTCCAAGAACAAGCATAAACACAACAATCGAACCTGACATTACCCCCGGCATACAGTGGGGAATAATAATCTGCTGCCATATTACCAGCTTCTTTGCCCCAAGGTCATACGCTGCCTCAATATAGGAATCATCAAGGCTTTCCATTACCCCGATTATCGGGATTACCATAAAAAGCATCGAAGTATAAACAAGGCCCATTATCATTACCGCATCGTTGTAAAGCATTTCAACCGGTTTATCCCAAATCCCCAGGCTTGTAAGAATTTTATTTATTACACCGCTTTCACGGAGCAGAATCATCCAGCCGTAAACCCGGATAAGCTCACTTACCCAGAATGGAAGCATCAGAAGCACCATAAGAAAACCCTGTACCTTGAAACCTGAAACCTTTGTAACATAAAAAGCAACAGGAAGTGCAACAACAAGTACAATAAATGTCACAGTAATGGAATAAAGCGCGGTTCTTACAAATGTAAGCCAGTAGATAGGCTCTGTAAAAAAAGCGCCGTAGTTCGACAGTGTTATTCCTGATTTCCCTCCGTAATCTGTTGCAAGAAAAGACATTCTAAGCAGCTCTGCGTGGGGTAACACAATAAGCAGGAAAAGCCAGAGAAAAACAGGGGTAAAAAATATCCAGAATCCCCATCTTATCTTGTGATGTTTAGAGTTCAGCATAGGTTTTTACTCCTGCATCACTGAAACATACGGCAGATTTAATATCCCACCCGATTTCTATGGAATCACCTGATTTTATATAATCAAACTGCCTGTTCTGGGGCAGCGAAACTATGAGTTCTTTATCGCTTCCATCAAGCACAACAAGAAGGCGGCTGTTGGCACCGTCAAAAAGGATTGCCTTTACAAGAACCTTTATAGTATTGAAATTTGATTTGCCGGCTTCCGGTTTTATAATTACAGCTTCCGGCCTGATATACATTTCAACACTTTCCCCTTCAGATAAATCACAGTCGCTGCTTACAAGGTATTTCCTTTCATCTTCAGTTATAACATAATGGGAACCGCTCTCATCGCGGTGCAGTTTTCCTGTAAACTTATTATTGTCTCCGACAAATTGGGCGACAAAAGATGAGTGGGGATTGTTGTAGAGTGTCTGCGGTGTGTCAAGCTGCTCAAAGTGGCCGGTGTTCATGACAGCAACATAATCACTCATTACCATAGCTTCTGACTGGTCATGGGTGATGTAAACAAATGTTGTGCCGACCTGCACCTGCAGTTTTTTAAGCTCAACCTTCATGTGTTCCCTGAGCTTAAGGTCAAGTGAGCCGAGCGGTTCATCAAGAAGAAGGACTGCAGGCTCAAGAATAAGGCACCTTGCAATCGCGACTCTCTGTTTCTGGCCCCCTGAAAGCTGGCTGATTTTCTTGTTAGCCTGCTCGGGAAGTCCGACCCTTTCCAGCAAATCATTAACCTTTTTATAGACTCCCGGCCCCCTCTCTCCCCTTCTTTTAAGGCCGAACGCTATGTTTTCCTTGACATCCATCATCGGGAAAAGCGCCAGATGCTGAAAGACAAGGTTAACAGGCCTTTTGTTAGGCTCAACCCCTGCCATATCCTCACCCCGGATCTCAACCGATCCGCTTGTTGGTTCATAAAAGCCTGCAATCATTCTGAGCAGTGTTGTTTTCCCGCACCCGGACGGGCCCAGTATTGAAAAGAATTTGCCGCTTTCAACATTGAAAGATACCCTGTCAACAGCTGTAAATTCGCCGAATTTTTTGGTAATATCTTTAACCGATAAATCAATCTGCATCTTCCAATACCCCTATAATTTATTTTTATTTGTATGTATTTGCCGAAATCAATGATACCGGCGGACACTGGTTCAAAACCATGCTTTGAACCAGTGTTTTGAAGCTAAACCAAACAGAAACCGCCGGCGTTTAAAAAAGTTTATTAAAGACCTGCGCCTACTTGGCAGCCTTGATCTTGTCCATTGTTTTTCCTTCCATCTCTTCAAGACCTGCAGGAACTGTAGGATACCAGTTCATTTTTGCCATTACTTCAGGAGTAAAGCATCTTGAGAAGTTGGCTGCTGCTTCAGGATTCAGGAATTTAACCGCGTCTTTTGAAGCTGTTCCGTAGTTTTCAACATTTGTGAATCCTGCGGCATTTTCCGGTCTCAGAATAAAGTTGATGTATTTGTATGCTCCTTCAACATTTTCTGATTTGGCAGGGAGGGCGAATGTATCTACCCATGCCATTGCGCCGCTTGCAGGAGCTACATAGTCTATATCCTTATTTTCCTTATAAAGCTTCCAAGCCTGCTGTTCCCAGCCCATTGCTGCCCATACCTCGCCTGATCTCATTGATTCAAGAAGCGCGTCCCCATTTTCCCAGTAGTTTCTTACAACCGGTTTTGCTTTTATAAGAACATCGCCTATCTCATCAAGAAATTTCTGGTATGCAGCCTTGTCGCTGTAAAGGGCAAAAGGATCATAACCGAGAGAAAAACCCATAGCCATGAGTGTAGGCCTTTTCATTCTGTACGCAGTTCTTCCTGTATATTTTGGGTCAAGAAGATCTTTATAATCTTTTACATCGGGAGCTTTTGCCCTGTTTACAATAAGACCTGATGTTCCAAATACATGGGGGACAGCGTATGATTTGCCGTTAACCTCTGTATATTTTTTTGTAGCCGCAAGCATGCTGGGGTCAAGCTGATCTGTGTTAACCTTAGAATAATCAATAGGCTGATATATCCCGAACTGTTCAACCATTGATGATATCCTGTCCTGTGAAGGCTGCGCAAGGTCAAACCCGCCTCCTCTTGTTGCCCTGAGTTTTGAAATCATCTCTTCATTGCTGCTGAGTGTTACTTCAACAGTAATTCCGGTTTCTTCCTTAAATTTTTCAAGCTGATCAGCAGGCGCATAACCTGTCCACGAGATAAGCCTTAAAACCTTGTTTTCTTCTGCAGCTTCTTTTTTACCGCCTGCAAACACGCCTGTTGCAATTACAACAAGGCATAGAAAAATCAATAGTACCTTTTTCATTGTTTCCTCCTATGGAAATCTAATACAATTATACACCTCAATAAAAAATTAAACACTTATAAACAGGTTTATTATATTTTTATTTAAGATGTTATTGACCTAAAAGTATTAAGAGAGCAGAATCTCCAGCCATATATCCAGGCAAAAAAAAACGGCAAAACAAGACAACAATCTGTGCCCCATTTTCCCGTCTCTTTATTCCTCCGCCATCTTGTTTACTTTTTTATTATAACCCCATAAACATCAGACTGTCAAATTTTTAATAGGGGCTGCGCTGGGGAAGTATTAAAGAGAGGCTCTGATCCGGCATTGCGCCAGATGACCGACCTGTCGGCCCGACCGTCCCGCTGGCCGCAAATAATCACATATCAAGTCTATTGCCTTTCCAAATAACAGAAGGCTTGAATGTCGCTGCCGCAGTAACTACCGGGAAAAGAAATTGCGCTATCAAGAGGCAAACCGGCAGACTCAGCCAGAAAGACTTTCCCGGTTTCAGGTGAAAGCCGTAGGCAAGTGAAACAGAAAGCATGCATAAAATACCGCAAAAGAATACCGGAAAAAAGGAGGGGATGAAAAAAGCAAGGGGAAAAAGGATTATCCCGATCAGAAGCTGATACATTATAAATCCGTACCCTATGCGCGAATTGATATCAGGTGCGTGGATCGCGCCTGTACTCCACCTGAGCTCCTGAAGATAAAGCTCTTTCCAGCTTGTAACCGGAACAGTGCTGACCATTGAGTCAGCAGAGGTCTGGGCAAATATTTTCCATTTCCCCGTATCCCTTACCCTCGCGATCAGCTGGGCATCTTCTGTAACAGTATATTCAAGCTTTTCAAATCCCCCGATATCATCAAGTGTTTTTCTCCTGACCGCAAGATTGTTTCCAAACCCGCCGTTAGGCATGTTAAGCCCGGCAGCGGCAGCAGTATAGTGATATCTTAAAAGGTGGTCATACTGCTGAAACCTTTCAAGCAGTGATCTGCCGCCCGGTGATACAGTAACAGTCCCGAAAACAAGCCCGGTGCCGGGGTTTGCAAAAGGCTTCATCATTGTCTCAACCCACTGCGGCGGCACCTGGCAGTCTGCGTCAGTATACAGAAACACTTCACCCTCGGCAGCAGTTTCCCTCTCTGCGAGAGACAGCGCCATCTGCTTCGGGTTCTTTCCGCTGAAAGAGTGCCTGTTGTCAATTACCTTTACCCGGCCGGGATTCGCATCCCTGAAGCTCTCCATAATTTCAAGAGTGTTATCTTGTGATCTGTCATTAATAAGAATTATCTCAAAATTATCTACGCTTTGCGAAAGCAGCGATTTGAAAAGCGCAGGCAGTGTTTTTTCCTCATCCCGCGCCGGAACAATTACAGATATTTTTACATCAGGAATTTTATGGTTTTTAGCCTTCCTCTCTCTATTGAATGAAGAGATCACTCCTGCAATTACAAAAATGTGGATAAATAAAAAAACAGCAGTATAAAAATAGATAAGAAAAAGTACTGATGAAACAACAAAAGCCATATAATTCCCCGTATTATGAAAATGCTTTTAAAAGGAGAGATCCTGCCTTCCTATCCTCTCCGGTTATGTATGAAAGATGTAAAGAAATATTTATCTTTTTTTGAGTATATTATTAATAGGCAAAGAGATACAGATTATAATAAAATATTTAAAACTATCAGGTGATATAGTAATTGCAAACATAACCGCGGCAAGAAATATGTAGCAGTTTTTTTAAAATATGCTACAATTACCATATGAGTCAAAACACAATATTAAATGAGATTTATGACAGAAGAGCATCAAGAGCCTTAAAAAGTGATAAAATCCCGCGCGAAACAATAAACAGGCTGATTAAAGCTGCCACCCTTGCCCCGTCATGCTTTAACAAGCAGCCCTGGAGATTTATTGCCGCCGATGATCCGCAAACACTTGGAAAAGTGCATGAAGCACTTACAGGCGCAAATTACTGGGCAAAGAAAGCTCCAGTAATGATCGCGGTCCTTACAGATGTTTCTCTCGGATGCAGCCTTTCAGACAGGCGGGATTATGCCCTGTTTGATACCGGTTTTGCTGTGATGAATATTATGCTGCAGGCTGAAAAAGAAGGGCTGATAGCCCATCCCATGGCAGGATTTGACCCTTTTAAAATCAAGGAGATTTTCAAGGTTTGTGATTCCTATATAGTGATAACCCTGATAGCGCTCGGAGGCAAGGGAGGCAGCACAGATCACCTTAATGAAAAACATCTTTCATCTGAAACATCGCCAAGGGACCGCAAGCCGATAGATGAAGTGCTTTCCTACAACCGCTGGATTTAAAGTAATTAAATGAAAGGATAATCAGGAGGAAATTGAAATGGTAAAAGAACTCATATTAAAAAACAGGACTTACAGGCGTTTTTATCAGGATACTAAAATAACGCGGGATGATTTACTGGAATTTATAGAACTTGCCCGTCTTTCCTCATCTGGAGGCAACCTGCAGTCGCTGAAATATATTTTATCGTATGATGAAAAGAAAAACAGCCGGATATTCCCCTACCTCAAGTGGGCAGGGTATTTAAAAGACTGGGACGGCCCGAAAGAAGGGGAAAGGCCTTCCGCATACATCATAATGGTTGGAGACAGCGA
Organism: Spirochaetia bacterium; assembly: GCA_034003145.1. Classification (GTDB taxonomy): domain Bacteria; phylum Spirochaetota; class Spirochaetia; order CADAEX01; family CADAEX01; genus JACKPD01. Next base: position 16,429 of record JAVEZE010000001.1, read on the forward strand.
GATCAGCACAAATCATTTCTGGGATCACGGTATTGCCTGTCAGAGCATCCTTTTGGGCGCAGTTGAAAAAGGTTTCGGCGGATGCATGTTCGGCTCGATCGACAGGGAAGGCCTTAAAAAGGAACTTGGAATAACAGAGCGGTTTGAACTGATCCTTGTAATAGCGCTCGGCAAGCCGAAGGAAACAGTTGTACTTGATGAGGTAAAAGATCCCAAAGACATAAAATACTGGCGGGATGACAAGTGGATCCATCATGTCCCGAAGCGGAGGCTTGAAGATCTGATTATTGAATGATTATTGAATGATTTTCAGATAAACTGCTGCTGCCGTCATTTGACAGCAGCAGGAAGGGTTCGATCAAGACACAGCAGCAATCATTTATCTGCAAGATATTTGTTTATACTTTCAGCAGCTTTCCTGCCCTCTCCCATTGCCAGGATAACAGTCGCAGCTCCACGGACAATATCGCCGCCTGCCCATACCTTTTTCAGGCTGGTCCTCTGCTGCTCATCAACAATAATATTCCCCCGCAGCGTAACATCAAGCCCTTCAGTGGTTTGCGCCATCAGGGGATTTGAATCATTACCCAAAGCAATGATCATCGCATCAATCGGAATTTCGTGCTCAGTCCCCGGAATTGCGACAGGACTTCGCCTGCCTGAAGAATCCACATCTCCAAGTTTATAATCAAGTACCTCAACCGCGCGGACCTGTCCTTTGTCGTCAGAGAGAATTTGAGTGGGATTTTGTAGAAAGAAAAACTCAACACCTTCTTCCTCTGCGTGCACTACCTCTTCAGCTCTCGCAGGCATCTCATCGCGTGTACGGCGGTAGATACAATAGACCTTGTCAGCCCCCAGGCGCAAAGCCATACGGCATGCATCCATTGCGACATTTCCCCCGCCGACAACCGCGACAACCTTCGCAGGATACAATGGAGTGGCGGCTCTATCAGTATCATAGGCTTTCATCAAATTGGCCCGGGTCAAATACTCATTCGCGCTAAAAACTCCAACCAGATTCTCGCCTGGAATATTCATGAATTTGGGATGACCCGCGCCTGTGCCGATAAAAACCGCGTCATAACCCTCACGGTCAAGCAAATCAAACAAAGACTCAGTGCGGCCGACAAGAAAATTGGTACGGAACTGAACTCCCATCTCTTTTAAAACCTCAACTTCCTTGGCAACAATAGCTTTGGGTAAGCGGAACTCAGGAATTCCATATACCAGAACTCCGCCAGTCTTGTGGAATGCCTCAAAAACCGTAACATCATGCCCTTCTCGGCGGATATCTGCAGCAACAGTCAAACCGGCAGGCCCTGAGCCCACAACCGCAACCTTCTTTCCTGTAGGAGGCGCGACAGGAGGAGGGGTGATCATATCATTCTCCCTCTCCCAATCAGCTACAAACCGCTCAAGCCGCCCGATCGCCACTGCCTTATCTATAGATTTCAAAGATTTCCCCAGGGTACATGTACTTTGGCACTGCTTCTCCTGCGGGCACACCCGTCCGCAGATTGCGGGGAGCAGATTGGTAATCTTTATTGTCGCAACTGCTTTGGCATAATCGCCGTCCTGGATACAGGCAATAAACTCAGGGATAGGTACGCCGACAGGACAAGCTGCCACGCAGGGCCTGTTTTTGCACCCCAGACAGCGGGCAGCCTCAAGCTTTGCCTGCTCCTCCGAATAGCCGAGAGTCACCTCACTCATCTGCCGTGAGCGAATCAAGGGATCCCCGGCTGCCATCTCCTGCACCGGGATAGCCATTCTCTCTTTCGGTTTCAGGTCTTTATTTTTCAAACCTGCCCACAGCTTCCTGGCCCCGGCATACAAAACATCCTTATCCACGTGACTCATCGATTCCCCCCGGAAACTTTCAACTTATCGGATTCTTTAAGCGCATCAGCTGCCATTTCCATATGACACTTGTGATGATCCGCATCTTCCTGGCTCTTATACGCTTTCAAGCGGAGCATCATGTTATCCCAGTCAACCAGATGGCCGTCAAACTCAGGCCCGTCAACACAGACAAACTTTGTCTCATTGCCGACAGTTACCCGGCAGCCGCCGCACATACCTGTCCCGTCAATCATAATAGTATTTAAAGAAACCACTGTATGAATATTAAACGGCTTTGTTGTAAGCGTGCAAAATTTCATCATAATTGGAGGGCCGATAGCAACCACCTCAGATGGAGGGTTCTCACTCTCGCAAAATTCCTTCAAAGGCTCTGTGACCAAACCTTTTCTCCCATATGAGCCGTCATCAGTAACCACAATTACCTCATCGCACACTTCCCTCATCTCATCCTCAAAAATAATCAGATCTTTTGTGCGGGCGCCAATAATAGCTGTAACAATATTGCCTGCAGCCTTATGGGCTTTTACAATCGGATAAAGGGGGGCAACTCCAATACCTCCGCCAACGCAGACTACAAAACCACTCTTCTCAATAAGAGTCGGCCTGCCAAGCGGCCCCAGAATCGCCTCAATCTTCTCCCCGGGATTTTTCAGGGCAAGCTTATGGGTAGTCGCTCCAACTGTTTGAAATACAAGGGCAATCCATCCCTCTTCCGGATTCGCATCCGCAATGGTAAGCGGAATCCGCTCTCCAAATTCTATGTCAATTTGAACCAGCACAAACTGGCCGGCCTTCCTGTTTCGGGCAATTTCCGGAGCCATAACACGAAGGTAAAAAACCTCATCTGAAAATTGCTTCTTTTCAAGAATTTTGTGCATCACATTCCCCTTTGACTTTTATAATATCTAAATATCTGTAACACTACAATGCTTATGCATAATTATGCAATTGTCATACATAAAAGAGGAAGCAGGCAATTAAATCATTCACATAAGACAAGTGATGTTTTGATAGTTTATTATAAAACCAAAACCGCCGGATTGGCAACGTTTTCCATCTCCTCTCCGTTAAAAAACCTTACAACCCGTTTTACCCCTTCCATAGCCATCCGGAGAGTGCATTCAACAGTAAGGGCTGCGGTATGGGGGGAGAGAATAACATTATCCAGTTTAAGCAGGCCGCTTTCCATTTCAATCGGCTCATTTTCAAATACATCAAGTCCGGCGCCTGCCATTATTTTCTCTTCCAGCGCCTTAACCAGATCTTTTTCATTTATTATTCCTCCCCTTGATGTATTTATCAGGAAAGCGGTTTTTTTCATTTTTTTCATTTTGCTGAAATCAAAAAGATCTTTTGTCTCTTTTGTCAGAGGCACATGGATTGAGATATAATCAGATTTTTCGATCAGGGTATCAAGATCAGTAAACCTGACCCAGTCAGAGAAAGAATCCTTTGCTTGAGGAGGAAGAAAATCATCATTCGCGATTATATTCATAGCGAAACTGTCGCGGCATATTCTGGCAAGTCCTGATCCTATTCTTCCAAAACCGACAAGGCCGAGTGTTTTATCCCTTACATCTGAAGAGAGGCTCTGATACCTAACCTTAAAATTACCCTTTCGCACCTCAGAATCAATTTTTATTATATTTTTCGAAAGAGAGAGGATAAACATGAGAGCATGCTCAATCACGCTTGTTGTATTTGCCCCGAGGCTTGATGTGACAACTATACCAGCTTCAGTTGCCGCCTCAAGATCCACGTTATCCACTCCAGCGCCAGTCCTGCTGATGGTTTTAAGTTTTTTTCCCTTTTCAATAAGATCACGTGTAATTTTGATTCCTGTCCTTAGAACCACAGCCTCAGCATCAGCGATCTTTTCCGCGACTTCTGAATGTTCGCATTTTGAACAAACAACAACTTCGCAGTTGTTTTCAAGAAGATAATCATGCGCTTCCTTTTCAATAGGCTGAGGAAGCAGAACCTTGTGTTTCCCGCTCATTTATTTGACTCCAATATTAACTTTATCACCTTAGGTATCTGCCTCCGCTGACATCAAGTGTGATTCCTGTTATGTATGATGCCTCATCAGACGCGAGAAAAACAACAGCTGATGCAATTTCACCAGGTGTGCTTAACCTTCTTAACGGGATATTTTTAAGCGTTCTTTCCTGCTCTTCCTTCCCCTTGTCATCCCAGAGCCCTTTTACCCGCTCCCCTGTCATTGTGATAGTAGGGGCAACCCCGGTTACCCGTATTCCTTTTTCACCCCAGTCATAGGCAAGCTGCCTGGTAAGACCCTCAACTCCCGCCTTGGCGGCAGTATACTGTACTCCGGCAAGGCTTGCCCTGTAGTGTGCCGCAAGAGCTGAAATATTGACGATTGAGCCGCCTCCCTGCTCTGCCATTATATTTATGGCTTTTCTGCAGCAGAAAAACGCCCCTTTAAGGTTTACATCAAGAACAAGGTTCCAGTGTTTATCCTCAATCTCATTTAATTTATAAGGGGTGTTAAGCGCGCCTCCAGCGTTATTTACCAGTATATCAAGTTTTCCGTATTTATTTTTAACCGCGTCAAAAACCTCTCCTACCTGCGCATCAACTGTAACGTTCATGCTGTAGCCGTCTGCGGTAAATCCTTCCGATTCAAGAGCGGCAACAGTTTTTTCAACCTGCTCGCTGTTAATATCTGTTATTATTATTATGGCGCCTTCATTGCCAAGTGCTTTCGCGATGGCAAGTCCCATTCCCTGCGCCGACCCGGTAACAATGGCAACTCTTCCCTCAAGTCTTTTCATGGTTTCTCCTACAGGATTTATCTTTATGATATTCCAGGTGTGTATCCGGTCTGGCCCTGATGCGCACCTTACAGTAAGATACCCCGAACCTTGCGGCACGGGGCATCTGTATTAACATTTAATTACAAAAACCCCGATAACTACGCGCGGTTATTGAAAGCTCTTTTTTCTTCAGGAACCTTAATGTCGAATTTTTTGATTTCCTCGATAAGAGCAGCAAGAAGTTCGCCGCCTCTCTTGAGGATTTTCTCTCCCTTCTCTTTTGAGGCGCGCAAGGGATTTCCGATTGTTGCAGTATCAGAATATTCATGGTGTTCCATCGGTACCCACATGCATTCATCGCCCCTGAATGTCACGAATCCTGAACCGTCATGTTTTGTGAACTCCTTTGTCATCCATTTCGGCGCGTGTGTTCTGTCTTCCTTGGCAAGTTCCATGGCAACAGACTCAGGTTTATACGCCCATGCTGTTGATGTCTCAAGCTCGCCTGCGTGCCAGCCCGGTGTTTCCTCAGGTGTTCCCTCAAGGATATCTGCGATAAACCTGTAATTCCTTTCTGTCGGGGTTTTAAACCATCCTACAAAACATCCGGTTTCATACCTTATTTTTCTAAGTACATCATCGATAACTTTTGAGTTGCTTCCATGGTGTGTAACAAATATAAGTTTGTTGTAACCGTGGTATATAAGGCTTTTGGCAAGATCATAAACTACTCTTCTGTATGTATCGCCTGAAAAGGTAAGTGTTCCTGTTCCCTCTCCCTCTCTTCCCATATGGTGGGGAGAATATCCTACCGGCATTAAAGGTGTGTAAAGGGTATCTGTTAATTTAGCAGCTTCTTCAATAACACCCATAGCTGTAAAACTGTCTGTTCCAAGCGGACAATGCGCTCCGTGTTTTTCGATAGATCCCATGCTTACGATAATTGTATCGTTTTTCTTGAGATGCTCCCGTACATCTGTATATCCCAGATCCAGGATATTCAGGCTTTTTCCTCTTTTCATTCCATCTGATGACATCTGTAAACCTCCATTGGTTAAATACTATTTATTTCAAAAACCCGCTTTCCTTAAGGTCAGCTTCAAGTGTTTTTTTCTGTTCATCGGTAAGTCCTAAAAGAGGCTTCCTTGTCAGCCCCCCAGAGAACCCGGCAAGATCCATCGCGTATTTTACTCCCGCAACCCCGTAGGCCCCTGATACTTTTTTATTGAGATCAACAAGCTTTTTGTTAAGCTCTACCGCTTCAGCTTTTTTTCCTGAAACATAAAGGCTGTAAAGCTCGGCGCAGGAATCAGGAAAAACATTAGCGAGAGATAAAACCCCGCCTGTTCCCCCTTTATCAAGAAGATCAAGAAAGTATCCCGCGCTCCCTGCCATTACGGAAAAATCGCTGCTGTTAAATACCACGTTTTCAGGCCATGTCTCCTTGCTCGAATCCTTGATTCCCGCGACATTGGCATGCTGTGATACCACCTTGATAACAGCCGGCCTTATTGTGACTCCCGCTGCCACTGAAGGATTGTTGTAAAGAACCACAGGTATTGGGGATGCGTCTGCCACATCCGTGATATGCCTTATCATCACTTCATCTGTAATTTTCTTCGCGAAAAAATTGGGCATCAGAAGACTTACCATAACCGCGCCCATATCGGCGGCTTTTTTAGTAAGTCTGATTGTTTCCCTGGTGCTTTCGGCTCCGGTTCCTGCCATTACAATTTTCCCCGGAGCAGCTTTTTTAATTGCGATAGAGAGTACCCTGAATCTTTCTTCTTCAGACATGGTTTTGAATTCTCCATTTGTTCCAAGGACAAAATACCCTTTAAGGCCTGAAGAGTTCATCAGTTCCACATTTTTTTCAAATCCGGCATAGTCTACTTCATCATTTTCAAATGGAGTACACATCGGGGAATAAACCCCGGAAAGCATTTCTTTAGCTTTGATCATTATTCCTCCTGGCAAATTATCCGCCTATAAGTTATAAGTTAATCACTTTCCCTTTATAAAACTGAAAAGCTTATTGACTGCTATATCAATAAATTCACTGTCATTTATATGCATATCAAGTTCGTTATACGGAACATCTTTACGTAAATTCTTTTTAAGCGCCCCTATAAATGCCGCGTTCCCTTCCGGGTCCCAATGCTCCCTCTCTATTGAATCAGGAAAGGAAAATCCCCTAAGCGGGATGTAAACATGCACCTTGCCTTTTGAAAGATTTATTTTTTGCGCAGTTATCTTCCCGACTTCGGTAAGCTCATCAGGTGTAAGTCTTACGAGAGTGAGAAAAGAGTTGTGTATAATGTGCTGCCTCTTTTTAAGCTCATCGCTTACTTCAGCATAAGGGCCCTGTACTGTATAGTTGATGCTGCCCGGCGCTATAACCTGGGGAAGCCCTGTCCTTGCCGCGCTTTCAAGCCGCCCTTCCCTTACCGAGCCGTGAAGCCCTCCGAAATAACGGTCGCCGATTTCATGAAGATTTATGTCAAGAACTCCCTTAAAAAGCCCTTCCTCTATCATTTCTTCCATCGCTATTCCGCCTGTGCCGTTCTGGTGAAACGCGACAAAATCATAATTCTCTTTTTCGATAAGTTCCTTGGCATAAAGGGCTCCCGGGGTTGTAGTGCCAAGCATACTGACAGCGATTGACCCTGCCCGCCCTGCGCCGCTTCGCCCTAAGCTTTGCCGTCTTGCCTTAACCATACCGCAGACTGCAGAAGCTGCATTGTCAAAAACACTTCTTGTGACTATATTAAGCCCTTGAATATCGCATACAGAATGCATCATTATAATGTCTTTTGTCCCGGTAAAAGGGCCGAAAGCCGCCTTTCCTGAGGCAACTGTTGATACCATGAATTTGGGAACTCCGAAAGGAAGCTCTCTCATCGCGGCTGTCCCAATATCTGTTCCTTGAGCTCCGCCTATTGAAAGAACTGCCGCTATTTTACCTTCGCTGTAAAGCCTCTTCGTGATTATCTTGATTCCCTTTGTAATCGACTTTATGCTGTAGCCTTTGTCTTTTTTTGCCTTAAGCTCGTCTATGGAAAGGGCGCAGCCTGCCTTGACAATCTCTTCCCCCCTGATGTCTTCTTTTCCCATGATGTCAGTTTTCCCGGCAAGAGAAAGGAATACTCCGGTGTTAGCAAGTATTACTTTTTCCCCGTGGCTTTCGATCCGGGCCTTTACATAGGAGGCTTCTTCTGATTTTGTATCAAGTGTTGCGATAAGTAAAACAGAGGACATTACACCTACTCCTGGGGCTTTGAAATAACTTTTATCGCGCCGTCAATCCTGTTGTTGAATGTATCAAATGCCTCATTTATTTTAGCAATCGGGAATGTATGGGTAATAAGCGGCTTAAGATCAACAATCCCTTTATTTAAAAAAGTCGCTGCCCGTCCAACGTTTGCCCATCCTTCGCCCCTTACAGTAAAAATATGCTTATTGTTAAGGGCAAGATCCTCAAAATCGGCAGGAAACGGTTTATGAGGGAAAGCAAGAAGGAGAATTTTTCCCATTCTTTTTGCTGATTTTATTGAAAGCCCAAGCCCTGCCTCAGAACCGGAAGCCTCTATCGCGAGGTCACACCCTTTACCGCCTGTTTCCTTCATTATTATTTCAAGAGGATCCTGCTTTTTGGTATTGATGATAATATCGGCACCTGTCTTTTCAGCAATCTGCAGCCTTGAGTCTCTTGTGCCAAGCAGTATTATCTTTCCCGCGCCAAGAGCTCTTGCAGCCTGAACCGCGTTTAGACCCAGAGGTCCCGGGCCGATTATCACAATTGTGTCGCCTGCTATAAATCCGCCGATTGTCTCAAATCCGTATAATACGCATCCCAGGTTTGTCGCGAGGGATGCCTCATCAAAAGATACTTTGTCCGCTATTTTGTGAACTGTATTTATATGGTTTATAACATACTGGGCATTGCCGCCGTTAGTGGTAAAACCGTTTGCCCTGTGCCCTTTGGCGGTATCACCGTAATTAAGGCATCCTGTGTAGTTTCCAAGGCGGCAATTCCTGCACCTGCCGCATCCGTTATGCGCCTCTACTGTTACCCGGTCGCCCACTGCGAACTCGTCAACCGTCTCACCAAGGGCAGCGACTGTTCCGGAATACTCATGTCCTATTATAAAATCCCCGTAGGGAGGCTGGCCCGGAAAAGGTTTGTGGATAAGCCCTGTATCAGAGCCGCACAATGCGCAGGACTCGACTTTAATAAGTACATCTACCGGCCCAGGTGCCGGCACCTTCATCTCCTTGACTTCAAGTTTATCCGGCCCCATAAGGACAACAGCTTTCATAAATTCCGGAATATTAGTCATCAGATGTTATTCTCCTTCAATTATAATCTTGAACTCGTTTTCAACATCCACTATGTGATCATACATGTATGAAAAAGCCAGATGTTCATCCCCAATGCTGATTGCCTTGAAAATCTTTTCATGAAAATCAAGTGATTTAGGCATTATATTGCTATACCTTTCAATCAGGACTACTGCCTGATTTTTCTTCATAAGATCCTTGAAGCTTTTAATAAAAGTCTCAAGAATTGTATTGCCTGAAGCTTCAAAAACAAGATCATGAAAACGGCTGTCATGAAGTATGAAATCATCAACATTTCCTGCGCCGTTTTTCATCTCATCAAGCTCAAGCTCAAGCTTCTCAACCAAATCTTTATCAGCGCGCCTGGCGGCAAACCCTGCCAATGCCGGCTCTATAACTTTCCTTACTTCAATAATTTCAATTATATCCCTGTATTCATCAAGTTTGATTTCTACATCAGGTTTTAACTTTCCTTCTGTTACAAAGGTCCCGTTCCTTTTCCTTTCAACAAGTCCCATATGTATCAGAACTTTAAGTGCTTCACGCACAGTTCCCCGTCCGACACCCATGCTTTCTGCGAGTGACTCCTCCGCAGGCAGCCTTTGCCCTGTTTTAAGTCTTCTGCTTAAAATTTCGTTTTTGAGATATTCAACAATCTCTTCTGACATACTCACGCGGTCAATTTTTTTAAAATCCATACCTGTCACCTTTTTTAAAAATTATGCTTTGTATGACAATACTACTGTACCATCATTTTACCTAATTGTCAAGCTGAATACAACATTCTCCCTGCCTGTTCTCAAAGTTCTTTAAAAACTATCCTGCCGTAGATGCTGTCAAGCATAGAACCGTCAAAAACCTTATTTAAGGAAGACATTTCCATCTCAGATGAGACAATCGGCTTCAGTGTACCGTTTTTAACATAATTTATCAGCTCAATTAATTCCTGTTTTGTACCAAGCCGGGAGCCTATAATTTCCCATTCATTGTAATGCATACCCAGGGCATCAAGCGGAACAGGCTTAAGAGGATCATACCCCATCAGAACAAGCTTGCCTCCCTTTTTCAGGCTTTTAAGCGCCCAGGGAAATGTCACTGCTGTACCTACTCCGTCAAGAACAACATCAGCGCCAAAACCTTCAGTCCATTCCCTGATTGCAGAAACAGGGTCCTGAGATTCCGGGTTAAATACAACATCAGCCCCAAACCTCGTTGCTTCAGCCAGTGATTTATCCCTGATGTCAGCACCGGCAACTTCCGCACCAAGCATCTTGCCAAGCAAAACAGCATGAAGGCCGAGTCCTCCAAGTCCGATGACAAGAACTTTTACGCCACTTTTTACTTTTCCAAGCGCTTTTAAGGCATGGTAAGGGGTAAGGACTGCATCAGGAAGGACAGCCATCTCTGCCCATAAGACCTTATGGTCATCAACAGGGCAGAAATTATATGCAGGGATTGCTATATATTCAGCAAATGCCCCGTCAAGCTCAAACCCTGTCCTTTTTATCTCAAAACAGATGTTCTCTCTTCCTGTTCTGCAAAGCCCGCAGTCCCTGCATGGTATGTAGTGATATACTATCCCCCTGTCACCAGGTTTTAATCTTTTAACATTCTTTCCTGTCTCAACTATTTCCCCTGCCCCTTCATGTCCGGGGATATGGGGAAGCTTGATTATTCCGTCAAGTTTACCGGTATATATTTTCATGTCTGTTCCGCAGATTCCTGCAGCTTTTACCCTTACAAGAACATCATCATCGCCGACCGGCGGCAGTGGAACATCTTTTAATACCAGGGGGCTGTTATACTTTTCAAGAACCCAGGCTTTCATTGTATTTTTCATTTTCAACCTCAATTTTCTTTAATCGTTGAATCCGAACGCTGTTCCCTTAACCCCGTAAAGACCGGTTGGTTTTATAAGGATAGTGATAAACATAACGATAAATGGGCCTACAAATGCAAGAGGAGCCCAGATTGTCCCTCCGACATTTATAACCTGCCCCAGGACAAGGGAGGCGACCATTGTTCCCTTAATACTTCCCAGGCCGCCCAGTATTACGGTAATGAATGCGAATAAAAGCATATCAAACCCCATATAAGGTCCGACCATCACAAGAGGCGCGTTAAGCGCTCCCCCAAGCCCGGCAAAAGCGCTTGCGATTACAAATGTGGTTGTGAATATCCTGTTGATATTAACCCCAAGCCCTTCTACGTTTTCCCTGTTTTCAATTCCTGCCCGCAGAGCTTTGCCGGTAATTGTTTTGTTCATTAAAATCTGTATAAAAAGATATGCGGCTGCAGCAATAACAATAATGATAAGCCTGTAAAGCGGTATCTGAATATTCATCAGCCGTACTATTGTTGAAATCGGAGATGCAACAGGTTTTGGGTCAAGGCCGTAGATAAACTGGATAACGCCGATACCTATCATGAATACACTGAAAGTCACAACCATCGTAAACATCATGTTCCTGTGATAAACTTTTCTTAAAAGGGTTGTTTCGACAATGAATCCAAGCAGCCCTCCTATAAGCGCTGCTCCTACCGCTCCAAGGAGAAAGCTTCCGGTTAAAGTTACTATCGTATATGTAATATATGCGCCGAATGAATAGTAAAGCATTGCTTCCATGTTAACTATTCTCATAAGTCCGTAACCGATTGATAATGCAAGTGATATCAGAAATAATATTCCGCTTGTACTTAATCCGTATATAATTGCTGTAAACCAGGTTTCCATAATTTTCCTCTTGATATTTTATTTTTCTGCTGTCTTGATACTTTCTTTTTTGTATTTTTTGGATAAATCAAAGATAAAGCTGCCGGTATCCTGAATCAGGCCCCATAGCCCCCTGTTGAATTTAAAAAGGACAACAAGCGTCATAATGCCTACAACAAATTCCCATCTTGAAAGCCAGCTGCTCACAAAGTCTTTCATCCCGAGGAAACCAAGCGCTCCGAAAAAAGGGCCGTAAACTGTCCCGATACCGCCGATCAACGTAGCCAGCAGAACCTCAATCGCTCTTGAATTTTCCCCGAGACTGGGATTGACAAACCCGAAATTGACAGCATAAAGCGATCCTGCAATTGTTGAGAATACTACAGAAATAGTATAGGCGAGCCATCTGATCCTGAAAACATTGTAGCCGAGAAACCTCATTTTCCGCGGATTGGAGTTTGAGGCCTTGAGTATAGATCCTAGCGCTGATTTGTCCATTTTCCGGTAAATATATAATGCGGCCAGAAGGACAAACATTATAAAAAAGAAATAATTCTGCGGCAGCCTTATGTCAAGGAAAGGTGTCTTTGCCATATTGCTTCTGTACCACAGTCCGTCATTTCCGTTTGTAATATCGATAAGAAGCCTCTCAAACATGAATACTCCGATCGCGCAAAGAGAGGCGTTGATAAGGGTAAAATAACTCCCCTTAAGCCGCATCAGGCTGGGGCCAAGTATCAAAGAAAGCAGGAGGCCGACCAGAACGGCAAATAACATTGCGACAAAAACATTCCCGCCGAGATATGCCAGGTAAAGGGCTGCTGCATATGCCCCGCAGCTTAAATAGAACGGCTGGCCGAATGAGGTATATCCCATATATCCCATAAGGATATTGTTGCCCATTACAAAAATTGTATATATCGATATTTCAGTAAAAAAGGTTATCTTGTTGGGAAACAGATAACGGCTTATCAAAAGACCGATAATAATAAAAACCGGTCCGAATATTTCAAGTTTCTTAAGTTTCATAGAAGCTCCTGTAACCTTTATAAATATTGCTCAAAGCATAAATTACCAATATCTTCCCTGCTGATAATTTCATTGACAACCTTGCCTTCTTTCATGCAGTAAACCCTGTCGGCGATTTCCGCTATCAGGGGAAGGTTCTGTTCCACTATAAACAATGTCGTGGTTTTACTAAGTTTTTTAAAAATTGCAGCCAGGTCCTTGATTACATGGGGAGCAAGCCCTTCAGTCGGCTCATCCAGCATGACAAGGCTGGGCTTTCCTATCATGGCCATAGCGATAAGAAGCATCTGTTTTTCACCGCCGCTTAAGTTCCCTGCCTTCCTGTCAATCAGCTCCCTGAGCTTCGGAAACATTCCAAGAACAGGTTCCCAGTCATAATCTTTTGTCGCATAACTGCTTAACTCGAGGTTTTCTTTTACGGTAAGATCTCCGAAAACCTGCTTATCCTGATGGATATATTTAAGCCCTGATCTTGCAGTCTTGTAGGCCCCTGTTTTATTTATGTTATTACCCTTGAATTCTATATTTCCCTCCGCGGGGGAAAGAAAGCCGGCAATTGTCCTGAAAAGGGTAGTTTTTCCCGCTCCGTTTCTGCCTACAAGAAATACAACCTCGCCGGCATTCACATTAACAGAAACATCAAAAAGCACAGCAAGTTTTCCGTAACAGACATTCAGATTGTCAACTTTCAAAAGTTTACTTTCCTGATTCATTTACTTCTCCGTATTTTATAAAAAATATTGAAAAATCATTCTTCGATTTTCCAATAGGATTTTCGAACAACAGGATTATTAAGTGTTTCCTCACACGGCCCTGATGCTATCATTTTCCCCTCATGCATTACGCACAGGGTATCAACAATCTCTGTCAGCTTTGAAAGCTTGTGCTCAACAATAATTATTGTCTTTTTATGCAGCTGCTTTTTTAATATTTCAATTATCTCGTCAATTTCATGATCGCTTATTCCTGCAAACGGTTCATCAAGAATAAAAACATGGGGATCGGAAATCCAGGCCATGGCAATTTCAAGCCTTTTCTGACTGCCCAGTGAGAGATTACCGACAATCTGACTGCTTTCTTTTTCAAGGCTGAATACCCTGAGCGCCTCTTCAACTTTCTCTGTAATCTTATTGTGTTTTTTGAAATTTGTATTGTAAAGATTCAGAGGCATGGATTTGTTTTCCATTTTTCTGTAAATCGATAACGCGAGATTTTCAAAAGCAGTTATATTATCAAAAACATGAACCAGCTGGAATGTTCTGACTATACCCTTTGCTACCCTCTTTTCGCTTTTCATCGAAGTTATATCCTCGCCCTGAAAAAAAACGCGTCCTTCTTCCGGAATATATTCACCTGTCAATATGTTTATAAATGTTGTTTTACCGGCGCCGTTAGGCCCGAATATTCCGACAGCATCGTTTTCTTTTATGCTGAAATCAACATTATCAACTGCTTTGAATAATCCGAATATTTTTGATACATTTTTTGTCTCAAATATGGCTTCGCTCATTTTTTACTCCCGATATTAAAATACCGCATCCGCCAGGGATGCATGATGCATTAATTAGCATTTTTTTGAGATCAGATGCTTTATTACCTTGGGATCATCGCTTTCATTTATTTTTTAGCAGGCATATAAGGCATAGCCGGCGCGAACACATTGTAAAGCTTGACAGTTTTTTTGATGTTTTTTATGGTATGTTTTGTGTTAGGCGGAACCATAACAACCATTCCCGCTTCAAGGGGAAACTCACCTTCTCCCTCGATAAACATTGTTGCCTCCCCCTCAAGGACATGAATAAGGTCAGGCTGGTCGCGGTGAACATGCTCAGGCAAAGAGAGCCCTTCCCTGAGTTCTATCAGCATAACAGTAATCGGTGTTCCGTCTTTTTCCCTGGAATATATCCATTTAATTTTACTGCCGCCGTCATCCATGAAATGCTCTTCCCATGGGACATCGCTTATTTTTTTCTTTACTTCATATTTTGGTACCATTTTTTACCCCTTCTCCTATTTGAATTAATATCCCATTACAGAAAGAGGAGGAAGAACTTCTTCTCCTCCGAATGAGTCGACCACAGTGAATAAATCCCAATTATTTTTCTTTTCAGCAGGGGTTTTCCCCTTTAAAAGAAAAGCGGTATGGTCATTTATCGGCTGTCTGTCTTTTCTGAAAATGTAGCTCCCTTTTATTGTGTCGATTTTTTTAGTCTCAAATATATTACTAACCTTTTCAGGATCAAATGTCCCTGCCTCTTCAACTGCCCCGAATATAAGCTTCGCGGCAAGGTATGCCGCAGTTCCCATATTATCCGGCGGCTCATTCCATCTTGCCATGTAGGCATCCGAGTATTTTTTTACCTTTTCAGCTACTGCCTTGTCTTTGAATCCTGTTAAATCATAATAAAACCACGCAAGCGCATAATGCCCGGCAAGAGCGTTCTCGGGAATCCCCTTGGCTACTATATTTGCGGTCCAGACATTAAAAATTGTGCTTACATCATAAAACCCAAGGTCATATGCCTGCTTAAGATTTGCTATCGCGTCTCCGCCGAACATTGTAGTGACAAAAACATCGGGTTTTAACCTGAGCGCCTTGTTTATGACTGCAGAATAATCAACAGTCCCTGCCGGCAGCTCTTCAACCGCAACTATTTCTGTACCGTATTGTTTACACGCCGCTTCAAGCCCTTCCTGAATAACTGTACCCCATGAATCAGCTCTCTTCAGCAGAAAAATGGTTTTTTTACCCAGATTCTTCGCGATAGACTGGCCTGTAATATACCCGATGCTCCACGGTGTAAAAGTGGGAGTGTAGGAACATACAGCAGGATTTCCTGCCATAAAAGCGTCTTTCGCCGGCACAAAGCCAGGAACATATATAACAGGATTTATTTTTGTCTCTTCATTAAGTGCAGCAGACATGGGATTCCAGATTCCCCCTGTAAGTGCATCCATTCCCTGGTCCATCATTTCCCTGAATTTTCTCACCCCCACATCAAGCTTTGCCTGATCATCCTCTATCATTGATTCAACAGGAATCTTTCCCCAGGGCATATCAAGACCGCCGGCTGCGTTTATTTCTTCCACTGCAAGGATAAATGATTTTTTCTGGGTTTCTGCGACACCTGCAAAAGTGCCGCTCAATGAAGAAGAAAAACCCATCTTGAAAACTGTGGGGTTTTCCTCTTCCTTCTTTCCTGCTGCGAATAGAACTGATGCGGCGCATATCAAAAGTATGGCAAAAAATAATTTTTTCTTCATTTTTAATAAAACTCCTTAAAACCTTTTTCAGGAAATATTTTACAGCCGCAGCCGGATGTGATACCCGGCGCTGCTGTAATTTTTTTCTCTGATATCAGTTCCCGGATATCAGAATCTAATAACCGAGTGATTTAAGTGAAGGAAGTGCTGATTCGCCGCCGAAAGATCCTATAACCTTAAATACATCATTGGGATCTTTCATTTCGTCTTTGGATTTCCCTTTTACAATAAACGCCAGGTAATCGCCGACAAGCTGCTGATCTTCCCTGAATTTCATTTTTCCTTTTACAGTATCAAACGTTGTTTCTTTCATTACTTTTGCTACAGCGACAGGATCAAAAGTTCCTGCTTTCTCTACTGATTCAAATATCATTTTTGCTGCCATGTATGAAATTGTTCCGTAAGCATCAGGCGGCTCGTTCCACATTTTCATGTGCGCCTCAGTATATGCCTTGGCCTTTTTCTCAAGCTCAGGATTACCAAAACCTTCCAGGTTGTAATAATAGAAATTAAGAGCGTAAAGCTCTTTAAGCGCGTCTGACGGTATTCCTTTTCCAACAACATTAGTTGTCCAGGTATTGAACATTTTTGACTGTTTGTGAAGTCCCATATCATAAGCCTGTTTGAAGATTGCAATTGCATCTCCTCCAAACTGGCATGCCATAAATACGTCAGGTTTGATTTCAAGCGCCTTGTTTATGGCTGATGAAAAATCAACTGTGCCGAGCGGATATTCAGCAAATCCTACAACTTCCCCGCCGTGCTCCGCGATTGCGGCTTTTAGCCCTTCAAATATTGTACTTCCCCATGAATCTGCCCTTGATACAAAAAAGATTTTTTTGGCGCCAAGTTCCTGGATAGCCGAAGCTCCCGCAAGATAACCGATACTCCAGGGGGTAAACGCGACAGAAAAAGTTCCCACAGCCGGGTTTCCTTTTCTAAATGAATCAAGAGCTGGAACATTACCGGCAAGATACGGGAGAGGAGCGATCTTTGTTTCTTCATTTATTGCGGCAGACATCGGGTTCCAGACAGTACCTGTAAGGCCGTTGATACCTGCACCGACTAGCTCCCTGAACCTTCTGACTCCGACATCAAGTTTAGCCTCATCATCCTTTACCAGGGTCTCTATTTTAACCTTGCCCCATGGCATATCAAGGCCCCCTTTCGCGTTTACTTCCTCTGCCGCAAGGAGTGTCCCTTTTTTCTGGGTTTCACCTACAGCGGCAAATGATCCGCTTAATGATGTCATAAACCCCATTTTGAACTCGGCAGGTTTCGAATCTTCTTTGGCGCCTCCTGCCGAAACACTGAAAACAGAAAACAGTACCATTATCAATGCCATAAGCAGAGATAGCAGTTTAATACTTCTTCTCATATTTAACTCCTATAAATTATGTTGTATTGTATTACAATATTATTTTAGCACGACGTGGCTGGATGTCAAGAAAAAATGAAAAAGATCATAATATGAGAAGCGCTGTTCAGGGTACTGATAATCAGATTAAGGGGAAAAAGTTAACTAAATGAGAATCACCATGATTGAAAGGTATCAGAGAATAAAAAAGAGGAGTAAAGGGGTGATCAAGGCTGTTATTATTCCCGCGATTACCACAGCCATGCTGCTTACAGAGCCCTCAAGCATTCCCATTTCCACAGCACGGCCGGTACCGAGGATATGGGCTGATGTGCCGAGGGCAAGCCCTTTTGCGGCAGGGTTTTTTATACCGAAAATCTTGAACAGCAAGTCAGCTGTAAAAAGGCCTGCCATACCTGTAAAGACAACTCCGGCAGCAGCCAATTCCTTGAATCCGCCAATTTTTTCAGCTATCCCCACAGCAAGCGGCATTGTGACTGATTTGGGAATAAGTGAAACATAGATATCAAATGGTATCCCCATCAATCTGCCGAGCCAGACAACTGCGGCAATTCCGGAGGCGCTTCCCGCGATAATGGAGATTATCATAACAGGCAGATATCTGCGGACAGAGGATAATTTAAGATATAAAGGAACAGCCAGAAACAAGGTTGCAAGCGGAAGAAAGGCAAATATAATTCCTCCCCCCTTCATATAACTTCCGACAGGTATTTTGAATATGTAAAGCAGGATAATTATTGCAGCGCTTGCTGTTATTACAGGCTGAAGAAAAGCCTTCCCAGTTTTGAGATATAATTTCCTGAATAAAACATACATGGAAAATGTGATAAAAAGTCCAAAAAGGGGATCTGATGCTACTGCTTTCATCCCTCACCCCCTTTGCCGGGATTTGATCTGCCGCTGGCGCTTCCAGGGGATGATCCGCCGCGTCCGTGAAATATTTTCATCAAAAGCTGAGCTGTAATCCCTGTAACAAGCATCACAATTATAGTCCCTGCAGCTATCAGGAGGAATATTTTAAAAAGATAATGGCCGGCGTATCTGCCGATATCTGCGCTGCTTACAACAACCGGAATAAGGAAGAAAACAATATTATCAAGAAAAAAACCTGAAACATCAGCAATTGCTTCGTATTTTACAATATTTGAAAAAAGAAGGAGTGTCATAACAATGATCCCGATTACGCTTCCCGGTATCATGGGAAGCAACAATCTGGACAAAAGCTCACTTGCAAACGCAACTGCGGATGCAAGCGTGACTACAAAAAACACTTTCATTCTTTAGGTCTTGCCTGAAGCTGCGCTGATGCTCTGTGGCGCGGCTGAGGCTTCCAGCCTTATTTTTTCCCAGAAGTGAGTTGAAAACACGGTACCTCCGGATAAAACAGCAATTTTTTTAAATCCTGCTTTTTCGAGGATTTTATATGCGTTATACGCTCTTATACCTCTGCGGCAGACTATTGCGTATTCCTTGTCTTTATCAAGTTCACCGATCCTGTCAGACAGGTAAGTATTTTCAATGTGGATTGATCCCGGAATAGACCATTCTGCCACCTCATCATCTGTTCTGATATCAAGTATGATAACATCCCTGTTTTTCTCATCCGAGAAAAGATCAACAGGATGGACAGTCTTGACTCTTCCTGAAAGCTTGTTCCGCCCTGTATTTGAAGAGGCAATGGTTGATGCCATAGCGTTTGAAAACGGTGGAGCATAGGCAAGATCAAGATTTGAAAGATCAAAAATTGTAGCGTTAAAGCTTATTGCGGTAACAAGGATATCTACCGGTTTATCCACGACACCCCAGCCGAAAACCTGCCCGCCGAGAACCCTGCCGCTTTTCTTTTCATATATAAGTTTGGTTATTATCTCTTTAAATCCAGGATAGTATCCTGCGCTGTCATTGCCGGGAACAATTACAGTATCATAGTCATATCCGCCAGCTTTGGCATCCTTTTCTGTAAGGCCTGTCTTTCCCGCTGTCATCTCAAAAACCTTGATTATCATTGTGCCGAGAACTCCGGGGAAAACCTCTGTAGATCCTCCGAACCGTTTCTCTGCCATAATTCTGCCCATCTTGTTGGCGGTAGATCCGAGCGGGACCCAGCACTCTTTTCCTGTAATCCTGTTTTTCATTTCAACACAGTCGCCTACAGCGAAAATATCCTTGATATTTGTCTCAAAATTATCATCAACCTTTATTGCCCCCGCAATACCTGTTTTTATACCGCATCTTACAGCAATCTCTGAATTTGCTTTAACGCCTGCAGCCGCGACAACAAAATCCACATCAACATCGCCTCCGCTGCGCAGCGATACTTTTATCCTTCCGTCATCAAGCTGGGAAAAACCAGTTACCATCTCGCTGGTTTTTATTTGAAGCCCTTTCTGCTCCATAAAATATCTGATATAAAGTGATACATCATAGTCAAACCCGGCGAGAATCTGATCCTTCATTTCAACAACAACAGTCTCAATACCCATGTCAAATAAATTTTCGGCTGTTTCAATACCTATTAAACCTGATCCAATTACAAGGGCACGCCCTTTTTTTGCAGCAGTCTTTACTGCCGCGTCTTTTATTTTGTTGGAATCCCTGACTGTTCTCAGATTGTAAATACCGGGAAGGTCAGCGCCAGGAAGCGGAAGTGGAAATGGAATCGCGCCTGTAGCGATAACAAGGGTATCATATTCATACTTCTTCAGTTCACCGCTCTTTAAATCAAGGGCAGAAACAGTTTTGTTCCCGGGATCAATATCTTTGGCTTCTGTATTAAGCTCAACTTTAATGTCGCGGACTTTTTCAAACGATTCAGCTTTAACAATCTTTAACGCTTCTTCAGTTTCTATAACACCGCCTATATAATAAGGCAGTCCGCAGCCGGCATAGGAGATCATATCTTCATTGGATAAAATTGTAATATCAAGGGACTGGTTCTCCCTTCTGGCTTTTGCCGCGGTTTTTGCACCCGCGGCGACACCGCCGATTACAAGCAGTTTTTCTTTTTTCATTTACAGTGTTCCTCAATATCTTCAATTACCCATTCGCATACTTTCCGCACAAGCGGTTTGCATATATTTTCATGTACCTTTAGTTTTTCATCATCAGTCGGCTGGGTTTTTTTAAGATCAAGCCCTGTAATATCAAGGCAGTTTATATTGCCGATATTTTCCTTGAATTTCGCGAGAAGCCGGTCGACTGCCTCATAAGCAGGGGCTCTTTCCTCATCTATGCTGTCGCGCCCGTATACAATACCAAGCGCCATTCCTCCTGCTGCAAGGCTTCCGCACATCATTCCGTTTCTCCCGAATCCTCCGCCGAACGGGGTAGCTATTCTCGGAATCAGCTCACTGTCAATTTCAAGATATTTAGCAAGTCCGTACAGGGTGGATTCGGCGCAGTTATACCCGCCTGTGCTTCCGCTGTTGTAATATTTTATGCATTCATCACATTTATCTCTGCTCATTAATTAACCTCCACAATATATTCAGGATTTTTAAATTTTATATTATTTTTCATCGTTTTTGGGGGTACATTTCTCTGCCCCTTTTGACCATGCCTTTTTAAGTGAAGGCATTAAAAATGGAGCAGAAAGTGAAAAAATTGAAACTATAATAAAAAACAGACTAATGGGATGCCTTACAAAGACCATCGGATTTCCCTGACTTATAATTAAAGACATCCTCAGGTGCTCCTCAAGATTCGGGCCCAGAATAAGGGCAAGAAGCAGGGGAACAACAGGAAAACCGTATTTTTTCATTAAAAAGGCAAGGATGCCGAAGAATATCATTATCCCTGTATCAAAAAAGGTGTTCCTGAGTGAATAAGAACCCACAACACAAAGCACTAGTATAATGGGAAGTAATATACGCTGAGGTACTTTCAGGATCCTTACCCAGAAATTGATGCTTGTAAAAGAAACTATCAGATTGAAAATATTTGCGATTAAAAACGCCCAGAAGATTGAAAAGACAAACTGGGGATTTGTCTCAAAAAGAAGAGGCCCGGGTATAAGGCCGTGAATCATCAAAGAACCAAGAAGGATAGCTGTAATGGGATCACCTGGAATTCCAAGTGTAAGCATCGGGATAAGAGCTCCGCCTCCAACTGCGTTATTGGCTGCCTCAGGCGCCGCGATACCGTCAGCTGAACCATTGCCGTAATTATCCTTATCCTTTGAAATCTTTTTAGACGCATCATAGGCGAGAAAAACAGCAATTGCCCCACCCGCACCCGGTATTGCCCCGATTCCAGTGCCTATAAAGGAGCCGACCAGGATTGCCTTCATTCTTTTTCCCACATCTGAAAACTTTGGCAATATGCCGGTAATTTTTTTATCATACTTAGGGATTACACTTCCCTTGTTTGTGAGTCCCGATATAATTTGAGGAATCGCAAACAGCCCTATCATTGCGGGAAGAAAAGGAATTCCAGCCTGGAGGTCAAGCATGCCGAATGTAAACCGGGGCGTTCCGGTCATGGAATCAAGACCTGCTGTCATGATAATAAGTCCCAAAAGCCCTGCTATAACACCTTTAAGCAAAGATTGCTGCCCGAAGCTGCAGATCAGTGTAATACCGAGCAGAACAAGGGCGAAAAGCTCAGGCGCGCCGAATTTAAGCGCGGCTTTCGCGAGAAACGGGGATATCGCAGAAAGACATATAAGGCCGATTATTCCTCCGATAAAAGAGGCGATAATTGCTGTGCCGAGCGCCTGCCCCGCCTTGCCCTGCTGCGCCATGATATGGCCGTCAATAGCAGTGGCAGAGGCTGACGGTGTTCCGGGAATATTAAGAAGAATCGCGGAAAAAGATCCTCCTGTCATTCCTGCCGCGTAAAGGCCCAAAAGGAGGCAGACAGAGGTAACAGGATCAAGTGAGAAAGTTATTGGAAGCAGGAGGACCATTCCAAGAGAAATTGTCAGCCCTGGAGTGGCTCCTATAAAAAGGCCAAATGAAACACCTAAAAGCGATGCAATAATATTTTGCAGTTTCAACACTTCAAACATTGAAGCCAATATATATTCTAACATGTATTATCCCTAAATTATTTTGTTTTCTGTATAATCATATAATAATCATATTATATGTTTATTATCTATATGATCATTCCGCCTGGCAGCTGAACCCTGAAAACAACCACAAACAGTAAATATACTGAAACAGAGACCAGGACAGATGTAAGAAACATCTCTTTCAGGTTTGCTGCTCCCATCATTTTCATCAGCAGAAATACAGCAACCGGGGTTATCATTGCAAAACCGATAATCCTCATCATAAAAACATAACCAATTATAAGCAAAACAATTTTAGCAATTCCCAATATTTCATATTTATGTATTACATAATCGCATTTTTCAAGACACGGTCTGATTAAGGAAGTAACAAGAAATGCTGTATTAATTATCATCAATAAAACAAAAAGCAGGGTAGGCATAAAACTGCTTTTCAAGGTTCCCGGCATATTTCTATCCGGAAGCATAAGAATCTGCCAGAAATACCAGATGGCAAATATATAAATAATAGCAGATAAAATAATATTAATTTTTTTCATTAAGGTAATCCGATTTTAAAGCTGTATAATAATTTTGTTTTTTCCTGTCAAATTTGGCAAAAAACAATAAAAATTATGGTAAAGCACTGCGCCAACTGAAGCTGATGCAGTGCTGAAACCAAAACTACCATACCTGGCTGTTATTTTTTAATCAATCCGGCAGCATCCATTGCTGCGTAAACCCTTTTGTACTGATCAGCAAGAACTACTTCAAAATCAGCCCTCCCCTTGAAATCAACAACAAAACCGGTTTTATTTGCAAGATCCTGGAATTCTTTGCTCTCTGATGCTGCCTTGAATGCTTTTTCAAGCATAGCTGATACAGCAGGATCTGTCCCCTTTGGAAGGCTTACACCCCTGAAAAGATCCATGACAACATCATAGCCCTGTTCCTTTAACGAAGGAACGTCAGGAAATGAAGGATCTCTTTTGGCTGTTGATACACCCAGGATTCTGGCTTTACCTGCTTTTACCTGGGGAGCAATTTCAGGAAGAGGAACACATACTGCTTCCACTTCGCCGCCCAAAAGACTTGCGATTCTTCTTTCAGCGCCTAAAGGAACATGGATAGCCTGGACTCCTGCCGCCTGCTGGAACATTACACCGGTAAGATGTGTTCCGCTTCCAGTACCCGCGTTGCCTATTTTAAGCTTTCCAGGGTTCTTTTTTGCCCAGTCTACAAGATCATCTGCTGTTTTCCAGGGCGAGTCGGCAAGAACTGCTATCGGCATTGATGTATAACCTACAACACAGATGTTATCAAAATCTGTGTAAGGAAATGGAACATTTCCCATAATTGTTGTGGTAAGAATTGAAGTTGAGTTCCAGGCTGTTGTATATCCGTCCGGTTCAGCTTTGTGAAGCTCACCGTACATGATTCCGCCGCCTGCTCCCGGCCTGTTTACAGGGACAACCGGCTCACCGATAATATTATCCATTGAGCTTACAAGAGCTCTTCCAAGAAGGTCGGCATCACCGCCGGCTCCGAACGGGATAAGAAAACTTATCGGTTTTTCAGGAAACTTTGCACTCATTTCCGCAGCCTGGGGAGCTGCTTCGCTGCCGCCTGCCGCAAAAACGAAAGAAACAGATGCAATCAATAAAACTGCTGCAACTGTTATTCTCATAAAATTTTTCATCAAAAACTCCTTTGTTTATTTATTGTTATTTATTGTTATTTTTACATATATAGCTTATCCACTAATTTTAATAATCATATTATTCCTGCGCTGCCGCCCAGGCCAGCTTTATCACCCGTTTTGCCTGGGCAATAATTGCTTCTGAATATTCTTCCATTAGCAGCGGCCTCACCTCAACACTAACAACAGGGCGCTTTTCAGGAGAGACAAGTTTTCTTTCAAGAAGAAGCCTGAAAAAATCCGCAACCTCTTTAACATCAGTCTCACCGCCGGGAATCCCGAACCTCGGCTGAAGATCACCGTAAAGGGGATGCTTCCTGTCTCTCATTATGCAGTTGCCAAGATGAAAATGCATTGGAAATTTTTCAACAAGAGGGATTACATCTTCCGGTTTTTCCCTTAAAAGAGGAAAATGTGAAAGATCTGCAAGAACGCCGAAATTTTTATACTTTGCATATACTTCATCTGCTACATCTGCGGCATCGCTGAAAAGGCCGATAAGCGCTTTTTTATCAATATCCCGGTCAAATATTTTAAGATAAAGCATCGCGTCGCCGAAATCGCTGTTATATTCACAGAGCTCTGAAAGCGAATCAACAAAGATTTTCTTTGCCTCTCCCCTTTTTTCATCACCAGGATCTTTTCCCGAAAGGACACGGATTGATGTCGCCCCGATATGATATGCTTCAGCGATCCCTTTCTTTACACCCTCAATTGCTTTCCGTCTTTCTGCCTTGTCAAAGGAATTGAGATTAAGCTTTTGTGATAATATCCTCGGCTGGCAGGCATAGCATACCTTCATTGCTGATATTTCAAGAAGTTTTCTTACTTCGCTTCTTTTTTTGTCATCCTTGATCCAGCCTATCTCGACCGCTGTCCAGAAATCATCTTCCACAAGCTTTTTAAGCGATTCAATTATTGTCCCGCCTCCGTCAACAATTTCGGGGAAAGCCTTGAAATGGACAATCCCAAGATCCATATATCTATAAATATCTCTCATCTGTTTACTCCCAAAATTTATTTTTTAACCAGACTGATATCACGGATGGACTACAACCTTGATGGCCCCTTCCTTCCTTCCCATAAATACATCAAAAGCCTCATTTATCTGGTCAAGTTTAAAAGAGTGGGTAATAATTTCCTTTCCGCTAACCTTTCCCTCTCTCATAAGCTCAAGTCCCCTGTGGACACACTGCCTGCCTTCGCCCCTGATCGTAAAAATATTGTTCATATTTTGAACAGCAAGCCCTACATCAATGGTAACAGGATCCTCAAAATGGGCAAGAAGAGTAATATCTCCCCCTTTCCTTACTGCCCTCAAGGCAAGCTGGAATGCATCTGTTGTACCCGAGGCAAGAAGAACAAGGTCTGCGCCGTATCCGCCTGTAAGTGATTTGACAAAGGCAATTGCATCTTCCTCTCTTACATTGACTGTGTGTTCTGCCCCAAGTTTTTTTCCAAGATCAAGCCTTTCCTTTCTGGTTCCTGCGAGAATCACCTTACCGGCACCCAGTGCTTTCGCACACTGGACTGCCATCAGTCCTATGGACCCCGGCCCTATTACAAGAACTGACTCGCCGACAATAAACCCCCCGTTCCGTGAAATGCCGAAAAGGGGTGTGCCTACAGTTGTAATCATTGTAGCTTCGTCAAAAGAGATATTATCCGGGATAAGACTAATTGTATTAACATGATTTACAGCGTATTCAGCAAAACCACCGTTTGTCGTAAAACCGTTTGCGATATGCCCCTTGTCCTTGTTACCGTAGTTTAAGCACGCGGTCTGTTTTCCGTCGAGGCAGTTCTTGCATCTTCCGCACCCTTTATGCACCTCAACAGTTACCCTGTCGCCTATGTTAAACTCATCTACCGAGGAACCTTTTTTGACAATTATTCCGGCATATTCATGTCCGATGATGAAATCTCCCATGGGAGGCTGTTTAAGCATTCCCCTGGTTATAATTTTTACGTCGCCGCCGCATATAGAACATGACTCAACTTTGATCAGAACTTCATCCTCACCAGGTGACGGAACAGGCCTTTCGACCACTCTTACATCATTCCAGTCAAAAAGAACCGCAGCCTTCATTTTTTCAGGCACATTCATCAAATTCCCCCATATTAGTTATTGTTTTTTTTATTGTACGACAATTGGACTGTATTATTTTATGTCTGAATATTTTGTTTTGTCAAGGAAAATCTGCCTTCTTTACTTGAAGAAAGGTAGAATCTTATTTAATAATAGTATTAAAGTATGAAAATTGCTAATTCAAGGATTAAAATAGACTTATTTTTACAGGAGATGAACATGCCAATACTTAGAAACAGTGATATGAAAAAAATCCCTCTTGACGCTCCGGGGATGAAAAATGTGACTAAACAGGTTGCAATCTCACCGCAGCAGGGCTGGGACGGATGGGTAATGAGAATTTTCACTCTCGGAAAGGGGGGATTTTCACCTCGGCACATACATGAATGGCCTCACATAAACTATGTAATAGAAGGAAGCGGTAATCTCTACCTTGACGGAAAGGAAAATCCGGTTAAAGCAGGCGATACTGCATATATTCCTGCCGGTGAAGAACATCAGTTTACAAATACAGGAGGCGGGATTCTCTCATTTATCTGCATTGTGCCGGAAGAAGGGGAAAAATAACCAGATATGTTTGTGAAGCTTGAGCAGGCAGATGTTTATACAGAAATTATAGGGAGCGGAAAACCCCTGCTCATGATTCACGGCAACTGGTGCGATCACAGGCTGATGAGCGGCTGCATGGAAAGGATATTTACAGCAAAAACCGCGGATGGGATTGCGGATAAATGGAAACGGATATATTTCGACCTTCCGGGGATGGGCAGCACTCTCCTTAAAAAAGAGATTTCAACAACTGATGATATTTTAGATATTGTTGATGCCTTTGTCAGGGCTGTAATAAAGGAAGAGCCTTTTTATATCGCATCTGAATCCTACGGCTCTTACATCGCTCAGGGGATTGTAAATAAATACCCGGATCAGGTTGCCGGAATAATGATGCTCTGCCCTGTTATTGTGCCGCTTCACGAAGATAGAGACCTCCCGTTCAAGAATATAATTTTCAGGGATGATGATTTTTACAGTACGCTGTCAAACAATGAACAGGATACCTGCGACAATATGCTTACTATCCAGAGCAGGGAAAACTGGGAAAGATATGTGAATGAGGTAAGATGCGGAGTCAGGAAAGCTGATATCGCGCTTCTTAAAAAAATAAAAAGATACGGCTATCCATTACATGAAAATGCTGATGCCCTGAAAACCCCTTTCAAAAAGCCATCCCTGATTATTACAGGCAGACAGGATACAGCTGTCGGATACAAAGATGCCCTCCCCCTTTTAGAAAACTATCCAAGGGCGGATTTTGTAATTCTTGACAGCGCGGGGCACATGCTTCAGATAGAGCAGGCAGATATTTTCGAAGATCTTGTATTAAACTGGCTTTCAAAACTATAAAAACAGGGCTGTTAGCAGCCCGGGCTTCTTACGTTACACGCCATATTTTTAGAATAAAATCCCGAAGCCTTTTTTAAAGATATCCTGTAATTTCCCACCACTGGATATCGCTCTTTTTTTTACGCTTTGCCGGTAACCCGGAATCAGGCAATCCTGGCGATGCGGAAGTTTCCAGCAGTTCAGAATGAGAATGTCCGGAAGATACTGATCCTTTTGCAACTGCAGTCCGGGAATGACCGGAAGAAACAGCAGCATCCCGTGAAAAATCCTCCTCCCTTTCCCCCGCCTCAGCTGCAGCTCCCTTTTTTTCTGATTTTATCCTTAAAAGCCTTAAAGCAAGAGATGCGTTGACAACAGAAATTACCGCAGTTGAAATGAAAACAAATGTGAAGCTGTTCCCCTCTTCGCCAAAAAAATGAATATAGATATCAATCAGCGCTCCGCTGTAAAGGCCGATGATAAACGAAAAAAATGATGCTGTGAAATTTATCATTGACATGAATGTAACTTCCTTTCCCGGAAGCATCTTGTTGATAATAAGCCTCATGATAAGATAGTTGTTGAAATGGAGAAAAAAGCAGGTAATAAATCCGAGAAACAGCGGGAAAATAATACCTGAAGAAATAAATATCCAGAATATCGAAAGACAGGCAAGGGAAACTGAAGAAAGCAGAATAAGGGGAGAGCTTCCTGTCCTGTCGCTGAACACGGCAAGTGATTTAGCAGCAGTTATTGCTGCTAAACTCTGCAGTATCAAAAACGCAAAGACAAGATTTGCCTCAAATCTCAGTTCCCTGCTGTAAAAAGCGACAAGCAGACCCATCATTATGTCGGCAGAGAGGATCAGCCATTTAAGCAAAAGGATAAGCCTTTTTTCCCTGTCAAGGACAGACTCTTTAAGAATCTCAAGCATGTTTCTGCCGGAATAAGGCTCTATCTTCTCAGGACACTTCAGCTTAAAAAGCTGCAATGCCGCGGCTGTGTTGGCAATTATTCCGACAAACTGCAGGACAAGGAGTGCGGTAAGCGTTCCTATTTTCTCAATAGAAGTAAAGAAAAAAGAAGCTGCCCGCGCGATGAGGGATGACCTGTGAAATCTGACAGAGCTAAGCCCTATAATCTCGCCTGTATTATCAGCTGATGAGATATATTTTCTGGTAATCTGATTTAACACGCTTCCGATTTCGCGGGCGAAGCAGTATATGGTATAAACAATCATTATTGTATATACAGCAAAACTTTTATCAACAAAGGGGAGGATAAAATAGAGCATGCATATCACACCCCTTACAACCCAGATAGTTGCGTGTACCCTTACAGTATTTTTACCACCAAAGATTACCGGCAGAAGAAGAAGTGATATTCCCGCGCTGTGGATGATAGAAGAAAGGTAGCCAAGCTGAATGTTTGAGGCTCCGAAGTAAAGGGCAAGAAGCATAACCGGCCCTTTTGCTATAAACCCGGCACCAAAGCCGTTGTAAAAGGCATAGTTAAAATAGTGTTTTATGTTTTTCTCACCCGGGGTTAACTCTTTCTTCACTTTATTTAACTTTTACTCCAACTCCTTAAAAACTTTGTTTTTTATGCTGCATCTTTAACACTTCAGCTAATTTAAAAAATTATACCAGATATTCTTGTTTTTTTAATTTAATTTTACAAGTCCTGATTTAATGAATATAAATTAAATAAATTATCCAGAAGTGCAATCCCTGTCGGTATGGATAATTAATCAGGTTTAATTGACGTTTATCTATGACATATGGTATACAATTGGTATATGTTTAACAAAGAGAGCAGTTGAAAAAATTTATGTTTGAAAAAAAAGAAGTAATATCTGATAAGCTTTTTCGTGAGCTTAAAGAAATGATAATCACGAATAAACTCAAACAAGGGTCTCCCCTTTCTGAAAGAAAATTATGTGTGCTGCTCAACGCAAGCAGAACCCCTATCAGGGAAGCTTTGCGAAAACTTTACAACGATCATTTTGTAGAATTGAAACCGGATTACGGCGCATTTGTATCCATAGTTACCTTTGAACAGGTATCTCAAATCTATGATATAAGGGAAATGCTGGAAGCTCTTGCCGTGCGTTCATTTACCCAGTCTATTAATGTAAAACAAATTGAAACAATAAAAGATATCCACAGGAAACTAATAACAGCGATAAACCTGAAAAAGTACGAAGAAGCCTTAAATATTGATCTGTTTTTCCACAAATATATAATTGAAGAATCCAAGAACGAACTTCTCCAGAGTATATTAATTTCAATATTTGATCATATCAGAAGAATAATCAATTTAACCAATTATACCGATGACTGGGCACATGAATCACTTGATCAGCATAATTTAATATTTGAATGCATTCTTAAAAAAAATGTCAACGGAGCAGAGAAAGCAATGAGAAAACATTCACGTACCAGTAAAAAACACCAGCTTGAACAATGGATAAAAATAAAACAGTAAAAAACTCTGTTATCTTATGCTGATTAATATCCGGAGAGATTCATATGAATCTCTCCGGTATTGATTAATCAAATTTTATCATTACTTTTCTTGCGTTAGCCTTGTCATGACAGGCAATATCAAAAGCTTTGTGGATATCGGCAAATTTGAATCTGTGGGTATTTAAGGCCTTGAAGTCATAATTGGCCTTGATCCTGCTCAGGAATTTTATAGTCCTCGGCATGAAAGTTTTTGTGCCGCCAGATCCGACTATACTTAAGTTTTTCCAGATAACCTTTCCAAGTTCGGCTGAAACTTTCCGGCCTATCGAGTGCCCGACAAATCCTACACGGCAGCTGTGCCCTGCAATATCAAAAACTGATGCAATACCCTTATCATTACCTGAACATTCAACAATTACAGAAGGACCTTTTCCTTTGGTCAGCTTATTTATAGATTCAACTACTTTTCCGTCGGACGGATCCACAACATGATCAGCTCCATATTTTAATGCTGTTTCCCTGCGGCTTGCCAGAGGATCAACAACTATAACCATGGCATTTGATGCCTTTGCAGTCATGGTCGCGGAAAGCCCTATAGGGCCTGCTCCCAATACAACAACATCATCGCTTGCATCAAGATATCCTCCATTTCCCCATACTCCCCAATAACCTACAGAGAAAGTCTCAACCCAGGCTCCAAGCTCATAATCCCAGTCATCAGGAAATGGATGGGTATACTGTTCTTCAAGTATCATGTATTCACCCATGGCGCCGGGAGAATCCGGCCTGAATCCCAGTTCCCTCATATTAAGACATGCTGAAGGCATAAGTCCGTTTTTACAGTTTTCACATTTTCCGCATGCCATTACACAATCGCCGGTAACTTTCATCCCTTTTTTGATGCTAGTTACCTTGCTTCCTGTTTCAACGACTTCTCCTGCCCATTCGTGCCCGGGTGTATAGGGTGCTATATCATATCGCCCTTCTGCAGATTCTCCCTCAAAACATTCCACATCAGATCCGCAGATGCCGACAGCATGCATCTTTATCAATACCTGGTCATCCCTCAATGCGGGAAGTTCTACTTCTTCAACCCTTAAGTCCTTAGGACCGTATAGAAAAGCAATTTTAGCTTTCATATTATTTTTCTCCTCTATTCCTTGACATGTTCAATCTTTTTGTAATGTGTACTTACCAGAACTTTTCCTGCTACACGATTACCGGCTAGTGCCATTCCATCCATTATGTTTTCCAGAGGGACCCTTGATGTAACCATTTTTCTCATATCAATACGGCCGCTTGCCATTAGAGAGATTACATCGGTGTAAATCCCCTGTCCGGATTGTCCATTTGAACCGCACATCATGGCTGCGTTGAACTGAATCGGATATAAATCTATACTTGTTTTTCCGATTGAATGTCCAATCTGTACAATTTTTCCGCCTATAGCCATAGCTCCTGCCATTACAGGATAGGTCGCATTGGTAGCACCTGAACATTCTGCGAAAAGAGAGATACCGCGCCCATTTGTGAGGTCCATCAGCATTTCTGAAGGGTTTATTGATTTTTTTGAAAGTTCAATCGGATCATAAACATAATCAGCTCCCATTTTTTTTGCCAAATCCCTTCTTTCAGGGGTTGTCTCGAAACAGATCAATTTACCTGCCCCGCTGGTTTTCATAAGAGCAACAGCAGCAAGTCCCACAGGGCCGCCTCCAAAAACAACTGTATGCCCTCCCGGCCTGACCCCGCCTGCCCTGACAAATAAACCGTTATATGCAACACCTGCCGGTTCAATCATTGATCCCAGTTCCAGAGCCGACATTTTATCCTCATAGAGATTCATGATATCATTAAGCAGATAACAGTACTTTGCTTTTACAGTAACGTACTCTGCAAAACCTCCATCGTATGTGAGTCCAGGCTCTTCAAGCATCCGGCACTGATTAAACATGCCGGTCCGGCAGGGATCACATTCACCGCACCAGTGCATTGATTCAACACTTACAAGGTCTCCGGTTTTTAAGGTTTTTACGTTTTTTCCTGCAGAGACAACTTCTCCTGAAAATTCATGTCCTGTAATAATCGGGTATCTGGAATGTCCATTATATTTCGTATATCCATCATCATCCATCTGAAGAAGATGGGCGTCTGTACCACATATTCCTGCAGCACCAACTTTCAAAAGAACCTCTCCGTCTTTTACCACAGGTTCCGGCCTGTCAACAACAGAGCCCCTGATATTTTTCCAGATTGAGTTTCCTCTTGCAGATCTATGTGTTTCTGATTCTCTTTTGGAAAGGACATAATCTTTTTTGGGCGCCCAATCCGCTTCTACATAAAATGCTCTCATTTGACCACCTCCTGATTTAAACAGCTCCTGATAGTTTTTATGGCTGTCTGCGCACATGTTTTACTGTCCGGTACAGGTAAAACCTCTACCCCTATGTATTTAAGATTTTTAAAATTTTTAACCTGGCTCAAAATACTCCTGAAGTCGATATGCCCCATCCCGGGAGCCAGCCGATTGTTGTCCGCGCAATGAATAGCACCTACATCCTCAGCTGCCCCTTTCAAAGCTTCATGGATAGAGCTTTCCTCAATATTCATGTGATATGTATCAGGTAAAACCCTGAGATGAGATGAGTTCATGGATAGAACATATTCATGGCATGAGCCTACTGTATTGAAAAAATTTGTTTCATACCGGTTTATGGCCTCAAGCAGAAGATAAGCGCCAGCTTTTTCGGCATGGGAAAGACATTCAGCGATAGCGCTGCTGCCTGATTCAAACTGTTTTTTATCATCAGTTCCTGCAAGTTTTCCCTTGATACCTCCGAGAATAACACAACCGCCAGTCCCGGAGAGGAGATCAATATAACCTTTAATCCGCCGTACTGTTTCTTTCCTTTTTCCCTCTTCAAAGGAAAAGAGAGAAAGTGAATCCTCAATAAAGCTTTGCCCTGTTGCGATTGACAACAATTCCATATCATATTTTTCAAGCAGTCCAAACAACACTTTCTTTTCCATATCGTCAGGCGTTCTGAGGCTTAATTCAATTCCGTCATAACCCATTTCAGAAAGTTCTTTCAATCCCCTTTCAATATCACCTGGATACAAAAGAGGGCCGAATTTCGTCTTATTGGGTGTAACGCTGGCTGCAATTTTCATTATTTCTCCTATGTAGGATATCCAAGTGTATAGATATGTTTTCCGCCATTAAGCGGTCCTTTTATCACATCTTCAATTTCTTTCTTGTCTCTCATTGTCATGTACTCGATCGGAGGAAGTTTCCCGGCAGGATACATCGTCATAATATCGTTTATCAGCTTTTCGAGATAATCAAGTATGGCATACACTCCTGGTTTGGCTTTCTCAGGATCAGCAAGTGTCGCATCCCCTACAACACCTTCGGGCGTTGAGACAACTTCTATAGCTGATGCGCCAACCTGGCACCAGAAATCAATTGGAGACTCTTCCTTGTAAACACTTCCTGATTTGTTTATATGACCTTCCGGAAATATTTTTGCAGGTGTGGATTTTTCAGCATAATCCTGATTGATCAGTTCCGGAAAAAGAGCCATTGAAAAAGACGTTTCAACTTCATCCGCATGAATAAACGGAGTTTCAAAAACACCGCCATGGGCTTTGTCCTTTAAAAACTCGGGGATAACAAACCACCAGTTGACATTTACAAGAATGGCCGGAACCTGGTATTTTTTTGCGAACTGATGTATCGCGAGCGGCAGTACATAATCCTGGCCATGCCCGTTTAATAATATTATTTTCCTGAATCCTGAATTCCAGAATCCTGCGATTACCGCGCGGATATAGGCAGATAAATCTTCTTCCGGAACAACAATTGTTCCTGGCATTCCAAGGTGATGAAAAGGATGTGATCCGTACCATATAGGTTCAGCTACAGTGCAACCTGTCTTTTGCGCTACAGCCTCAGCAAGACGCGTTACCAAAAAAGTATCTTCACCAGAACAGGCATTTTTCCCGTGGTTTTCTGTACTTCCTATTGGTAAAATCAGCATATCGCTTTTCTTGAGCCGCTCTTCAATCTCATGACCGTTCATTGTCTGATAATAAATCCCTGTAGGTCTTTCCATGTGACCACCCTGAGGCGGAATTGTCCATTTACTCATAACTTTATTCTCCTTATAAAACTTATATTTTTTATATTTTAAATTTCAACCCAGCTTGAATTGCTTTCTGCGCTTTCAAGGGACCTCTTTACAAAAAGAAGGCTTTCAACACCATCTTTCAGGGTCGGGAATTTATACTTTCCATTATTGACGGGGGAGTTTTTTGTCAGAAGCTCATCAATAAAAGAATTATAAATATTAGCCAAAGCCTCATAATATCCTTCAGGATGACCTTCCGGCAAACAGGTGTTTTCCTTCTGCAGAGCAGATAAATATACAGCTCCTCTTTTTAATATCCGTGAAGGTTCATTCAGCGGTGAAAAGATAAGCTCATTAGGCCTCTCCTGTACCCAAATCAATGACCCTTTGGATCCATAAATTTCTATCTTCATGCCATTGCCGTGACCGATGGCGATATATGAAAGCCAATATAATCCCTTGGCTCCGTCCTCATATTCAAGCATAACAACCGCATTGTCATCCAGCGCTCTTCCTTCAACAAAGCTGTCCAGAACAGCGCATACTTTTTTTATTTTAAGCCCTGTAACATAGCTGACAAGATTTTCGATATGTACACCGATATCACCAAGACAATTTGTTTTTCCTGTCTGGGCAGGGTCTGATCTCCACTGCGCCTGCCTGTTTCCCATCTCTTCAACTTTTTCAGCCATCCATGCCTCAGGGCAGTCAGCCTTGACAAACCGTAATTTTCCCAGTTTCCCATCATCAATAAGAGCTTTCATTTCTTTTACCATTGGATATCCGGTGTAGGTATAGGTTACAGCAAAATGACAGCAATTCTTTTCACTTAATTTTTTCAGCTCCAGCGCATCCTCAAGTGTAACTGTAACCGGTTTTTCGCAAACCACATTAATTCCATGTTCAAGACATTTTTTGGCGATCGGATAATGAAGATTATTGGGAGTTACAATAGTTATAAAATCTATTTCCTTTTCTTTTTCAAGAAGCTCTTCATAGCTTGAATAAACCCTAGAGGGATCCAAAAACAATGATTCGCCTGTTTTTTTGTTATTTACCGCATCCCTTGAAAAAGACCCTGCAACAAGTGCTGCCCTGCCGTCAAATCTTATGGCTCTTCTGTGAACATCACCAATGAATGCCCCTTCCCCGCCGCCAATCATCGCGTACTTTAACATTTAACACTCCTTAAGGATTTGACTGTAGAAAAAACCCAACATGCGGAAGGCTATTCAGCAATGGGAGGTACAGTACAAGGTTTTTTCATCACCCATTAATATTATGCCACTGGTATACCATTTAGTCAAGATACACAATGCCCGATCCAAAACAAGACATACTTTAAAAAATTCCAGTCTATAAACAATCTTTAAAATCAGGGCGGCAGTAAACCGCCCTTTTCAATTATAAAATTTTTAGTAGTATCAGACCATACTCTTTTTAATCGCGTCTACTGCTTTTTTGTTATCGCTTATCGGAGAAAGCTCAAATCCCACAAAGCCGTCATATCCGGCAACCTTTAATGCCTTGAATATATTTTCAAATGAAAGCTCTCCTGTACCAGGCTCATGCCTTCCGGGAACATCAGCAGCATGAACATATCCCACATGCTCAATATTCTTTTGAAGCCGCTCAATTATATTCCCTTTCATGATCTGCATGTGATAGATATCAAATAATAATTTGATATTTTTTGATGCAACTGCTTCGATCAGCTCAAAAGATCTGTCGGGATCTGAAAGAAAATAATTTTTATGATCAACCAAAGTATTAAGAGGTTCAAGAACCAGGGTAATCCCTTTTTTTTCTGCAAGAACTGCACACTTTTTCAGGGTATCATAAGTATTTATAAGTTTTTGGCCCTCACTTAAATAATTTTTGGTTTTTTTGGCACTGCCGTCTGCCGGGTTGAGTGCATCTGTATGGATTACAAGATTCGGACACCCTATTGATACAGCCTTCTCTATTGAACGTCCTAAAAAATCAAGATAGGAAGAGGAATCTTCAGGATCTACAAGAGAGTATTTATCATCACCTGAGAATGAGGATACTTTAAGGCCTGATTTCTTCACTGCATCTATAATTTTATTCCAGTCTCTTCCTTCCCATCTCCAGAATTCGCAATATTCAAATCCGTCAGCTGCTGCTGCTTTGAATCTGTCTGTAAAATCAAGCTTACCGTACATCATTTCAGTACATATTGAATATTTCATCCATTTACTCCATCTGGCTGATCAAAATCAGCTTAAGCCATTAACCCATCTCGCTGATTTTGACTGGTCTGTTTTCCTTAAGTGATTTAAGTGCCGCTTTTGCTATTACAACAGAGGCAAGACCGGCATCACCTCCAACTGGAACATCTTTACCATTCTTTATTGCTGAGACAAACTCTCCTACCTCAGCAGCATAAGCCTGCATATATCTTTCAAGAAAAAAATAAAGCGGTTTCTCTTCACATACCGCATCTTTATTGCTTATTTTATTTGTTGAGGGTTTTTCGTTCTCTACAGCTGCGCATCCTGCCGATCCGAAAACTTCGGCTCTCTGGTCATATCCGTAAACCGCCTGCCTTGAGTTATCAATTACACCGATAGCGCCATTTTCGAATTTAAGGTTTACAATTGCTGTATCAATATCCCCGGCTTTTCCAATGGCAGGATCAACAAGAACAGTTCCGTTTGCAAAAACTTCAACTACCTCACTACCGGACAAAAATCTTGCGAGATCAAAGTCATGAATCATCATGTCGCAGAACAGTCCTCCTGAAACCTTTATATACTCAACAGGAGGCGGAGCAGGATCCCTTGAAGTAATTTTTACAATATGAACATCGCCGATCTTCCCTTCAACAACACTTTTTTTTAATGCTCTGAAGTTGCGGTCAAATCTCCTGTTAAAACCAACCTGAAATTTCACTCCGGCATCTTTGACTGCTTTCAGGGTTTCTTTTATCCTGTTTATATCAAGGTCTATCGGTTTTTCACAAAAAATATCTTTTCCTGCTTTTGCCGCCTCGATTGTAATCTCTGCATGTGTATCTGTTGATGAGCAGATAAGAACAGCATCTATATCCTTTCTTGCAAGGATATCCTTATAATCTTTTGAAACATCTTTTACTCCAAGATTACTGAAAAATATTTTCCCTTCCTCAGTAATAAAAGGATCAGCAACAGCGGCTACCTCTGCATCCGGAATATGGAATGTTACGCTTTCTGCGTGTACGCGGCCGATTCTTCCGGCGCCGATTATACCTAATTTGATTTTTTCCACGACTTTATCTCCTGTTTATATATCAAGAAGGATAAAATGAGCCAAATAACCTCACTTACCCCTCTCACAGACCCGTTCGTACAGGTCTCGCATACGGCTCAAAAACTGCCGGATATTATTTTTATCTTTTGGCAGCAAGTCTCTTTGACTTGGCTTCTGCTCTTGCTCTAAGTACATCAACATAAACCGCAACAATAATTACAAGACCGATTACAACAAGCTGCATATCTGCAGATGCGCCGATAAGGTTCAGCCCGTTTCTCAATACTGTAATAAGAAGAGAACCGATCAATGTGCCCCAGATTGTTCCTTTTCCTCCAAGGAATGAAACACCTCCGATAATACAGGATGCAATTGCATCCATATCAGAAGTAGATCCCGCAAGGGGGAAAGCTGTATTAAGACGGCCTACCATAACCAGCGCTGCGAATGCACACATAAATCCGCAAATTGCATATACGATAACCAGTATTTTATTTACATTAAGTCCGGAAAGTCTTGCTGCCTCTTTATTGCCCCCGACCGCATAGATATGCCGTCCTAAAGCTGTTTTATTCAGAAAAATATGAATACCTAAATACATTACAATAACAATTATAAAACTTACCGGTATCCCAAAAACTATATCACCTGTTCCAGGATACTGTACCGCTTTGGGAAATCCTGATATGGGCGATGCGGCTGTGATAAGAAGAGCCAGCCCCCTGAAAATATTTCTGGTACCGATTGTAGAGATAAATGGATGGGGAAGGCGTAATTTGGTAAGCAGAATACCATTGATATAACCGACAAAAGTACCTGAACCAAAACCAGCCGCGATCAGGAGAACTGGATTCATGATGCCGTTTTTAATCATTACTCCCATTACACAAGCGGCAAAAGCTGTTATCGAACCTACGGACAGGTCAATACCGCCGGTAAGAATAACCATCATCATACCTGCAGCGATAAGGCTGTTGATGGAAGCCTGTCTCATTATATTTGTGATATTCCCGACTGTCATAAACTGCTCAGTTCCAAGCGATAAAGCTATACTAACCAGTACAAGCGCGAGAAGCGGCCCAAGTTTGGACAGCACCTCTTTATAATCAATATTTTTACCATTCATGTTTTTCATCTTTTACTCCTATATGGCGCTGTCATCCCAGGATGCATGCATAATATCTTCCTGATTAAACTGCTTGTTTCCCCTTTTTATTTCAGCAGTTATACTTCCATTTCTCATAACAAGAACCCTGTCGCTCATTCCAAGAATCTCAGTTAACTCTGAAGATATCATTATGATGGCTTTTCCCTGTTCAAGAATTTTATTCATCAGATTATAAACTTCAACCTTTGCCCCGACATCAATGCCGCGGGTAGGTTCATCAAATATATATATTTCAGCATCGCTGTTAAGCCATTTTCCGACAACAACTTTCTGCTGATTGCCGCCGCTTAACTGTTCCGCGAGTGTATCAGGACCAGGTGTTTTAATTTGCAATGATTTAATATTATGATCAACTGCTTTACCTATTTTACTGTCGTCAAGAAAAAGACCTTTTTTAAACTTCCAAAGACATGTAATTATCAAATTTGAAAGAATCGATGCACCAAGGACCAAACCTTGTGTTTTTCTGTCTTCTGTCAAAAGAGCGAATCTGTTCCTGACTGCAACTTCCGGACTGTAAATGTTTTCTTCTTTGCCGTTTAAATACAATTTACCCTCATCAATAGGATCAGCCCCAAATATTCCCCTGATAAGTTCTGTCCGGCCGGCTCCCACAAGACCAGAAAAACCGAGTATTTCTCCTCTTGAAAGAGAAAAATTAATCTTTTGATATACCCCGTATCTTGTAAAATTTTCTACCCTAAGTATTTCCTCACCTTTTTTAAATTCTATTTTTGGAAACTGTTGGGTTATCTCCCGGCCTACCATATTGTGAATAAGTAGATCATTTGTAAAATCTGTAACAGGTCCAGTTATAACATGCTGCCCGTCCCTGAAAACAGTAACCTTATCGCACAATTCAAATATCTCTTCCAGCTTGTGCGAAACAAACAGAATACCGACTCCGCGGCTTTTTAATTTGCGGACAGCTTTTACAAGTTCATTAACCTCTGTCTCACTAAGACTGGATGTAGGTTCGTCCATAATCAGCAGCTTTATATCTTTTGTAATAGCTTTTACAATCTCAACCATCTGCTGATGCCCCATCCCAAGTTTTTCTATAGGCAAAGTTGGATCAATATCCTGTCCCAAATCTTTCAGGAGTTCTCTTGCTTTTTTATGCATTGTCTCATAATCGAGTAATCCGGATCTTTTCTTCAACTGGCATCCCAGAAAAATATTATCAGTTACAGAAAGCTGAGGAATATTGTTAAGCTCCTGATAAATACACCCAATTTCAAGATCAATTGCGTGTTTCGTGTTTTCAATTTTTATAGGATTCCCTTTTAAAATTAATTTTCCTTTTTCAGGGGTATGGACACCTGTAAGGATTTTTATAAATGTTGATTTACCGGCGCCATTCTCGCCAATGAGACCATGAATCTCTCCCTGAAAAAGATCCAAAGAGACATTATTAAGAGCAACAACCCCTGGAAACTTTTTTGTAATATTTTCCAGTTTTATAAATGGTTGAGTCATTATTTTCTCCCATGATTATTTTAAATACCCTTTCCGAAACGGAAAGGGTATTATCAAACTAAATCAGTAACTACACTTCTATTATTTGCCAAGCATTTTTTTAAGATCGTCACTGTATGCCTGCACATTGGATGCATCAATCATTTTCGCACCAGTATCAATTCTTTTTTCAACAGCTTCGCCTTTGGCAGCTTTGATTGCATTCTCAACACCCATATAACCTATATTATAGGGACTCTGGGCAACTGAGCCTTTAAATGTTTTACCTTTCATAATCTCTTCAACTGCAACAGGTATAGCATCAAAACCGATAACAATGATGTTTTTGCCTGATTTCTCTACAGCCCGGTTGGCGCCAATTGCCATAGCATCGCTTGTACAGAATACACCCTTGATATTGGGATTAGCCTGAATCAGGTTTTCCATAACATCCATGGCTTTTGCCATATCGCTGTCAGCTGGCTGAATATCTATGACTTTACATCCGCCGGCTTTTGCAGCTTCTGCTGCGCCGCTGCTTCTCTGATCATGTGTAAGGTCGCCAAGAGCGCCTCTTACAATAACAATTTCAGCTCCTGCGCCAAGTTTTTTCGCGATATATTCACCGCCGATTTTGCCAGCTGCTTCATTTCCTGTTCCAAGAAAAGTAACTTTTTTATCCCAGTCTGCATTTGTATCTGCAAGAAGAACAGGTATACCTGCCGCATCTGCTTTGTCAAATACGGAAATCGCGGCTTTAGGCTGTGAAGGAGCAACTACAAGTGCAGCTACTTTCTTTGTTATCATATCTTCCATCATAGATACCTGCTGCATAACTTCTGTCTCGGCATTCGGGCCATTGTATAAAACTTCAACATCAAAATCCTTGCCTGCAGCCATTGCACCAGCCTGAACAATTTTCCAGTAATCACCTGTGTTGTCTTTAACAACATAACCGATTTTCATTTTTCCGCCATCTGCTTCTTTCTTGCCGCCTGCAAAAACTGCAGAAGTGATAAGAACACAGATGATAAGTGCAAAAAGCAATACTCTCTTTGTCATAAATTCCTCCATTATTGAATTATTACGGTAATTATAACACAGCTTTTTGGTTTGTCAACTTTATTTATAAATGTCTTTACGTATTATGAATTAGGCTTTATGCTTATTAATAAAATGAGATTCCGAGGTTAAAAATGAGCCCAACAGGCGCAAAGCCAAAGTCACTAAAAAATAAAAACCAGAAGCTTGTATTTAAGCTATTCAGGGAAAATGATTATATATCAATAACCGAAGCAGCTAAAACAATTAAACTCAGTAAAACCACAGTTATTAAAATATTTGAATATTTAATACAAAAAAACCTGATTATTTTTAAAGGCAAGGGAATTTCCAGCAGCAAGGGGGGTAAAAAACCTGATCTTTACGGGTTAAACCATTTATACGGCTATACAATATCTGTTCATATTTTAGATATTAAAATCCGCCTGGTAACTACCGATACAAACGCGAATATTGAAATCGACAGGACAATTCCTATTGGCAATAATGAACCAATAGAAAATGTAATTTCAATAACTTCAAATTTTATCAATGAAGTAACTTCTGATGCTGTTTATATATCACGAAAATTACTTGGACTTTCCATCGCTGCCCCTGGAGTTGCTGATT
Source organism: Spirochaetia bacterium (assembly GCA_034003145.1). Taxonomy (GTDB): domain Bacteria; phylum Spirochaetota; class Spirochaetia; order CADAEX01; family CADAEX01; genus JACKPD01. The sequence continues at coordinate 58,105 of JAVEZE010000001.1, forward strand.
CTGAAAAAGGAGAAATACTGACCGCTTCACGGTTCCCTTCATGGAAATATAAAACTCCTATAATAAGAATGCTAAAAGAAAAAACTTCTGAAAATTTTAATTTTCACCTTGATAATCAGATCAGGTTTATATGCCTGGCAGAACAGGCAATCGGCAAAGCCAGAAACACAAAGAATTTTCTTGTGTTTTCCGCAGGTTCTGAAGGCGTCGGCGGCGGTATCATAATTAAAGGGAATATGTATATAGGTAATAATTATCTTGCCGGTGAAATTGGCCATATCAGGATTGACCCGGCATCCCAGGAAGTGTGTCACTGCGGAGGAAGAGGGTGTTTTGAAAATGTCATATCATATGATAAAATCATTAACAGAGCAAAAGAATTATACAAAGAAAGCGGTAATACAGAAGATTCTGGTTCACTTACAATTTCAATTATTTTTAATGACTCAAATAATGGGAATCCTGCTGCAATGAAAGTAATGGAAGAGTTTGCAGAATTATACGCTATCGGAATATCCAACGTATGCATGATGATTGATCCTGAACTGATTATTATTACAGGCGAAATTGTTGATGCAGGTGATTTTTTTATTGGTAAATTAAGGGAAAAAATATCTGATATTTCACTGAACAATATGAGGAAATATTATGATATTCAATACACATCTTTTAAAAAAAATGGAAGTATCCTGGGCGGGGCAATCCATTCAATAAACACCTTTTTTGACAGCTTCTTTTTTTGACAGTCAGGTTAATAATCTGCTCTTTGCATCTGTTGTTTATATTCTATTCCCCGTAAAAATCAGGAAATAAAATATTTTTCAATCAAATCTGCTGTTTTTAATATATCAGGCTTATTTACATCAAGATGAGTTACAAACCTGATTATCTTGCCAGGCAGAATCAATATGCCATCATTTTTAAGTACGCTAGCAAGTGATGCAGGGTCTCCTTTAAGGAGTTTTACAAAAACCATATTGGTAGCCTGGTAAATAATTTCCATCTCCTTTATATCTGATAAACCTTCTGCAAGTAATTTCGCGTTTTCATGATCCTCACAAAGTCTTTCTATATTATTCTCAAGCGCGTAAAGCCCTGCCGCGGCGATAATACCGGCCTGCCTCATTCCACCGCCAAGGACTTTTCGCCATCTTCTTGCTGTATCGATATTTTCCTTTTTCCCGCACATAAGCGAGCCTATAGGCGCGCCAAGTGCTTTTGAAAGGCACACAGACACTGTATCAAAGAGGGATGCTATCTCTTTTGCCGGAACATTTGCGGCGGCGGCTGCGTTGAAAAGCCGTGCACCGTCAAGATGGAAAGAAAGGTTTTTTCCCCTGCAAAAAAGGGATGCCTCTTTCATGTAATCAAGAGGAAGCGCTTTTCCGTCCTGCGTATTTTCAAGGCATAAAAGCCGTGTTCTTGCAAAATGAAAATCATCCGGCTTTATCTTTGCCTCAACCTCATCAAGTGAGAGCGTACCGTCTCCCTTAAACTCTACCGGCTGCGGCTGGATGCTCCCAAGGACGGCAGCCCCTCCCCCCTCGTGGCTGTAACAGTGAGCGCTCTGCCCGGCAATGTATTCATCCCCTCTTTCGCAGTGGCTCATTATGGAAAGAAGGTTAGCCTGAGTTCCGCTTGATACAAACAGGGCGCTTTCCGTGCCGAGCAGGGAGCATATCCTCTCCTCAAGTTTTTTAACTGTCGGATCGTCTCCAAGGACATCATCCCCGACCTCAGCTTCATACATAGCCTTCCTCATACCTTCGGTCGGTTTTGTTACAGTGTCGCTTCTGAAATCTATAATCATTTTTTCCATTTTTCCATCCTTTTTTTTAGGCTCAACCTGATTAAGGGTACATCTTAAAAATAAATAGTACTATAATTAAAGCTGCAAATAAATATTTATTTATGCTCAATTGCATATCAGGAAAAAAGGAGAAGTGCATTATTTTGACTAATCAGATTTCAGGGGGAGCAGTTCCTTCAGGCAGGGCTGATGTAATTGTAATAGGAACCGGATTTGCCGGCTTAAGCGCAGCCATTGAAGCCCATAATGCCGGCGCATCTGTTGTTATCATAGAAAAAATGCATGCCCCCGGGGGCAACTCCCTGATCAGCGACGGAGGTATTGCAGCAGCCGGTACAGTAGAGCAGAAGAAAGCAGGTATAACTGATTCACCAGAACTCTTTTACAAAGACATGATGAGAGCAGGGCTTGGAATCAATCATCCTGAGCTTGTAAAAACTGTAACTGATAATTCAAAAGAAGCCTATGAATGGCTGCGTGACTATATCGGCGTTCCATTCCTTGAAAAGATCGAGATATTCGGCGGACACTCTGTCCCGAGATGTTTCACACCTGAAGGGATTTCAGGGGCCGTGATTGTAAAAAAACTGATACAGAAAATAAAAGAAAAAAATATTAAAATCATGTTTCACACACACTTCACCGGTTTCATCAGGAATACCGGAGGAAAAGTAACAGGGATAGAGGTTACTGAAAACTATAATTATAAAAAAGGGGATACAGGAAGTATAAAACATATAATTGCAGACAAGGCTGTGATAC
>JAVEZE010000002.1:0-60570 GCA_034003145.1 Spirochaetia bacterium
GCAGGCTGTCTGCTCCATGTGTGGAACCACAGCCTTTTTAAGTCATTGCTCTTTTTCGGGGCAGGCTCAGTGCTGCACAGAACCGGGACCAGAGAGATTGACAGGCTTGGCGGACTTTCAAAAGAGATGCCGTTGACAGCTTTTACTTTTTTGATAGGCGCAGCCGCAATCAGCGGGCTGCCTCCCCTAAACGGCTTTATCAGCGAATTTTTTATTTATCTCGGTTTTTTCAGATCTGCCGGATCGACTGAAAAACTGCTTTCCCTTTCTCTGCTTGCTGTTCCAGTCCTTGCCATGATAGGCGCTCTGGCAGTTTCGTGTTTTGTTAAAGTCTATGGAGCGGTTTTTTCAGGCGCTCCCAGAACTGATGCTGCTGAAAACAGGATTGAGTCTCCCCCTACAATGGTTATTCCCATGGTTATTTTAAGTGTTTTTTGCCTTGTCATAGGGGTTTTTCCTGTACTTTCAGCACCTTTTCTTGAAAGAGCGATTGATGTCTGGCAGGGTTTTAGCTATATGCCGGCTGCTATAACAGCAGTTTCACTTACCGCTTTGGTACCATTTGGCTGGCTCAGCGGAATAATGAGCGCTGTAATATTACTGTTTACTTTACTTTTTGTAATATTTTCAAGATATAAACGTAAAATGGAGCGAATTGAGGGAACCTGGGATTGCGGTTACGCGCAGCCGGATAAGCGGATGCAATATACTGCCGGATCCTTTGCCCGCTCTCTTACCGGGCTTTTCAGCTGGGTTTTAAAACCTCATGAAAACTTACCCCGGATAGCTGAAAGCTTTCCCGCCGGCAGCTGCCTTGAAAGTCATGTAAGCGACCCGGTCCTTGACCAGGTATTGATTCCGGATTTCAATTTCCTGAGAAACAGGGCCCGATGGTTTTTCCGTTTTCAGCAGGGGCAGACTCAATCTTATGTACTGTATCTGGTTGTTGCTTTGTGTGTTTTATTAGCCTCCATGATACCGTTTAAACAGTTGTTTATTGATCTTTTTACAAAATAATATCTTTCCATCTTCGGTAACAGCAAATCCGAAGGGAATCTGAAGGGAAGACAGGAGAAAAATCCTTTTATAAGGTGATTATCACAGCGTTGCTGTTTTTTGGTATTTTGGGAGTTGTACATGGTTATAATAATTCATCTGCTGTTTTTATTGCTCTTTCCCCCTCTTCTTATAGGGGTTATCAACAAGACAAAAGCCCTTTTCGCGGGGCGGCGGGGAGCTCCGTTTCTGCAGCGGTACTTCGATATTTTCAAGCTTTTGAAAAAAGGGATGGTAATCAGTTCTGCCGCAACCTGGGTATTCCGCGCAGGGCCGGTAATAAGTCTTGTTACAGCTGCCGCGGCAGGCCTTTTTTTACCTATTGGAAAAATTCCTCCCCTGATATCGTTTCCTGGCGATTTTATTCTTTTCGCATATATGTTTGCCCTTTCCCGGTTTTTTACCACATCAGCCGCGCTTGATACCGGCTCAGCTTTTGAGGGGATGGGTTCAGCCCGCGAGGTTACCTTTGCAGTGCTAATCGAACCAGCTTTGTTTTTTGTATTTCTGGTCCTTGCCCGTCTTTCCGGCTCATTTTCCCTGGAAGGAATGCTCTCATTGAGTGTAAAAAATATCTCTGCCATCGGAAATGCAGCTCCGCTTCTTTTGACTTCTGTCGGGCTTTTTATAGTTCTTTTAGCAGAAAACTGCCGGATACCGGTAGATGATCCCAATACCCATCTTGAGCTTACAATGATCCATGAAGTAATGGTGCTGGATCACAGCGGGCCGCTTCTTGGGCTTATTGAGTATGGTTCTGCGGTAAAACTTTTTGTCACAGGGTCTTTATTGCTTAATCTCATACTTCCACTTCAGCTCCTTCCTGTCTGGACAGCAGCCCTTGTGCTGGCCGGGGGACTTCTTCTTTTGTCTTTTGTTATCGGGATGATAGAATCCATTATGGCAAGGCTCCGTATGCCCCGGGTTCCTGCCCTGCTTATCGCGTCGATCCTCCTGTGCGGATCTGCTTTTATAATGCTTGTGAGGTAATAAATGAATGATATTCTTAATGCATTGTTTGTAATTGTGCTTATTTTAAATCTTTTCGCCCTGGGAAGCAGCCGTATCCATTCTGTTATCAAAATTATAGCGGCCCAGGGAATACTTCTGGGGCTTTTTCCTCTTTTGGTGCATCCGGTAATAACACTTCCTGAGATTGTTTCTTCATTGTCCGCTGTTTCACTGAAGGGTTTTATTATTCCTGCAATGATGATCAAGGCGATGCGGGATGTGAAGATTAAAAAAGAAGTGGAACCCCTTCTTGGCCTTTTGCTGTCAACAATTCTCGGAGCTCTTGTAACAGGAGCAGCGTTTCTGGTTTTCGCAAACACAGCTCCATCTGCAAACAATGGAGTTTCGCTGCTTATACCCACTTCAATATCCACGATTATCGCAGGTTTTATTATGCTTACCACCAGGGTAAAGGCTCTCTCTCAGGTTCTGGGATATTTGCTTCTGGAAAACGGTATTTATATTTTCAGTATGCTGCTTCTTGATGCTATTCCTCTGGTTGTTGAAACAGGAATGCTTCTTGACCTTTTTGTCAGTATTTTTATCATCTCAATTATTACCAACCACATCAACCAGGCGTTTTCATCACTTGATACCCGCAAACTTGCGGTGCTCAGGGAGGAGTAAGAAATGGCAGTGATACTTATTGTTTTTCCAATTGCTGCGGCACTGATTGCCCTGATTTATCCATGGAATGGCAGCCGTCCGGTTTTATTACCCCTGTCCGGAGTCCTCCATTCTGTAATTACTGTAATAGTTCTCCTTCGCCCTGAATATAGAAATTATAGTTCATGGTTTGTTCTTGATCCTCCGGCCGCGATAATTCTGCTGACAGTCTCGATTCTGTATCTTCTCTCCTCTTTTTATGCGGTCGGATATCTCCGCTACCGGCCTGACCGGTCAAACCGGGTTTTTACCGCAAGTTTTTCAGCTTTCCTGGGACTGATCAGCATGGCTATCTGGTCTCATAATCTTGGACTCATGTGGGTAGCGATTGAAGGGACAGTTCTGGTAACTGCTCCGCTTATTTACTTTAACCACTCTCCCCGAAGTATTGAAGCGACATGGAAGTATCTGCTGGTTGGTTCAGTAGGTATCGCCATGGCTCTTCTGGGTACTTTATTTCTTGCATACTCTCTTGTCCAGGGAGGTAAAGAACCTTCCCTTGATTTGATAACTCTATCTTCCAATGCGGCTTTTATGTCTCCACTGTGGCTTCGATCCGCGTTTATTCTTTTTCTGGTAGGATACGGAACAAAAATGGGGCTGGCTCCAATGCATACCTGGAAACCTGATGCCTATGGAGAGGCACCTGGAGTTGTAGGGGCGATTTTTTCCGGAGGAGTTACCAGCGGCGCTTTTCTGGCCCTTTTGAGGATCTATCAGATTACAAACGCGGCAGGGCAGGGTGCTTTTACCTCAAGGCTGATGATTTTTATTGGACTTTTTTCCATGGCAACAGCAGGAATTTTCATGATAAACCAGCGGGACTTCAAAAGGATGCTTGCTTACTCCAGTGTCGAGCACATGGGAATAATAACGCTTGGGGTGGGAATCGGTGGAATTGCCCTGTGGGGGGCGCTTCTGCATGTAATTATGAATGCCATGACAAAAGGGGTTCTTTTCCTCTCGGCAGCCAATATCCACCGTGCTTTTAAATATAAAAGCACAGACCTTGTACAGGGTGCTTTCAGCCGTATCCCTTTATCAGCCGGCCTTTTCCTTGCCGGGTTTTTTGCCATAACCGGTGCTCCCCCATTTGGCCCTTTTGTCAGTGAATTCACAATTTTAAACGGCGCATTTTTATCCGGCCGCTTCCTGAGCGGCTCCCTCTATCTGATTTTTCTGTTGGCTGTTTTTATTGGAATGGGTATTACTGTTTTAAAGGTAGTACAGGGAAAGCCGCCGGAGGATGCTGATAACAGTGATTTTAACGAAAGCATATTGACAACCCTTCCTGTTATCCTGTTTCTGGTAATTGTTGTTTTTCTGGGTGTTTATCTCCCTCCATTTTTGCGTGATATGCTGAGTCAGGCAGTTGAATTTTTGGGGAATGCGATATGAAAAAAATTATCAATGGCAACTCGATACCACTCTCTTCCATCCCTTTAATGGAATTTGATGAATTTTCCAGCTCCATAATAAAGGAAACTGCTTCCGGCAAACGGATAAGCTCTTATTTTGGAGTTCAGGCCGGCAAAAAAGGGCAGACTGATCTATTTGTCATTCTTTCTGATGATAAACAGAATCAATTGACTGCAGCAAAGTCTGTTATCAATGGGACTTCATTCCCTTCCATTACTCCAAAATGTCCCCAGGCCCATCTTTTTGAGAGAGAGATTTCAGAACAGTTCGGCCTGAAAGCACAAGGCCACCCATGGTTTAAACCTGTCTGTTTTACTTCTTCCTGGACAGGTGTGGATGCATGGGGCCGTTCTGATGATGATTTAATACTGCCTGCGGTCGGGGATTTTTACCGTGTAGAAGGGGAGCAGGTTCATGAGGTTGCGGTAGGCCCGGTGCATGCCGGTGTTATTGAACCCGGGCATTTCAGGTTTCAGTGTTATGGAGAAGAGGTTTATCATCTTGAAATTGCGCTGGGCTTCCAGCACAGGGGAGTGGAAAAAGCACTCATTGGGGGGCCAAACTCAAGAACACTCCATTATATGGAGACACTGGCAGGAGATACCACTGTAGGGCACACAACCAGTTACTGCCAGATAGCGGAGGCGCTGTCACAGACCCAAATATCACCCCGCGCCCAGGCGCTAAGAGGCATTGCACTTGAACTTGAGAGGCTTGCCAACCATATCGGCGATCTTGGAGCGCTTTCCGGGGATGTAGGGTATCTGCCGACTGCCAGTTTTTGCGGGCGGATAAGAGGCGAACTGCTTAATATGACTGCTGTTTTATGCGGCAGCCGCTTTGGCCGCGGAATGGTCCGCCCCGGCGGGACTGGTTTTGACGCGGAACCTGATAGGGTTGCGGATCTCCTTAAGCGGCTTGCCATAAACGAAAAAGAGGCGCGGGATGCCATTAACCTGCTCTGGGAAAACCAGTCAGTCCTTGCCCGTTTTGAGGATACCGGAGCTCTTTCCATGGAAAAAGCAGTAGAGCTGGGGATAGTCGGCCCTCCCGCGCGGGCTGCAGGGCTTAGCCGTGATATCAGATCTACCCATCCTTCAGGTATATTCAAGTTTGCCCAGATTCCGGTATCAACATGTGATTCGGGAGATGTTTTTGCCCGCGCTTATGTAAGGTGGATGGAAATCGGGCACTCATTTTCCTTTATCCGCAATCAGCTTGATTCCCTTCCTTCAGGCCCTGTCCTGACTCAGCCCGGGCAGTTGGCTCCGGAGAGTCTTGCGGTATCGCTTAATGAAGGATGGCGGGGTGAAATATGCCATGTGGGAATTACTGATGATAAAGGTTTGTTTGTAAGGTACAAGGTAACTGATCCTTCCTTTCATAACTGGATTGCCCTTGCCCAGGTACTGAGAAATCAGGAAATATCTGATTTCCCCCTTTGCAACAAGAGCTTTAACCTGTCCTATTGCGGACATGATCTGTAAATTGAGGAAAGAAAAATGTACAAGGAAATATTGACCCGGATAAAACAGGGACACAAAACCATAAAATTCCCTAAGGGAAATCCTCCTGCTCTGCCTGACAGGCTGAGGGGGCTTCCCCATATATCTTCAGATAAGTGCAGCCCAATGTGCAGAGTCTGCTCAGATGCCTGCGGCGTAAATGCCATAGACCTTCAGACAAAAACAATTGATATGGGAAAATGTCTTTTTTGTACAGACTGTATTGAAGCCTGCCCTGCCGGCGCTATTGAGCTGACCTGTGATTACCGCCTTTCTGTCAGAAACAGGGAAGATTTACTTGTCAGGATGGATGAAAATGAAATTAAACTGGCAGCGGAAATGGGAAGGGAAATGAAAAAACTTTTCAGCCGTTCATTTAAATTGCGTGTGGTCAGCGCCGGAGGGTGTAACGCATGTGAGGCTGACGTAAATGTATTGACCACAATCGGGTGGGACCTGGGGCGTTTCGGGATCAATTATGTTGCATCCCCAAGACATGCTGATGGTATTCTGGTTACAGGCCCTGTAACAAAAAATATGGAACTTGCCCTGAAGAAAACCTATGATGCTGTCCCTGATCCCAAAGTAGTCATTGCTGTCGGGGCCTGCGCAATAGCGGGCGGCCCTTATGCAGGGCATCTTGAGGTTTTAGGCGGCGCTGATGCCATGATTCCTGTAGATCTTTATATCCCGGGATGCCCCCCTCACCCCCTTACTATTCTTGATGGTCTTCTGCGGCTTATTGGAAAAATTAAAACAGACAGTCGCTGATAAAAATATCAATCTTTTCACAGCCGGACGTAAAAAGGCTCCCAAGGAGCCTCTTTACGTCCAAGAGGATTCGCCTTCGTTCCGGCAACATCCTGCTGCCGGACTCAGGCCGCCTCAGTCGCTGACGCCGACCTCCTGTCGGCTTTTCCTCCCGCCGGTCGGCGCTCCTTTGGTTCGAATCCTTTCTGTTAGACAAAAAAAAGAGACCGCCCTGTGGGCAATCTCTTTTTTTTTACGTCCAAGAGGATTCGAACCTCTGACCCTCGCCTTAGAAGGGCGATGCTCTATCCAGCTGAGCTATGGACGCGCGAGTCGGGATAGAAGGACTCGAACCTTCGATCTCCTGCTCCCAAAGCAGGCGCCTTAGCCACTAGGCTACATCCCGAAAATCTGCTGAATTATACTGCTATCACTTTACATGGTCAAGATATGGATGGTATTTTTTGAATATGAAGCAGACTGAGCTTGTATATCTGGCAAATGAAATATTCACTCTTCTTGATTCAAATTATCCTGATAAAATAGAGTTTCTCCATTACCGAAGCAGCTTCGAGCTATTAATTTCTGTTATACTTTCAGCTCAAACTACAGACCGCCAGGTAATGGAGGTTGCTCCTGTACTTTTCAGCAAATATCCCGGGCCAAAAGAGCTGTCTGAGGGAAACCTTGATGATATAATGGAGATAATCAGGTCTACAGGTTTTTACCAGGTTAAAGCGAAAAATATCAAAAACACTGCCTTAATGCTGGTTAAGGATTTCAATGGAGAGGTGCCTGATACAATGGAAAAACTTGTATTGCTTCCCGGGGTCGGGCGGAAAAGCGCCAATGTTATTATGGGAGGGGTATTTGGAAAACCTGCAGTAATTGTTGATACGCACTTTGCCCGTGTCGTAAAAAGAATTGGCCTTACAGAACAAAAAGAGCCTGAAAAAATAGAAAAAGAGATTGCCTTGATTATTGAAAATAAAAAACAGTACCGGTTTTCCATGACAGTTAATCTCCATGGTAGGAGAACATGCCATGCCCGCAAGCCATTGTGCCCAAGCTGTTTTTTAAGCCATCTGTGCAAAAGTGCTTTTAAATAAGATGAAATTTTAAAACCTTAAGTTTTTAAATCAGACTGATTTCCCCGGTTATTCTGAAAGTATTTTTTCCCATACATCATCAGTCATTCCTGACTCAGAAAGGTGTTTGTTAACAAATTCTGATAAGTTTTTAAGCCTCAATGCTGTATCAATTGATATTGTATGTTCAATCTCGCATGCTGTACTGTCTGATTCTGCTTTTGATAGCCTCAGGACAGATTGAAGAAAATCATTGATTATATCGTGTTTTTTTCGTACAGTCGATGCAATCTTTTTCCCTTTATCTGTGAGGGAAATAAATGAATTTTTTTCATAGTTGATAAGGCTGCGCTCTCTCAGGTTTTTCAGGGCAGAGGTTACAGAAGACATTTGCACATTCAGCAGGGCTGCAATATCTTTTACCCGTGCTACCCTGTTTTTTGATTCAAGAATGAGTATGGCTTCGAGGTAGTCTTCAAGACTGGTTGATAGTTTTGTTTGATTGCTATCCATGATAATATAAAAATACATCAGTCAGGGTATATTTGCAACAAGGAAAAAAACACAGGGGAAAAAAGATCCCACTATCCATGTTGTCTTAAAAAAATGGCTGCAACTATTTTTTTTCAGATTTATTTTATATAATTATTGTACTATAGATAGTATAATTTAAAATGTTTTTGCTAAAAGTATATTAAAAAGAAGGTGAAAAATTGAATTCAAGGGAAAATCATGACTTTGAAAGTTTTGATGAACTAAAATCTTTCTACATTAACAATTTGCCTCTTAATATTGAAAATATTAATGATAAATTTGAACTGGTACTGCTCTCCGGGATAGATAAGAAAAAAGCCTCAGAGTTGAGGGCTGATATTCACAAGCTGGCAGGTTCAGCAGGCAGTTTCGGCTTCGAAGCCATAAGCGCATTACTAAAGAAGGTTGATCAATACTTTGCCGGATATATTGAGAATGAGACAGCTGATAATATTTTTGATATTGATTATGTAAAAAAGGCAATTAAAGAAGTGCAGGTTTTACTTACAGGAGTCAATAACCCCTCTGCGGTCAGAAATAACTATTCAGTTACAGCTCTGCCTGTAACACATGGAAGGATGTTTGAAAAAATTCCTGCCTCCTGGGATAAAAAACTTGTTATCTGCAATCCTGAAAATCAGAAATACCTGGAAGAACTTAAAGGGAAACTCGCCTATTTCGGATATCAGGTTGAATATTTTACAGACAAAGATAAAGCAGTTGAATATCTTGAAAATGAGACAATTTACCTCGCTCTGATTGATATTGACTGTCTTCAAAAAAATCCTGCATCAGGGACAAGGCTTGTTAATATGAAAGAAAAACGGGGATGTACAAAATTTATTTATACATCAGCCCATAACGATTTTTTAACACGCCTTTTCGCGCTCAAAAGCGGGGGTGATGCTTTTTTCGAAAGCCCGATAAATATCATAAAACTGGTTGATAAAATCGAGTTTTTTGCAGACAGCAGAAGGATAAAGCCGGATCATGTCCTGATTATTGATGATGATATGGATACCCTTTCCTATTATGCGCATCTTTTTCAAAAGTACGGAATGATAACATCTGTAACTTCTGACCCCTATTCAGCTTTTGACCTTATTATTGAAGCCTCTCCGGACCTTGTTTTTATTGACATGCTTATGCCAGGGTGCAACGGCATTGAGCTTGCCTCTGTCATCAGGCAGCATGAAGAATTTGTTTCAACTCCCATTATCCTTTATTCAGCATTTGACAAACCTTCTACAATTGATAGCAATGTTCCATTTTCAGGTGATGAATTTATAAATAAATCTGTAAATGATGAAATACTTGTGAACATTGTCGCAAACAGGATATACAGATCAAAAAGCTTAAGGCATTTTATGGAAAGGGATTCGCTGACAGGGCTGCTTAATCATACAAACCTGAATGACAACTTCTACAGAGAGCTTCTGCGCTCAAACCGAATGAATCTTCCGTTAAGCTACGCAATGATAGATCTTGATAATTTTAAATCTGTAAATGATAAGTACGGACATCTTGTCGGCGACACTATACTTAAAAGCCTTGCCTATATGCTGATTGAAAGACTCAGAACCACTGATATCATAGGACGTTACGGCGGGGAGGAGTTTGTGGTTATTTTAAATAATACCTCGCCTGTAAACGCTAAAAAAGTCATGGATGGAATAAGAGTCAATTTCAGCAATATTTCTCACCACGCGAAAGGAGAGGAGTTTCATGTGACTTTCAGCTGCGGCATAGCAGGCTATCCTGATCTTTCCCTTGCTGAAACAATCTCTGAAGCAGCAGACAAAGCACTTTATGCGGCAAAAAAACAGGGAAAAAACAGGGTTATTATATATGGTGATGAATAAAACTCTATTTGCGTCTGTTATAATAATTTTAAATATTTATTTGGTATCCTGTGAAAACACTGATGGGGTTTTTTACGGAAAACTTAAAACTAACGGTGAACATGAGGAAACAGCCCTGCGTTTAGAAAAAAACAGTGATGATAAATCAGATTATTATAAATTCAAAAAGCCATACAGATTGGAAAACAGGAGCCATCCTGTTTTCTTAAAAGCTGAAATACCGGAAATCACGGGAACTCATTTTTTTACTATGCATTTGGCAGAAGCTCCTCCCCGCAGTATTGAATTTACTTCGGATGAACCTTCGAAAGCTCTTCTTTTTTTTACTGTAAAGGAATCCTTATCTATTGAGGGTTTTTCAATTACACAATCTTCCGAAGTGACAGGGCCGGAGAAAAGCCTGGCAGAAGGTACCAAAGATATTTCCCCTCTCCTTAAAGTATGGATAATAAGCAGTACTGAGTATTTTGAAGGATATAAAAAAGAAAAGGGAATCTTATATCAGAGTGAGAATTTCCGAAGAACAGCGGATGCGAAGAATGAAATTTTTGCTTTTAATGTAAAAAACAGCTTCAGTGACAAAAATCCTGACAAAATTACAATCAGTCTTGAAAACAGGGCTTTATCCCGTCATGATGATAATAAAGTGCTGCTTGATTTTTACTCAAAAGATAATAACAAAAGTGTAAAAATATTTCCTGTTAAAGATATTATTAACATAACTTCGGCTGACCTTGATGCGATATTCCATGTTGTGCCGGATAAGATAAGATTTTCAGTTTCTCCCTTAATTGAAAGATCAGTGCCTGAAGTAAATGCAGTTTCAGTTTTCCGCTTTTCAGGCGGCAAATCTCATCCCCTCCATACAGCAATAGAAGCAGATTTTAATTCCATGCTTGATTACGGCATGGAAAACTGGAGAAATGAAAACTATGAAATATTTTCCTGGTCAGTTTTTCCTGAATTCCTGCTGATTGATACAATTGATTACAGGTTCCAGAATGCGATGTTTAAAAGGCTTGCCTTTTTCGTGGAAAAACCAGGGACAGCAGGGACTCTTCTTACAGACAGTGAAATGGAAAAACTTCATGGATGGAATGCACACGATTACAGAGCAGAGGATTTGAGCGATTTTTTTAATCTGGCTGAAAAAACCGGTTTTATCCTGTCTGACGAAGAAGAACTGCTTAAATTATTGCTGCTTGAAAACAATGCAATAAGGAAAACAACAGGCACTGAATTTCAGCCTGCAGGGGGCGGTATACTTTCCATATCTCGTGAGTCAAGCTCCTTTCTGCGTAAAGTGTTTATCTCTCATGAGGGATATCATGGAGTCTTTTTTTCTTCAAAAGAATTCAGGGAAAAATGCGAATCAATATGGGACCAGGCTTCTGACGAGGTGAAAACTTTCTGGAAAATATTTCTTGCCCATAAATACTATGATATTACCAACAAGTACCTTGTTGTAAATGAATTCATGGCTTACAACCTGCAGCAGACACCGGAGAAGGGCAAGGAATATTTTTTTGAGTATATAATTCCCGCCCTTCTGGATAATTATCCTTCGCGGAAAGAGCTGCTTGAGAATATCAAAGAAAATTACAGGGAGGAATTTTTTGAAATAAGCGGTAAACTTGCCGATGCCCTGTATGAGACAACAGCTCTTCCTCCGGGCAATCTTCTGTTTATTGAAACCAGCCCCTGATTCTGATCACTCTTACTGGGGCTGATCAGTTTTCGCCGCACTGCTTCACTTCTAAAAGCCTTTTATTTGTTCTCAACCTCTGAAATTGCCTCTTCTATTGCGTTGAGCGCGAAATCCATCTCTTCTTTTGTAATTACAAGAGAGGGTGTAAGTGTAAGAATATTGCCCATTGTAAGCTTGAAGCTTACCCCTTTTGACAGGGCTCTATACATAACCTCTTCCGCCTCTTCTGCCGCTATTTCCCGTGTTTCCCTGTTTTTCACAAGTTCTATCCCGATAAAAAGCCCTATCCCGCGTACCGCGCCTATCAAAGGATGCCTCTCCATCATCTCATTTGCTTTTTTCAGGGAATACTTTCCAAGAGTTCTTGAATGCTCAACAAGGTTGTTTTTTTCAATATAGTTGATTGCAGCAAGCCCTGCCGCAGCTCCTAGAGTGCTTTTTTCATGTGTAAAGTGTCCGAGCGCGATATGGCCTGCCACATCAAGCTTTTCATCCGCTATTGTCGCGGCGATCGGGAATACTCCCCCTCCGAGCCCTTTTCCTATAACAAGGATATCAGGCGTAACATCAAAATTCTGGCATGTAAACCACTTCCCTGTCCTTCCAAGCGCGTGCGGTATTTCATCAAAAATAAGGAGAGCACCGTATTTGTCGCAGGCTTTTCTTACAATCTGCCAGTATTCTTTTGAAGGAACATAGGGCGTGCTTCTCATGGGCTCTGAAATAACAGCTGCGATATCACCCTCTTTTTCAAGAATATACTCAATATATTTTGCCCAGAGTATTTCCCATTCTTCAGGTTTACCGATATCCATAAACCGTCTGTGAATATCAGGGGGTGGGACATGCTCTGTTCCGCTTAATAAAGGGCCTATCCCTTTCCTGAAAACCGCCTCCCCTCCGATAGATATTGCATCAAGTGTTGCGCCGTGAAAGGAATCCCACATTGAGATTGTCTTATACCTGCCTGTCGCAATACGCGCAAGCTTAATCGCTATTGAGATTGCCTCTGCCCCGCCGGGGGCAAAAAGCATTTTATTGAGATTCCCCGGGGTAAGGGAAGCAATTTTTTTTGCGAATTCGATCACAATTTTGTTTGTATAGCGCCGTGTACAGAAGGAAAGCTCATCAAGCTGTTTTTTTACAGCATCAACAACATCCTTATTCCCGAATCCTGCCTGATGCACATTGTTTCCGTGAAAATCAAGATATTTTCTCCCTTCATAATCCTCAATCCAGGCCCCTTTAGCTGATTTAAGCACATTAAGACATGGGGAGGAAAGTGATTGCTTCAAAAAATACCTGCTGTCTTCCTCAAGTATTTCCGCGGTCTCTTTTCCGATATTCTCATCCTGCCATTTTTTTCTTTTTTCAGAGATATTTATGTCTCCTTCCAGCTTAAGCTGGCTGCTCATCTTTTCTGACATGGGCCCCCCTTGTTTAATAATTTGTAAAATATAGCTGATATAATGAATTCTGTCAATAAATGTATATACAAATAGACGCTGTTTCGGCAGATATTAGGCAAAATCATGAATTAGCAATGAGTCTATTATTGATTATTATATAAAAACCTTTAAGAATAATAAAAACTTATAGTAAATATCATAAAATTTGATTGACAAATCAAAAAACTGATCTGATAATTGTATTAGTGATTTTATTTCTTGCAGTTCTCACTGCAGAATTGATAATTACAAATTAAGGAGGAGTTTTATGAAAAAGTTTTTTTTAGCGGTTTTGGTATTAATTGCAGCGCCTTGCCTGGTATTTTCAGGAGGGGCAGGTGAAGGACAGTATTCTGCAGTTATGGGAAGCTCAAGTCTTGGCGGTACATGGTATCCTACAGCGGCAAGAATGGCAGGAGCTGCAATGGAACACGGCGGTGTAGTTGTTACAGTCCAGTCATCCGGAGGCGGAACAGAAAACGTAAGACTCATGAGACAGAACCAGTATCAGATGGGACTTGTAGAACCCAATATAGCCAATTATGCATTTAAAGGCATCAAGCTTTTCAAGGAAGACGGAGCATATGATAATCTTACATTTGTTACAAACCTGTATCCAAACGCAGCATGCGCAGTAGTACACAAGAACGGGCCGATAAAAACAATGTATGACTATAACATGGCGCTTAATGGCGGGAAAAAATACGGATTTGCTCCTGGAAGCCCGGGATCAGGCGATGATTACTGCTGGGAAGAGATATTTGCTTCTTTCGAGATACCTAAAGAGAACATGATCTGGAAACCGCTTTCCCACACAGAACGAGTAATGGCATTCAAGGACAAAGTTCTTGAAGGAATAGGCTATACAACAGCACAGCCTTCAGGCAGTATTTTAGAAGCATCTGCGCTGACTCCTATCAGAATTCTTGAGATTTCCGGTAAAGACAGGGAAAAAGTAATGAAGGATAGTCCATGGTATATACCTGCTGTTATTCCTGCCGGTACATATAATGGCCAGGATGAAGAAGTACAGACTATTTCAATCGGCGGATTTGTCATGGCTAACAAGGATGTTCCTGAAGACTTTATTTACAGATATCTTTCCGGTGTATACGGCAAAGGGCTTAAAGATGTTCAGAGTGTTGCCGCAGCTACCAAAGACATAACACTTGAAAATGCCCCTTTAGGCGCAGGCGACATTACTTTTCATCCAGGTGCCATAAAATTCTACAAGGAAAAAGGGGTTATTAAATAATAAAGATGGAAATCTTTTTAGCGGGGTATTTTTATCAATATCCCGCGCTTTTTTAGCATATTAGTGATTATCAAATTAAAATAAGTAATACTCCCCCATATGGAATCCTTAAATAGTGTATTTAAAATTAGAACTCAATTAGAACTCAAAAAACAGTTGACAAAAGATTGAATCAGAGTGATAATTTTCCTAACAGTAAATTAACTAAATATTAACACTAATAAAAGGAGAAATGTATGAAGAGATTTTTGATTTTTCTACTGATAGCCTTAACGTTTACCAGTTTTGCTTTTGCAGCTGGACAGGGTGAAGACGGTGGAAAAAAATTCAACGCAATCAATGGAAGCTCAAGCCTTGGCGGATCATGGTATCCGATGGCTAGTAGACTTGCCGGTGTAGCTATGAAATATAGCGATATAGTAATAACTGTACAGGCTTCAGGCGGTGGAACAGAAAACATAAGACTTATGAGACAGGGCCAGTATAACATGGGGCACTGCGAACCAAACGTAGCAAACTATGCTTATCAGGGAATCAAGGATTTTGCAAAAGAAGGAAAATTTGATAACCTTAGATTCATGTTCAGCCTTTATCCTCTTCCCATGACAGCTGTTGTTCATAAAGATGGACCTATCTATAGTCTTGGCGATTTTGACAAATCAAAATCAGGCAAAAGCTATGGCTTTTCACCTGGAAGCCCAGGATCCGGCGATGAAACCAGCTGGCTTGAAGTTTTCGAAGCATATGGCGTTAAAAGAGAAGACATGAACTGGAAACCGCTTTCACACAGTGAAAGAGTAATGGCTTTCAAAGATAGAATTCTTGAATGCGTAGCTTTCGAAACAGCTCAGCCTGCAGGAGCTATAATTGAGCTTTCTGCTCAGAACCCGATCAGAATTATTGAAATCAAGGGCGCTGAAAGAGAAAGAATTCTAAAAGAACTTCCTTTCTATGGCACATATACACTTCCTGCTGGAATGTACAATGGCCAGGATAAAGCTGTAGAGACTATATTCCTCGGCGGATTTGCTCTTGCTAACCCTGAAGTTCCTGAAGATTTTGTTTACAAATATCTTTCAGCAGTATATGGACCTGGTCTTGCTGAAGTACAGAGCGTTTTCCCTGCTGCTAAAGAAATGACACTTGCAAAAGCAATGGACGGAAACGAAAATGGCGCAATCCCATTTCATCCAGGCGCTATAAAGTTCTACAAAGAAAAAGGGATGCTTAAATAATTTATTATTTAATTAAAAATGCAGAGGTCATACCGAAAGGTATGGCCTTTTTTTCTGTTTGCCCAGCGAAGCTGGGACATATACCATGGATGGCGCATAAATATTTTTAAATATCCTGATAAAACCAATTGATTTGGAAATATTTAATTTTTTAAAAATAGAATTGCTTAAGAATTTTGTATTGTATAATTTAAAGTTATTAAATATAGTATTTAAAGTTATGAACCTATATCATTTAAAGACATTTTTTTTTACAGCTAAATACAGAAGCTTCACAAAAGCTGCTGATGTTCTTTGTATTACACAGCCGGCTGTAACAAGACAGATCCAGGAGCTGCAGTCTACACACAACCTTGTTCTGTTTAACAGGATAGGCAAAAAAATACTTTTAACAGATGCTGGCGAGGCTTTGTACTCCCTGGCTGAAAAAATATTTGAGCTTGAAACCCAGGTGGAAGAAAGTATCAGGGATTTCCAGCAGCAGAAAAGCGGGAAAATAAGTATTGTAACTGCTGAAACCTTCGGAGGATTTTATCTTCCAAAAATTATTATAAAATTTAACCGCAGGTATCCTGATATATATGTTTCTGTTATGACGCTTAATGATTTTTTTGTTGTTGATTATATTTCAAAGCTTACCTATGATTTCGGATTTTTATCAAAAGAGATGTCTCATCCCAAAATTATTGTAAAAGAGCTGTTTGAGGAAGATATTGTCATGATAATCAATCCTGAACATCCTCTTGCGGGGAAAACCATTATTGAGCCTCATGAGCTTAACAATATTCCAATGATAATGCCGGAACCTGACAGCGGTACACGCAATATACTTAATCAATTTAAAAAAAGACATGACCTTAAATTCAATGTTGTGTGTGAATTTTCAAACAATGATTCGATAAAAACCCTTGTACAGGAAGGGATGGGTGTTTCACTTATCTCAAGAAACGTTGTAAAGAATGATATTAAAAGGGGAGAACTTGCATCACTTAACATAAATGATACAGATTTGAAAAGAAAGTACTATATCGCGTATCATAAGGAAAAATACTTTACAAAAACAATTGCTGAATTTATCGCGATTACCTATCAATGGTCTGATGAATATATGAAACAATACAGCCAGGACCCAATTTTATAAATCATCTGCGATGATTATGCTTTATTATATAACTTAGAAATGTCATAACAATATATGATGATAAAAATAATAAAAACTTATTGACAAACATGTTTTAAATCAAGATAATGTATTTAAGATTATTAATCTTTATGAAAAGTATAATTAAATATTATACACTAAGGAGATGAAAACGTGGCTAAAAAATTATTTGCTCTTGCAGGCGCTGGAAAAATTTGCGGCTGGGCAGTGAGAACTGTAGTACAAAATTCAGACAAAAATCTTTTTGACAAGATTACAATTGGCGAGTATAACCTTGAAGCGGCAAATGCGCTTAAGGCTGAACTTAATGATCCAAGAGTTGATGTGGTAAAGATTGATATCAATGATGAAGCTGATGCCATAGCAAAATGAAAGGATATGATGTCGTTCTTGACGGATCAACAATAAAATTAAACGGTGTTTCGACAAAGATTATCGCGGAGGCAGGATGCAGCGGGCTTAATCTTAACGGATTTGGTGAAGAATATAAATACAGCGATATTTTTAAAAAGAACGGAAAGATCCATATCCCTGGTTTTGGTATGACACCAGGGCTTACCGATTCAATGGTAAGGGCAGGAGCTGAAAAACTTGATAAAGTTGATACTGTAAGGGTAAGCCACTGCGCTTTCAGACCTATAGCTTATTCGCCTGCGATTTTTGAAACAACTTCATACGAATATGATCCAAACCTTCCAGGCAGGGTTGTATATGAAGATGGCGAACTTAAGCAGGTTCCCCCGTTTGCAAGGGAAAGACTTATTCCTACACCTCTTCCCTACGGAACTAATCCTCAGTATATAATCCCCCACTCAGAGGTTCATACTGCAACAAAATATCTTAAAAAAATCGGAAAGCCGCCGCGGCTTGTAGAAGTAAGGGGAACCTGGCCCCAGAAAAACATGAGACTTATCAAAGCTCTTTATGAATGGGGCATTATGAAAAATGAAAAATTCACCTATAACGGTACTGATATGAAAATAATGGATGTTATAGGCGCTTATCTGCAGCAGAAGGAAGAAGGCAGAGTTACAGACCTTTACGGATACTGCCTTTACATCCAGATGCTTGGAGAGAAAAACGGTAAAAAAATGGAACAGGTTCTTTACCACACACACCCGAAGTCAGACGGTTCTGTCAAAGGGTGGGAAGGACTTACCGCTTATATCAGAAATGTAGGCTCCCCGATGGGTGTGGCAGCTCTGCTTATAGCCCAGGGTAAATCATCAGGAACAGGCTGTGTAATACCTGAAGAAGCATTTGATCCGGCTGATGTTTTTGCTGCGCTTGAACCTATTGGAATCAAGGTTCATCAGACTGAAAGGGAAATTGCTGATTATAATTATTGATTTTAATAAATTAACTTTTATTGACCCGGAAAACAGGATACTGTAATCCGGGTTGTTTTTTTAAACCCCTCTGCAGCTACATTACGGGGGAAAGTATTCTTATTGCAGAGTTTCTGAATTTCCTGAATATCCCTGTTTTTTGCAGATAAGCTCTCGTAACTGTTTCTGAAAATTCAAGATCTTTGTAAAAAGAGGCAATCATCTCACCTGCAATTTCTGAATCATAGATAAGAGCATTTATTTCATAGTTTATGTGGAAACTTCTCATATCAAGGTTGCAGCTTCCAATTGAGACTATTGTACCGTCAATAATAACAATTTTTGAATGCATAAACCCTTTTTTATACAGGAAGATATTGACTCCCGCGTTTAGAAGAGGCTCAAAATAGGTATGCGCTGCCCAAAATGGGATTAATTTGTCAGGAATACCAGTCATAAGTATATTCACACTTATACCGCTTAATGCCGCAGTCTGAAGCGCTGTCATTATGCTTTGATCCGGGATAAAATATGGAGTCTGGATATAAATTTCCTTGTTTGCGTTGGAAATCATTGTGAAATACATCTGATGTATTGAATCCCATTTGGAATCTGCTCCGCTTGTAGCTACCTGGACAGGCATTTCTGTGGCTGTAATTGAATTTTCAGGAAAATACTTCCTGTCTGTAAGAAGCTCATCAGAGCTGTTATACCAGTCTACGAGAAATACTGTCTGAAAAAGACTAACACTTTCACCTACAAGCCGGATCTGGGTGTCTTTCCAGCTTTCAAAGCGCCTGCCTCCTGATATGTATTCATATCCAACATTCATTCCGCCTGTATATGCGATTTCTCCATCAATAACTGCAATTTTTCTGTGATTACAATAGTTTAGCTTGATGATGGCAAACGGCGCCGCAAGATCAAGGTAATACTTGTAATGGATCCCTGCCTTCCTGAGTTCTCTTTTATACTTGTAGGAGATTCTTCCAAAAGAGCCTACACCGTCAAAAAGAAGCCTTATTTCAACCCCTTCGTCCGCTTTTTCCAGTAGAATATCCTTAATTTCTTCTCCAAGACGGTCTGATGTCCAGATAAAAAACTCAAGATGTATTGAGGATCTTGCTTTTTTAAGATCTTTTATTAGATCCCTGAAAAAATATTCGCCTGTATGGTAGATGCTGCAGCTGTTTTTCAACGTCAGAATTGAGCTGTTTGAATTCATAAGCAGATTCATCAGTTTGTTTTTATCGCTTTCACTTTCATCTGAAAGTGTCCTTTTTTTTAAAAAATGCATCTGGTTTTTGAGGATTGGTTCAAGATTTTTGCTGAAAATTGTATCAGGATTCTGTTTTGTGAGTCTTGTTTTTTTCCAGTTAATGCCGAACATGACAAACACAAAAAGCCCAACAACAGGGAAAAAAATTATAAACATTATCCATGAAATAGAAACTTCGGGAGGCCTGTTGTCCAGAATTATAATAAATACTGCAATAATTGCGTTTATCCAGAATATATAATTTAAAATCTGCGCTGGATTCATCTACTTACCTCAGGATAAACAAAATATACTATAAAACGTTAAGTATTCAAGCAGATTTTTATTGATTCAATATTTACAAAAAAATGAAAAACTGGTAATTTTAACAGCCTGTAAGCAGGAATTAATGAATACTAATTATTATTTAATATAAAGGCAGGAATTATTCAAATGGCTCGAAGATGTGATATATGCGGAAAAGGTGTTCAAACCGGAAATAATGTCAGCCATGCTCATAATAAAACAAGAAGAGTGTGGAGACCGAACTTGAGAAAAATCAGGGGATATGTGGAAGGCAAACTCAGATCAGTTAAAATCTGCACAACCTGTCTTAAAAGCGGCAAAGTAACAAAAATCTGACATATTTTGCCAGTATCTGATTATATAAGTTGTTCAAAAGTTAATTTTCAAACCATCCCAGGCAGGTCTCACATGCGGCGGGAGCTCTTTTTCAAGAGCTTCATGATCAAGGTTGTGGCACATGTGAGTAAGGTAAGCTTTTCTGCATCCTGTTTTATCTATCATTTCAAGCGCTTCATTTACTGAAAAATGGGTTGGATGGGGCTTGTATCTCAAAGCACCGATTATAAGTATTTCAATTCCTTCAAGTATCTTAAACGATTCAGGCGGGATATAGCTGCAGTCAGTAAGATATGCGAGTTTTCCAATCCTGTATCCTGAAATATCATTTTCCCCATGTTTAATTTTTACTTCCCTTATTATGGTTTCATTTTCATGATTGGTATTGCTGCCGGGAACAGTCACCTCATTTTCATTTATTTCAGTGAATATCAGTTTAGGCTTTCCGCCGCCGCTTCCTGCACTATCATTTATATAGCTGAAGCGTTTTTTTACATCTGTTATTGTTTTTTTATTTCCGTAGACCGGTATGTGTTTGTACCTTGATAGGGGGCGGAGGTCGTCAATACCATGAATGTGATCTGCGTGGGAATGAGTAAGGAAAACACAATCCACGTTATTTATCCCTTCCCTTAAAGCCTGAATTCTGAATTCAGTCGCTGTATCTATCAGTATTGAGGACTCGCCTGATTCAATCCATACAGATGCCCTTGTCCTTTTGTTTTTTTGGTTGTCTGATTTGCATACATCGCAGGTGCACCCTATAACCGGAATGCCGTGCGATGTTCCTGTCCCCAGAAATGTTAAGCGCATAACAAGTTTATAACATGTTAATAACACTTATGCATTAAATATAAGCAGTCAATTGGGCATAAATTTTCTGTAACTTTCTGTATGCGCAGAATAAATATTTTTCCAGAATAATTTTCCTTTTTTCACTGCTCCTGATTTTTCAAGATTATCAAGCCCTTCCATTATTTCATCCGGCTGCCAGCCTTCGAGGCTGCAGTAACTGTCTGAAAAACTTTGCCACATCTTTCTGATCCCTTCTGATCCAAACCCTGTTAATATTTGGGCAACCTCTTTTCCTGTGAGTTTTCTGTTATTGGCTTTGATAAGTTTTATTATTTCAGCCGCCCCTGCAGGGCTGTCAGCCTCTGTGCCGGAGCAGATATCACACCCGCTGCAGTACGGGATCTCATCAGAAAAAAAGGAGAGAAGTTTCTCTCTCCTGCAGATTGATCTGTTTTCCGCGTAATCAATCATCTGGTTCAGTCTTGAAAGCTGGAATTTTTTTATTTTACTGTAAGATGTGGATACCCCTGCATCTGCTTTAACCGTGGGATTATTTCCGGTCTGTGCAGATTTATTGTATAAAAGAACTGCTTTGGACAGCTCCCCGTCCCTGCCTGCCCTTCCTGATTCCTGAAGATATGCCTCAACTGAACCCGGAGGCCCCCTGTGGATAACTGTTCTGATGTCAGGCTTGTCTATCCCGAGACCGTAGGCGCAGGTTGCGGCCAGAATACCGCTTCCGGATGAAAAAAACCATTTTTCCACTTTCTCTTTTTCACTTTTCTCAAGTCCGGCGTGGTAGAAGAAAATCTCATCGCTGCCGAGGGATGAGCGCAGCATTCTTGCTGTAAGTTCTGTATCTGTCCTGCTTCTGCAGAATATGAGAAGCGGTTTTTCTCCCTTTTGTGCCAGGAGCGCAGTCTCCCTGTCTATGCATATTGTCGGATACACACTGTAGAAAATGTTGCTCCTGTCAGGGCTGCCCGCGATAATATTTACCTGGCTTTCACCAAAGAGATATTTTCTGATTTTATCAAAAATTGCAGATGTAGCTGTCGCTGTAAACGCAGTTACGCAGTCAGGCTTTATAATATCAATTATCTCTCCTGTTTTCAAAAGAGCTTCCCTGAATGTCTCTCCCCATTCCGGAATTGTATGCGCTTCATCCACAACAATATGGCTTATAACAGGATTATTGCTTTTATCAGGCTTGAAATATGAAACAGCAGCAGATATAAGGCTTTCAGGATTTGTGAGTAAAATTCTGCATTTCCCTGATATTACATCTTCAATTGATCTCATTTTTTCTTCGCGGCTTAGCGATCCGGTTAGGACAGATACATCGATTCCTGCTTTTTTCAGCCTTCTTTCCTGATCCTTTACCAGACTCAGAAGGGGAGATAAAACCATGGTTGTTTTTTCAAGAATCAAAGAAGGCAGCATATAGCAGAGCGATTTTCCATATCCGGTCGGAAGAATTACTATCTGTCCCGGCAGCGCTTCCCCTGTTTTTTCAGCAGCAGAAAGTATATTGGAGATTACAAGGCGCTGGTAGGGATAAAGATAATTAATTCCAAAGAAATCATGGGCAAGTTCGTTGAGCTGGTCTTTAACTGAATCCATATTTATAATAACATGTAATTCAGTCAAAACAATTCATAGACGCTGTTAAATTATCTGTAAATCAGGTTCCGGTATTGATATGATTTTTAATAATAAATAAATTTATCAGCGCTAAATAAAAATCACAGGAATTTTAATTTTGAAAGATAATTTACTGGAAATTTTTAGAAATCTTTTTATGATAACAGCAGGTTGCGTAATCGCAGCTATTGCACTGAACGGGATCCTTGTCCCCCATCAGTTTGTCAGCGGGGGAATAGTAGGCATATCCATTATTCTTCATTATGTTTTTCCCTCTATACCAGTCTCTATTTTCAATTTTATACTTAATATTCCCATTTTTGCCGCAGGGTGGATTTTTGTAAGGAGGCGGTTTTTTCTATACAGTATCGCCGGCATTCTAAGCTTTACAATTGCGCTGCAGTTTATTCATATTACAATACCGGTTCATGACAAGATACTTGCCGCGATCCTTGCCGGAATAATATCCGGGATAGGCGGAGGGATGATCCTTAAAACAAAAGGATCAGGCGGAGGCCTTGATATTCTTTCTGTTATTTTGCTGAAAAAATTTTCATTCAGGGTAGGATCTACAATTCTCAGCTTTAACTCTATAGTCCTTGTAATGGCGGGAGTGATGTTTTCCATAGATTCAGCCCTTTATACCCTGGTTTATATTTTTGTCACATCAAAGATGACAGAGGTTGTCCTTACTGGGCTTACCCAGAGAAAGGTTGTTTTTATCCTTTCAGACAAATGGAGGGATATAAGCGGTAAAATCAGGAAAGACCTTTCAAAAGGGATTACTGTTTTAAGCGGTTCGCGGGCAGCCTCGGGGAAAGAGGCCCATCTTCTTTTTACTGTCGCAACAGTAAGGGAGTCTGTCAGGATAAAAGAGATAGTAAAAGAAAAAGATAAAAAAGCGCTTATTGTTATCCAGGAAACTGTAGATGTTGCGGGACGGAGGATGGACAGCAGGCCTGATTGGTAAAGGCCAGGAGGATAAAAGAGGGGGAAACAGAGGCAGGCCTTGCTGCGCAGGGGTTGATAGCGTGATATGAGCTTCAGGTTTGAGTGCCAAGTTTGAGAAACAGGGTTAAACGCATGGGCTGCTTACCGCTAAATTCAATCTTCAGGTTTGAGTTCCGATAAAAAGGCTGATTCTTTTTACTGCTCCATAAAGCTTGTTACTGGTTTTTTTAAGGTATGGTATTTCCGCCTCAAGCTCCATAATATCGAAAAACTGATCTGATGAACCGGAATATTCTCCTTCATCTTCCCATTCCTTTTCCTGAATCAGCTTTTCAATTTTTACCGCAAGAGGGTTAGCCTCTTTTGCCGCATCCGAAAGAAGCTGCTTGACCGAGGCAAGGAAAACAATCTCTTTTTCACCGCAGCAGGAAGAGGCAGTGTTTTTTTCAATAATATCAAGAGATAACTTCGCATACTCACCCGCAGCCCTGATTACTGAAACCTCTTTTTTAAGTATTTGAAAATCCGTATCTGTACTGTACCCTGAGTAAAAATAAAGCGAGTTTTCTCTGTTTATTTCCTTTATAATTTCAAGTATTTCTTTATCAGTTGTTTTCTTTTTGGCAAGTGATTCCATATCCTTAATAGCATTTGCCCTGATAGACGGGGTAAATATATCTTCTGCGCTGAGAGGTATTGAATCAGGGCCCATGCCAACTTGGGGTATTAAATGGGAACAAGACATTACAAACAGGCAGCAAATAATTAAGACATGATAAATCCTGTATGCTGATGTGAAATGATTTTTATCAGTTTTCCATGAAAAATGAGTCAAACCTGATCCCTTCTCCATTTTTAATTTTATTCCTGACTGTTTTTCCTGTGATCAGCTCTGCAAAATCAGGAGAAAGGCCGGGTGTGAGGTTTTTTTCACTTCGAAGCGGGGCAAAATCCATCTCTTTAAGCTTCTCTCCCGGCATTATTGTACGCAGCGCCATAAGAGAACGGTTTGTCCTTCCGTAATTATCCTTCTCTGAAGAGGCCAGCTTTTTAACCCCGTCGCCTGTTACTGCCCTGACCTTCTCCTTGCCGAACCTCCTCTGCAGTTCTGCCAGAAGAACTTTCCTGTCCGGCCGGATTTTGCAGGATTTTTGATACTGCCTTATCTCGCCACTCATTTTTTTAAAATCATGCGGATTCAATGAAGTTGCGTCATCAAGTCCTCCTCCGCTTTTATCCAGTGTAATGTGCTTTTCAAGCGTTACCGCGCCGAGGGCCATCGAGACAAGGGGAACAAGAAGCGGGTCTGCCGAGTGGTCTGAGACTCCTGTTTTAAAACCGAAAACAGCAGAAAGTGTTTTAATTAAAGCAAGGTTATAATCCTCTTCCGGCGCAGGGTAGGAAGTTACGCAGTGGAGAAATGTAATATCTCTCCCTGTTATGGCAACAGCCTTTTCTATGTCAGAGAGCATCGATACTCCGCCTGATATAATCAGCGGCAGTTTATATCCAGTCACCTCCTCAAGCAGGGGGTAATGATTAAGCTCAGGGGAAGCTATCTTTAACATTGAAACTCCGATATTTTTAAGCAGTCTCGCGCTTTTTATGCCGAAAGGTGTTGCCAGGAATTTAATACCGCATTTTTCTGTTTCCTGCTTCAATTTGAGAAAAAATTCCTCATCTCTTTCAAGCTCTTTGAATTTTTCGTAAAGACCGGTATTTCCTCCCGGCAGTTTTACCCTGCCGCATAAAGGATGGAGTATCTCATCAGCAAAAACAACCTGGAATTTAACGCAATCAGCCCCGGATTCGGCTGCCTTTTCTATCAGCGTGAACCCTTTTTCAAGTGACCCGCTGTGTGATGTCCCTGCTTCAGCAATAATAAACATGTTTTCCGCCTATTAATTGTTTACGGTATATTAAATCTACGTTATATTATACAATAACAAAAAATAACTCGACAAGAACAGCTTGTTGTTATAATATTTATTGAGAGGTAATTATGCAGTATTTAACATGCGATGTGTGTAAAAAAATGATAACTGATCCTGTCAGGGGGAAAAATTATGTTACCCTTAAAAACAGACATATCTGCAGAAAATGCAATCTTGCCATAGCAAGAGAGATGCAGGATAAAGCGGAAGCACAGAATACTCCTTATGACTTCCTTGAAAAAAAAGATGAATACTGCGCCGCAGTTGAGAAAAAGTGCTCAAAATAAGGAAATGATTCTTCTCCATATATGCTGCGCCCCCTGCGGCTCGGCTTCCGTTGAAAGGTTACTTCGCGAAAACCGTGAGGTAACCCTTTTTTTTTCAAACTCCAATATCTTTCCCAAGGAAGAATACCTTAAAAGGTTAAAATACGCGGAAAAACTTGCATCACATTTCAATGTTCCACTGATAAAGGATGACTATGAGCATGATAGATGGCTTATCTTTATCGCAGGGCTTGAGGATGAGCCGGAAAAAGGGAGCCGGTGCAGAAAATGCTTTTATTTTAATCTTGAAAATACTGCCCGGAAGGCGGCCGGACTTGGAATAAAAGAGTTTACAACAACTCTTACCATAAGCCCTCACAAGGATTCAGGACTGATATTTGAGGCAGGCGGCACTTTTGAGGGTTTCAGGGAATATGATTTTAAGAAGAAAGACGGGTTCAGACGCAGTATCGAGCTTTCAAAAGAGCTTGATCTTTACAGGCAGGATTACTGCGGATGCGAGTTCAGCCTGGCAGACAGGCCGGCAAACAGGAGTAAAGGTTAAAGGGTTATCCCTGTCCATCCTGGGTCACACCGGATAACAAAATCAGATGAGGTTCGGCATTGTTTCAAGTCCCTGGATAATGTAGAGAGGGATTGTATCAATTTCCACCTCTATCTCAAGTATTGTCCTGTCAAGTTTTTTATAATACTCAACAAGCGGTTTTGTCTGTTTTTTATAAATTTCCAGTTTTCTCTCTATTTCAACTTCTGAATCATCTGTCCTTCCTCTCCTGTCGCCGCCTGAGTTTAACTTTATCCTCTCTTTTATTATATCAGGATGTCCGTCAAGCATAATCACAAGCCTTACATCCACTATTTTGCTTAACTCTTTTGCTTGACCGGTATGACGGGGAAGGCCGTTCAGTATTATGACATCTTCGGGTGCGTCAGCTGATGTATCTGTTCCAGGGATCTTCTCCCTGATAAAAGAGGTGAGAAGTTTTTCCGCGATAGAAAAATCCTCATCCTTTAAAAGTGTATTGTTTTCAAGTACATTGTTTATGGTTTCAAGCTCTTTTCCTGTTAGCAGCACCTGGCTGCCGCCTTCCGTCCCGGCTGATTTCCCTGAAGTGGAAAGAGAAGCAGGGGAAGCGGGAATAGAGTGATCGCCGGATGAAGTTTTTCCCGGCAGGGAAGATACTCTTCTCAGCTCTTCTCCGAAGTCAAAGTGGTGGTATGATTTCCACCAGAGGCCTCTGGTTTCAAGCTGCTGCCCCAGCGGCGTTTTCCCTGTTCCAGTCGGCCCCAAAAGGAGGATAGCCTTATAAATCTTGTCCATTGTAGTTCCTCTTATAAAAGGTAAATATCTGTTCTCCTGTCCTTAAACACGGAGCAAAGCGGTGTTGCTGATTTATCATCTGCGAGGGCCGGGTTTATATCTACAGCGAAAAACCCTTCTTCAAAATCTCCTGCCTGAACCATTATTCTCCCGTCAGGATCAGTTATCTGGCTGCAGCCGGAGAATGAGAGGCTTTTCTCCCCATTTACCTCTGTACCGAATCTGTTTGCAAGGATCCAGAATATTTTGTTTTCCATGCTCCTGGAGCGCGTTGTAACCTGGGCCTTGCCTGTAAGGACAAGGCATGAGGGGTGGCATATCACCTGCGCTCCCTGGAGCGCCAGGGTACGGGCAGCTTCCGGAAAAAAATGGTCAAAACATACCAGAAGGCCTATTTTTACCCCGTTTACCGTGAAAACTGGAAACCCCAGATCGCCGGGTGTAAAAAAAAGTTTTTCCTCGTGAAAAAGATGATTTTTCCTGTATGTTTTTATCTCTCCTGCCGGAGTAAACATAAGAGCGCTGTTATAAACCGCGGTGCCTGATTTTTCTGCAAATCCGGTAACAATTGTCATGTTTTTTTTAATTGCAAGCTCTGCAAGTATTTCTGTTGATCTTCCAGGAACAGTCTCGGATAGGTTAAGTACTTCCTGTTTATCATTAAAAACATAACCGGTAAGTGCAAGCTCCGGTAAAACAGCAAGATCTGTATCGCTTTTTGAAAGAGTATCTGTAATTTTTTTAAGATTTTGCTCCGGTTTTCCGAAAATAGGGGCAAACTGATAGAATCCTGCTCTCATGTCTGGCTCCTTGATAGATTTTGATAGATACTATAGATAGATGATAGCTTAAAAGTCAATTGTCTGCCATATTTGACGGAAAAACAGCATCCAAAAAATTGCATATTTTTTCAGTTTTTTATATTATTAATAGTATACTTGATAGGTATTCTATTTTCCCGGAGGATTATTGATGAGGAAAATAATTATAATCAGCTTTATTCTGTTGTTTGTCGCAGGCGGGTTGTTTGCGGTGGAAGTGACTGCGACTGCTCCTACAATTTCTGGTTTTGGTGGGTATGATTTTTCTTTTGTACAGGATGAATTGGACGCTAACTTAATACCTCTTGCTGTAGATGCTGTAGATCAGTTTGATAAAATGAATGATCTTGCAAGAGGTTTCTCAAACGCAAACTCATACGCAGCAGATGCCGCGACTACAAGAGGGCTGATGGGATACAAATTCCTCTCCATCGCTGTCGGTACAATGGCAGGAGTGCAGATGCCGAGCAACAGCGTGGATGCTTTAAATGATACTGTCGCAAACATAGAAAATGAAGGCGATATATATTTCGGCGCAGGTTTCCAGGCCTTAACTGTAAGTGTAGGCATTAATGCAGGATTTCTCATGGACGGGCTTTACCTTACAGGAAAGATAGGAAAATTTTCTACAGAGACTGATGAAATAAACTATGACTCATTTGTGTTCGGACTTCTTGCCAATTACCAGCTGGTAGACCCTTTTTCACTTGGAATAATCAAATGGAGAGGTCTGCAGGTGGGAAGCGGTATAATATATTACAAGACTGTTGCTGAAATGACGCTTGAAGTTGAGCCGGTTTCAGAAGCTGTTGATCCAGATGCTGGAGGCCCTCAGCCCTCTATAAATTTATATCTTGATCCTACAATTGTCGCAGAGATAACTTCTTCCGGATTCAAGATACCGGTAGACCTTATAACAGGGATAAGGCTGTTCTGGATAGCAAACCTCTCATTCGGCCTCGGCTTTGACATGAACTTTGCAGGAAATTCTGAAATAGCGCTTAAAGCTGACGGAACAACATATTTTGATGAGGCAGATATTGCAGCTATTCCAGGCGCAACTCAAACACCCGGTTCTGTAAAAGTTAAAGGCGGCACCAAAGGGGACGGGGCAGATTTCTTCCGCTTAAGAGCTATGGCAGGGATAGGCTTCGGACTCGGCCCGCTAAAGTTAGATATACCGTTTACTTATTACTTTGACGGAACAGGGCTTGGAACAAATATAGGCATCACAGGGGCGTTGACCCTTTAATATCTATTATATGGAAAAAGTTTTACATTATAAAAAGGCATCAGGGTATTATCCATTGCGGGTAATACCCTTTTTCTTTGTATATCCCGGAGTTATTTCATTCCTGCAGGAAAAACAATGAGAAAAATAATTATTCTTGCTTTTATTCTGATGCTTATTGCAGGCAGCCTCCCTGCGGTTGAGGTAACTGCTGAATTCCCGGGCATTATGTATAATGGGACTCTTCTGCCGAAACCTTCATTCGGAGATCCGCGCGATGCTGCTCTGCAGGAAGCAATTAGCGGTACAGAAGAGGCGCTTCGAAAATTTGATAGTATGAATAATCTTGCCAGGGGCTTTTCTAACGCAAACTCATATGCCTCAGATGCTGCTACAACAAGAGGGCTTATGGGATACAAATTCCTCACAATAGCAGTCGGTACCATGGCTTCCCTCCAGATGCCGGGCAGATTCGTAAATACTTTTAACGATAGTCTTTCATCCATAGCTAAAGAGGGAGATCTTTATTTCGGCGCAGGTTTCCATGCTCTTACTTTAAGTGTAGGAGTTAACGCCGGTTTTCTTGCTGACGGACTTTACCTTACCGGAAAGATAGGAAAATTCTCCTCTGACATAGAAGATCTAAAGTATGATTCCTTTGTTTTTGGTTTGCTTGCCAGCTATCAGCTTGTTGACCCTTTTTCAATCGGGATTCTAAAATGGAGAGGGCTGCAGGCAGGAAGCGGAATTGTATATTATGAATCAGTTTCCATAACAACCTTTGAAGTTGAGTCTGTTTCTGCCCCTGTTGAATTTGACCCTGATGGGGCAGGGCCGTCAGGTCTTATTGAGACAACCCTTTACCTTGACCCTACAGTTACAGCAAAAATAAAATCTTCCGGATTCAAGATCCCTTTTGAACTGATAACAGGGATAAGGGTTTTCTGGATAGCAAACCTATCGTTCGGCCTTGGCGTTGATATGAACTTTGCAGGGAAATCTGAAATCGCGCTTAAAGCAGACGGTGAAACCTCTTTGGGTGAGGAGCTCTCCGCAATTGAAGGGGTAACTGTTACCCCCGGCAATATTAATGTCAAAAGCAGCACTAAAAGCAACGGAGCAGATTTCCTCCGCTTCAGGGCAATGGCTGGCATAGGTTTTGGGCTGGGCCCTTTAAAGATCGATATACCGGTTTCATATTACTTTGACGGGAGCGGGTTTGGGACAAACCTCGGTATAACAGGGGCGCTAACCCTTTAATTCCTTTATAATGTGATATAATATAATAATCACATACCTGTTTTAAGGATGAAAAAAAATGGTTGAGAATAAAATATCATCTGAAAAACTCACCGAGAGGCTCTACCCGAGGGTTGAAGATGAAAGAGGTTTTTACTTCCGCGATATCACAGCAATAATCCACTCATACCCGTTCAGACGGTTAAAACACAAGACCCAGGTTTTTTTCTCTCCCAAAAACGATCATATATGTACCCGTATCGAGCATGTGATGCATGTGGCTACAATATCAGTTACAATCTGCAAAGCGCTGTCGCTTGAAAGCGATCTTGCCTGGGCTATCAGCCTTGCCCATGATCTTGGCCACACCCCGTTCGGCCATACAGGAGAGCATATAATCTCATCCCTCCTTGCAGAGCGCGGCGGATTCAAGCATGAGGGATACTCTCTTCGCGTAGTTGACCATCTTATAAATTACGGGAAAGGGCTTAACCTTACCTACGCGGTAAGAGACGGAATTATAAACCACTGCGGCGAGGTTTTTGAGCAGAGCTATCGCCCAGATTTTACAGTCAAGGATTTATCATCACTTGAAGGCCGGTCTGCATATCCTTCCACCTGGGAAGGGGTTGCGGTAAGGGCTTCTGACAGGATCGCGTATCTCGGCCGTGATCTTGAGGATGCCCTGCAGCTCAAGATACTTGAAAAAAATCAGATCCCGGCAGTTGTAACAAAGACGCTTGGCTCAAGCAACAGCGACATGATTGATACCCTTGTAAAGGATGTTATCCGCTATGCAGAAAAAAACGGGGAAATAGGCTTTTCAGATCCTGTTTATGACGCGATGATTGTGCTGAAAGATTTTAATTATAAAAATATCTACAACAGCAGCGTGCTTGAGGATTTTCACAAATTCATAGAGAGGGTCCTTAAAACGCTCTGGGAATATCTTTCTTCAATATTTTATAAATACGGATATGAATATGAAAAATATAAAGCTGAAAAAACCATGCTTGCATCCCGTTTCAGCGACTTTCTTTCCAAGATGGAGGATTTCTATAAAAATATAGAGAAAACAGATAAAAATGTTGTGCTTGATTACATCGCGGGGATGACAGACGCATACGCCCTTGACTGCATATCAGAACTCTACCTTCCCGGAAAGTTTTTCTATAATTTTTACTCCTGAGAAAGCAGAGACGCCTTAACCTGATTTAATCCTTTTAACAGCAAGTGGTCCGCTCCCAGCCGATACATTTTCCATACTAAGGAACCGGATGTGCTATCAGGCAGATTTGCTTTTTTTCATCAGAAAATGCGTTACATTCCAGATTTCACCTTTATCATAACCGAATACAACAGCGGATGAGAGGAAAAACAGCCTCCATCTGTTCCACCAGCGTATTGCCTCATCCCCGTAAGTGCTTTCAAGTACCGGCATAATCTGGTTTTTGTTTTTATCCATCAGGCAAAGCCATGCAAGAAGTGTTTTTGCATAGTGGGTGCCGTTTATTTTCCATGTTTTTTCTACTGTCAGATGATCCGGGAAACAGGATGGAAGTTCTGCCGAAGGCATCATTCCCCCCGCGAAAAAGTTTCTTGCCATCCAGTCTTTGTCATTATCAGCATCAAAAAAATAAGGTGCTCCTTCGACTGTAAATACATGCATAAAAAACCTGCCATCCTCTTTAAGCCATCTGCTGATTCTTGCAAACAGTTCGTCCCAGTTTCTCATGTGCTCAAACATTTCAATGGAGATGATCCTGTCATACTTTTCAGGGTGATCTGATTTATCTGTTTTATCCTGCGCTTCAAAACTGTTCATATCAGCTGTTATTACATTGATATTATCCAGTTTCATTTCAGCAGCCTGTCTGTCAATCCATTTCTTTTGTGTCGCGGAATGTGATACAGCAGTAATGTCACACTGCGGAAAGCGCCCTGCCAGGTAAAGGGAAAGGGAACCCCAGCCGCATCCAAGGTCAAGGATTCTCATTCCGTTTTCAACACCGGCCCGCTCTGCTGTCAGGGCAAGCATATCAGTCTCAGCCCGGTCAAGGTTTTCCCGTTTTTTGTATGATGCGCTTTCATCATTCCAGAGGCAGCAGCTGTATTTCATGCAGCTTCCAAGCACATGGGTGAAAAAATCAGTTGGGACTTCGTAATGCTGTTTTTTCGTATCATCAGTTTTCAACGCGACCGGCTGCTTTTTTAGCAATTCAGCAAAATCAGCCAGTTCTTCTCTTTTTTTATCAGCAGTTTTATTTTTCTCTGGAATTGCCTGCCTCAAATTTATAGCAAGTGCCTGTTTCATGATAAAATCAGGAATTATTCCGCTGTCAATTATACTGTCATACCACATTTTATAAATCTCCCTGTTTTTTTATTTGATAAATATTTCAAAGATTATTAAATTGTTTCTATATATAATAATAAACATAATGAAAAACAAGAAGGAATCATGAAAAATAAAAATTTTGCAATACTGGGAATATTATCATTTATCTTAATTGAAATTTCAAGCGCATCCCAGCTTGCAGGTTACGAACCTTTTTCAGGAAATATTTATCTTGCCGGGACAGACAAAGGTGTGTTGTTATTTCAACATAAAAATTCGCTGGAGACTGACGGCAGCAGAACTGTACTAAGGCATGTTTATTCACACCCTGACGGGCGCTCTGCGACAACAGAAGAAGTTGTTGTTCTTAAGATGGAAATTGCCAATTTTTTTATCAGGCTTTTTGTAGATCCTGTTGATCTTGTGTATGATTTGAATACAAAACGTCTTATTGAAATACATGGCAAAAGCCTTCTGCAGAGAGAAGCGGATGGAAAAATTGAAAACCCTGTTGTAGATATTTATTACAATTACGGAGTCTTAAAAGATGAATAGTTTAATTGAGCTGATTAAAGATAATTCCTGGCTGATCCTGTTTGTCGCCTGGGGAATGCCGCTTGGGTATTTCCGGAGTAAATTCCGGAAAATAGTGTATAAAACAGACAGCTGGCTGATAAACATAAAACCTTATTTTGTAAAGGAAACAAAAGCCTTGTTTATCACCCTGTATCCGGACGATCAGGAATATTTAAAGATAAGGAATTTTTACAGGATTTATCTCCTTGTCTACCTTGTGCTGTTCCTCTTCTGGTATTTTCTCACTTAAGAAAATAAATCAGGGCAGAATCCTTTTTTACCGATGCTCTTGAGTATTAAAGTGGTTAATTATAATATCTATGTGCCGGAAATATTTAGATTGTAAAAAATTTTATTACGATGGAAATTCCTGGATAGTTTTGGTATATCTCATAAGTATTTATCTGATTTTTCATGTGGAGGGGAGTTTTGAAATTTGTATCAGGGATTAAATGCTGCAATCAGAAGGAGCGGGGGTACTGGTTTATATTCAGTAAAAATAAAATGCTTTACCAAAAGAACGGGGATACGATAACAGTACCGCAGCTTTTATCTCCTGCGGAATTGGGATTAAAAACAACGCCTCCCATATATCTGGGGCAGGCTGACGGGGTAAGCTGCTTTACCGCGGAGCTGATTTGCGCAGATAATAATATTGCAGAGTGCTGCACCTCTCCTGAACCTTCTGATTTTAAAAATCTCCGCGAGCTATATCCTTTGCTTGGGGATGAAATATTCGCTCTGGCAGGAAGGGCGCTTCAGATTGATAACTGGAGTAACAGCTGGCAGTTCTGCCCCACCTGCGGCTCACCGCTTGAAAACTCTACTGTGGAAAGGGCAAAAATCTGCACCAGCTGCTCAATCCCGTATTATCCTGTTATATCGCCAGCGATAATTGTCGCGGTTACAAAAGGGGATAAAATCCTTCTTGCAAGAAATCTCAGAAACAAGGGTTTTAAACGGTTCAGTATCCTTGCGGGGTTTGTAGAGCCTGGTGAGTCACTTGAAGAAACAGTAGCGCGGGAAGTGGAGGAAGAGGTAAGCATAAAAGTAAAGAATATTAAATACTTTGGAAGCCAGAGCTGGCCCTTTCCCCATTCCCTTATGCTCGGTTTTACTGCGGAACACGAATCAGGCGAGATAAAAGTTGACGGAGTCGAAATAGGGGAGGCTGCCTGGTTCAGCGCAGATAATCTTCCTGAAATACCTCCCTATGGAAGCATCAGCAGGGTGCTTATTGATGATTTTGTGAAAAATAATTCCTGACCTCCGGTACTGAAGCGGCAGAGCAGCGGCAGGGCAATAGCGGAATGACAGCGAAGCTGCCACGTTGCGGCTTTGGGGCATTATAAGCGTAAGGGAGGAGGGTTTAGCTGTGAAAGAAGATGATATTACTGATAATGGCATGAAATATCTTTTTTACCCCTGGAAAAAGCAGAAATCCGCTTCCCCTCCTGTGATTGAAAGGGCTGAAGGGAGCTGTTTCTGGGACACTGCAGGGAAAAAATATTTTGACATGTCTTCCCAGCTTGTCAACATGAACCTTGGCCACGGAAACAGGGAGATAATAGATGCGATAAAAACCCAGGCAGAAAAGCTCCCCTTTATGGCACCCCAATATCCCCTTGATGTAAGGTCTAATCTTGCAAAAATAATAATAGACGAGATAGCACCTGATAACATGGGTAAGGTTTTTTTCACACTTGGCGGCAGCGACGCAAATGAGCATGCCTTAAGAATCGCAAGAGCCTATACCGGCAGGCACAAGGTATTAAGCAGGTACAGATCCTACCACGGCGCGACAGCAGGCTCTGCCAATTTAAGCGGAGAGCCCAGAAGGTTCCCGTCTGAACCCGGTATGTCAGGGTTTATAAAATTCTTTGACCCGTATCTTTACCGTGAAACTATTGATTTTCCTTGTGATAAAGATGCATCAGCGTACTACCTTTCAAAGCTTGAAGAGCAGATCCTCTATGAGGGGCCTGATCAGATCGCGGCAATTTTTATTGAAACAATTACAGGCACTAACGGTGTAATAATCCCCCCTGAAGGATATCTTGAGAGACTTCGCGAAATCTGCACAAAATACAGTATTCTTCTCGTCTGCGACGAGGTAATGACAGGGTGGGGAAGGACAGGTGAGTGGTTTGCCTTCATGCACTGGAAGATAAAGCCGGACATCATCACCTTTGCTAAAGGTATCACCTGCGGTTACGTCCCTCTCGGCGGCGTTATTGTAAGCAGGGAAATAAGCTCCCATTTTGATGACAATGATTTTGTAAGCGGGCTTACCTACAGTGCCCATCCCCTCGGCTGCGCTGCCGGAATTGCGGCAATAGGAGCCTACAGAAAGTACAATATATTTGAAAATGTAAGAAAAATGGAAAAAGTTATGATCCGGGAACTTTTACTTCTTAAACAGAAGCACAAATGCCTCGGTGATGTGAGGGTAAAAGGGCTTTTCGGCATGATTGAGCTTGTAAAGGATAAAAAAACAAAAGAGCCGCTTGTCCCTTATAACGCTGATCCGCAGAGTGACCCCCATGGTGTAATGGGAAAAATAACTGCTCGGCTGTTTTCTGAGGGCTTTGCGACATACAGCCACGAGAACATGATAATAGTCTCCCCCCCTCTTATCATAACTGAGGAAGAACTTGCAGAGGCATGCGGGATTCTGGATAGAGTGCTGCTGTGGGTTGACAATACATTTGTCTAAAGGTATATCTGGTCTTTGTAAAGTATAAAAGTATACAATTTAGAGCTGAAACACTATTATGCATATCCAGGGGTTATCCAATTTATGATAAAAAATATTACCAATTATACATTTTGTGATTTTAATGATTATTGTATTTGTGTATAATTGTTTTATATATACCGCAAAATATCAGGTATTTAAAAAAACTGAAAAAATAGAATGGTAAACCCTAACAGGAGGTCCATGTGGGTAACAAGGAAGCAATGCTGCGTTTTAAGGAAATGCAGGCTAAAGCATTTGCCGGAGGCGGCGAGGCAAGAGTCGCGGCACAGTATGAAAAAGGAAAGAAAACAGCGCGGGAAAGAATAAATCTTCTCGTAGAGGACGGCTCGTTTGTTGAAGATGGAACATATATCACAGGGCGTGTTGATAGTTTCGGCCTTGATAAACTGAAATTCCCCGGCGACGGTGTTGTAACCGGCAGCGCTAAAATCAATGATAAACAGGTATTTGTGGCATCAGAGGATTTTACAGTTCTCGGCGGGTCTCTCGGCGAGAAGCATGCTGATAAAATTGCAACTGCACAGCACCTTGCGCTTCAAAACGGCACTCCGTTTATTCAGATAAATGACAGCGGCGGGGCAAGAATCCAGGAAGGGATTCTTTCTCTTAACGGATATGGAAAAATATTCAAACAGAATACAATCTCATCCGGCGTTATTCCCCAGATTTCAGTTATCCTGGGCCCATGTGCAGGAGGCGCTGTTTACTCGCCTGCCATAACAGATTTTGTTTTTATGGTAGACGGCATAAGCAACATGTATATAACAGGGCCGGATGTAATAA
This sequence comes from Spirochaetia bacterium, assembly GCA_034003145.1. Classification (GTDB taxonomy): domain Bacteria; phylum Spirochaetota; class Spirochaetia; order CADAEX01; family CADAEX01; genus JACKPD01. The sequence goes on from JAVEZE010000002.1 coordinate 36,609, forward strand.
AGGCAGTAACAGGGGAAGAGATTACCCACGAGGCTCTCGGCGGAGCTTCGGCGCACTGCACAAAAAGCGGTGTTGCCCACTTCAGGTATAAAACAGAGGAAGAGTGTCTTGAGGGAGTGCGTAAGCTTCTAAGCTATCTTCCGTCAAACAATATGGAAAAGCCCCCGTATGTGCCATCAAACGATTCAGTTGACAGGGACACATCAGCTATTAATGATATTGTACCGGAAGAGCCAAATAAATCTTATGACATGAAAGACTGCATAAACGAAGTTTTTGACGAGGGCAGTTTTTTTGAAGTTCATGCTGAATTCGCAAAGAGTGTTGTTGTGGGTTTCGCAAGGCTTAACGGCAGAACAGTAGGGGTATTTGGAAACCAGCCCAAGGTTTTTGCCGCTTCTCTTGATATAGACTCATCAGATAAAGGTGCAAGATTTGTAAGGTTCTGCGATTCATTCAACATTCCTATTATCAATTTTATTGATGTTCCCGGGTTTCTTCCCGGTGTTTCACAGGAGCATGGCGGAATTATAAGGCACGGGGCGAAAATACTTTACGCGATAGCTGAAGCCACAGTCCCAAAGATCGCGCTTATCATCAGAAAATCCTACGGCGGGGCGTTTATAGCAATGTCTTCAAAGCATCTCGGGTATGAAAGGGTAATTGCGTTTCCATCAGCTGAAATAGCTGTTATGGGAGCTGAAGGCGCTGCCAACATTATTTTCAGGAAAGAGATCAACGCGGCAGACGATCCTGTGGCAAAAAGAACAGAAAAAATTGACGAGTTCAGGGAGCAGTTCATGAATCCGTTTGTCGCGGCAGGTTACGGGTTTGTTGATGATATCATTGATCCTAAAAACACAAGGATAGAACTTATTAGATCTCTTGAGATGCATTCCAGGAAAAGAGAAGAAAGGCCGGCCAAGAAGCACGGCAATATCCCTCTGTAATAAAGGGGAGAGGTAATAATGAATATAGAATCGTATAGTTATACAGTTTTGGCAAGTATTGTCGGGATGGGGATTGTTTTTGCATTTCTGGCATTTCTTTCCCTTTTAATGGTTGTAATAAATAGAATATTTGACGGGAAAGATCAGGGAGTTGCTGTTAAAACCAGTTCTGCAAAAAACAACGCAGCTGCGGGTGCCAAAGCCAATGGTGTATCAACAGGAAATGGAAAAGAGGCAGAGGATAATACCTGGATAATAGCTGCTGTTGCCGCATTCCTTGAAGAAGAGGATATGCCTGTAAGTGCTGTGGCATGGCAGCCTGCCGGAGATGAAAAACTTGATCCCTGGGTTTCTGCGCCAGGTGGGCACAGACAGGCAGTGAGAGTTTTTTAATACAGGGCACGATAATTTGAAATTACTTATGGTATTTAAGATTTAAAGCAAAGTCCACTTGATAAACGGAGAATATATATGAAAAAAAATTTGAAATTTGAACTGGCTGGAAAAAAATACAGCGTCGATGTAGAGAGGCAGGGTGATTCTCTTGTAATTGAAAATGAAGGAAAGACTGTCACTGTTAACCTTCTTGAAGGAGAGAAAAAAGCTGCAAGGCCTAAACCAAGACCTGCTGCCGCATCTCCTGTTGCTGCGGCACCTGCACCTGCGCCTGCTGCAGCATCTGCCTCTGGAAGCGCGGGAGACATAAAAGCTCCTATGACAGGAACAATTAAGGAAATAAAGGTTTCCAAAGGAGACAAGGTTGAAGCAGATCAGCTTGTTGTAATTATGGAAGCAATGAAAATGGATATTGAGGTTTTTGCACATATATCCGGTACAGTTGCTGATATTTATCTTGCGCCGGGAAGCAGTGTCAAGGAAAATCAGCCTGTTGTTAAACTGGCTTAAGGGGGAATAAATGGGACTTTTACATCTGTTTCAGGAATTCCTTGGCAGTACAAGTTTTTCAGCCATAATCTGGAAAGATTATGTGATGATAGGTGTCGGCTGCCTTTTACTTTATCTGGCAATTGCCAAAGGTTATGAGCCTCTGCTTCTTATTCCAATTGGGTTTGGAGCAATTCTTGTTAATATTCCACTCGCAGGTATGCTTGATGAGGGGGGACTGCTGAAGTATTTCTACTTTGGGATTGAAGCTGGAATTTTCCCCCCCCTTATCTTCATGGGAATAGGGGCAATGACAGATTTCGGGCCGCTTCTTTCCAAACCCCAGACATTCCTTCTTGGAGCTGCTGCACAGTTTGGTATTTTCGGCACACTTCTTGGAGCAAAAGCTCTGGGATTTGATTTTGCGGAATCAGCTTCTATCGCGATTATCGGCGGTGCAGATGGACCGACTGCGATTTACCTTACATCAAAAATGGCACCCCATCTTCTTGGTCCTATAGCTGTTGCTGCCTATTCATATATGGCTCTTGTCCCTTTTATCCAGCCTCCAATAATTAAAGCGCTTACTTCCAAAAATGACAGGAAGATTGTGATGTCAGAGGTTAAGGAAGTATCAAAAAAGGTAAAGATACTGTTTCCCATAATAACATGTATTATATCATCCCTTATTATTCCCGCGGCAACCCCTCTTTTGGGAATGCTTATGGTAGGAAACCTTTTCAGGGAATGCGGTGTTGTTGACCGGCTTTCAAAAACCGCGCAGAATGAGCTCATAAATATTGTAACAATTTTTCTTGGACTTTCAGTTGGTTCAAAAATGTCAGCTGAATATTTTCTTACCCCAAAAACACTTATGATTATAGGTCTTGGCCTTGTAGCGTTTTCTGTTGGAACTGCAGCAGGTGTTCTTCTTGGACAGCTTATGAAAGTTCTTTCCGGCGGCAAGATAAATCCGATGATTGGGGCAGCTGGTGTATCTGCAGTACCGATGGCAGCGAGAGTTGTGCAGAAAGTAGGGCAGCAGGCAAACCCCAAAAATTTCCTCCTGATGAATGCCATGGGGCCCAATGTTGCAGGCGTTATCGGATCTGCTGTTGCAGCCGGTGTTCTGCTGTCTCTTGCATAATCTTCATTTTTTTCAATATTTTCACTTTTTTCCTGCTGCCTTCCCGTTGGGGGGGCAGCTTTTAAAATTTCAGGATCACTACGGGCAAAACATCCCGGGTTTGCTTTTATGGGCTTATTTACAGATATTTTTCGGACTTGACCGAAGTGATCGAAGTTCTGGATAGGGAATTTTTCATACTTCCCGGCTGAAAATTTGATTTTATTACATTAATGAGTATATATTATATATAGATATGGAAATCATAGATATTGCAGAAACATTGATAATTCAGGGGATGTACTCTGATGCCAAAACTGTTCTCAACCGGCTTCTTGAAGAAGAGCCTGACAACAATGAGGCAGTCTGTCTTATTGGAATCGCGCTTACAGAAAGCGGAGAAAACGACAAGGCAATCAAAGCGCTTGATTACTGCCTGAGCAAAAACAGCTATAATGCCGCGGCATGGGAAGCGCTCGGCTGCGCCTGGATGAGAAAGAGTGAGCTCCAAAAAGCAAAAGATTCTCTTGAATCGGCAATTAAGCTTGAACCTGAAAACTGGTCTGTAAAAAGAAACATGGGAGTTCTGTATATATTAAAAAGAGATTACAAAAAAGCAAAAGAGCTGCTGGAATTTGCCAGAGAAAAAAAACCGGAAGATTACAAAACAATATATGCGCTTATTTACGCCTGTGTAAACCTTAAGGAATATGATGAAGCTGAAAATCTTATCAGGGAAATACTTTTCCTCGATATTACTGAAGATATAAAAAATGATGTGGAGCAGCTTTTGATACGAATACAGGCGAAAATGATCTAATAAATTACAAAATACTGTATTTAATGAATAATCCTAAAAAAAAATTGATAAATTTGTCAATATGCCTTATAATAAACGGGTAAAAGTTCTGTTACATTTTAAAAAAACAAAATATTTCAGGTATCTTCCGGAGGTGTAAGGTGAATATTCTTGTACTAAACAGCGGCAGTTCTTCCATTAAATTTAATCTCTGGAAGATTGAGGCTAAACAACTGCTTTGCAAGGGAATTATTGAAAAAATCGGTAAAAAAGACAGTTCCATGACCTACTGCCCCAACGGCGGGAAAATTGTTTTTGAAATAGAGTTATTAAACCATAAAGATGGAATCCAGTTTGTCCTTGATACAATAACAGACTGCAATAACGGTGTTGTAAAAAGTATTAAAGATATTGATGCGGTTGGACACAGGGTTGTCCATGGCGGCGAAAGAATAACACAGTCAGAGCTTGTTACCAAAGAGATTGAAAAAATTATTGAAGAGTGCATAATGCTTGCGCCGCTGCATAACCCGGCTAACCTTGAAGGAATAAGGGCGATTGGCAATGTTCTTCCTGATGTCCCCAATATAGCGGTATTTGATACAGCATTTCACTCTACCATGCCTCCAAAAGCCTATGTATATCCTTTACCATATGAATTCTATGAAAAGTATAAAATAAGAAAATACGGTTTTCACGGGACTTCGCATAAATATGTCTCACTGCGTGGCGCGGAAATACTTGGATTAAAGCCAAATAAATTCAATTGCATAACATGTCATCTTGGAAACGGTTCTTCTATCGCAGCGGTAAAGAACGGTTTGTCTGTTGACACAACAATGGGGTTTACCCCTCTTGCCGGCCTTCCCATGGGGACAAGAACCGGAAGTATTGACCCTTCCATTATTCTTTATATGATAGAAAATCTGGGTTATGAACCCAAAGCTGTCAATGACATTTTGAACAAGGAATCTGGTTTCAAGGGTATTTCAGGCATTTCATCAGATTTGCGGGAAGTAAGCAAAGCTGCAAAAGAAGGGCATGTAAGGGCAATTCTTACATTGAAGATTTTCGCCCATGCTGCCAAAAAATTTATCGCAGGGCTTGCTACTGAAATGGAAGGAAGGGTTGATGCCATAATCTTTACAGGAGGGATTGGCGAGAACTCTTCCGAGTCAAGGGAGCTTATCTGTGAAGGTTTGCAGATATTCGGAGCGCAAATCGATCTTGAGAAAAACACATTTATTAAAGGTGAAGGGTTTATTTCTCAGGATGATTCGGAGATCAGTATATTGGTAATTCCTACAAATGAAGAGCTTATGATAGCACTCGAGACACAGCGGATTGTTGATGCCAAAAAAAAGGTGAAATAATTACTTTACGCTAAAAATACCGGGGCATATGAGGTGAAATCAGCAATAGCATCTTCTATACACATCTGTGTTGTATAACCGGATGCTTTGCTGTGGCCTCCTCCTCCGAAATGGGATGCAACTTTGCTCAAGTCAATATCACCGCGAGTCCGGAGGCCTACACTGCATTTTCCGTTTTTTTCTTCCCTGAATGAGGCTGCTACCTTGACCCCTTTAATGCCGAGAAAAATCTGATAAAGCATATCCTTGTCTCTGTCAGTTTCTTTATAAAATTCAAGGTCTGATATTTTCTCATGAAAGACAAGGAGTTTTCCATTGTGGGATATTACAGCTCTTTCAAGCATCATCTTTAAAAAATTTATTGAGGTTGATTCCCTGTTGCCGTAGATAGTATAAAAAATATCATTTGGGGATGCTCCAAGATCGCACAGCTCTCCTGCTGTTTTAAACGCTTTCCCTGACTCTGAAGTCAAGTGTCTGAAAAATCCGGTATCTGTGCAAAGCCCCATAAATAAAAGAGCGCTTTCCTCGGTGCTGATTTTATAGTTGTTTTCTTTAAGAAAATTATAGACAAGATATGTTGCGGAAGGGGCGCTGCTGTCTATAAATGCCGCAGCTTCCGGTACAGGCGGTGTAAGGTGATGGTCAATAATTACCTGGGGGAATTTCTGCGCATATTCGGCAAAAGGTCCTGTCCTTTCTGCCAGAGCGCAGTCAACAAGGAAAACCGCGGTTTTTCCCTTAATATCTTCCGGTGAAACTTTTGCGCTGAAATATTTCTCATAAGGTTTTATTTCTCTCCGCAAAAAAGGTATCTGGCTGTAAAGTGATGTTTTTTTCCCAAGTGACTTTAAAAAGTTTGATATTACAATCTGGCTGCAGATACTGTCGGCATCAGGATCTTCATGCCCGAATACAAGAAAATTATCAAAAATATTAATAAAATCCATAATGGTTTTCATATTGCTTATTGCTCCGCTTGATTTGTCATCTTAGAAGGAGGATCTCTTTCTGCGGAGAGCCTCCTGAAATGATTAATGTGTTATTTTTAATATAACAATTAATTTCTGTTCTTGCCCCGAAATCATCAAAGTAAAGTCCAGGTTCTACTGAAAAGCATGACCCTTCACCAAGTTTTCTGTTGTCGGGGAATTCAACTGAGTCAAGGTTAGCCCCGTATCCATGGAGCTCAAGATCTATGGAATGTCCTGTTCTGTGTTTGATTGCATCAGCGTAACCTGCTTTGACAAGTACTTTTCTGGCAATGGAATCTGCTTGAATTCCTGATACTGATTCACCCTTGTCAAGCTGCTCTTTGATATAGTCAGTGACTGAGTCTCTTGCATCCCTGACTGAGTTAAAAACGTTTTCTAAAGCAGCGGGAGTGGATGAAGATGTAAAACCAACCCAGGAGATATCTGCGTACACAGAACCTGGAAGATCAAGTTTTCCCCAGATATCAAACTGTACCGGCATATTTTCTTCAACAGCAATATCATTTGTTCCGGTTTCATAGTGGGGATCAGCTGTGTTTTTGCCGAAAGCGGCCAGGGGAAGATGCTCTGTCACAATGTTGTTTTCCCTGAACTTTTCAAGAATAAAGGCCAGAACCTCTTTTTCTGTAACAGCAGGTCCATTCCGGAGGCTGGCAGAGATCATGTTCCAGGATTCTGAAATTATTCTGTACAGTGCTGCACCTGCATTTTCATGGGTATCTATCTGCCTGCTGTCAAGAACACCGATTGTTTTCTGAACAAGGGAAGCAGAGCTTACAGTCTTTATACCGCATTCATGGAGCAGGGAAGCAGTACCGCTGTCAAGAAAAGATATCTGTGTAAGGTTGATATCTTCCTGTACTGCAAAGCTCATCCTGTTAAATCTGCTTAAAATTGTTTTAATCTCATCACGGGATGTATAAATAATTTTTTCACCCGGCAGGTTATCAAGCGCGTCAGGCTCTACATTGTGTGTAATTTTTAGGTTTTCCCTGCGGGGAAAAATCAAATAAAACCATCCCCTGCTGTTCAGCTTTTTGCTGTCAATGCCGAGAATCAGATCCGCAAGCAGATCCCTGTGTCTGAAATTAAAAAAAAGCCATCCCGAACAGCTTTCTTCCAGAATGGCATTTTTTATTTTATCCAGGATAATCATTAAAAGGATAAATCAGGTTTGTCTATATCAAAACTGTCATCATATTTGTTGGGGTCTCTCAGTGTACCCCAAGACAGATCAGATTTCTGTTCCCTTAAATAAAGTCTCAGGTGGGAAAACCCCTCCTTGTCCCAGTAGATATTCATATAGGGGTATTCAGGCTTTGACCCGTAAAAAACCTCTGCCAGCCATTTGTTGGTAGGCTGCTGAGGTACCTGAAACCATTTATAGGGGATAAAAACACGGTGAAGATCCATGTTCTGTTTTTCGTAAAGAACCACAAAACCTTTTTGGTGGTGGTATACTTTGTATACTGTAACAGCTTTAACATAATAGTCTGACTCAGCACCATATGTGCTGTATGTTATTGTCGCAAGAATTACCAATGACAATATGACAACCCATTTTTTCAACTTAACGCCTCCGGATAGAAGAATAAAAAATATATAACAATTTAATTAAATATTTATTGAATTATATAATCAATAATTGTTGAAATCAAGACAAAATAATTATTCAAGTCCTAAAGTGGCAAGCATGACCGCCTTTATTGTATGCTTGCGGTTTTCCGCCTGATTCCAGGCTTCTGAGCTGCTGCCGTCAATTACCTCTGCCGTAACTTCATTTCCCTTTACCGCAGGAAGGCAGTGCATAAATATTGTGTCTCCTTTTCCTGTCTTTTCCATGAGAGAACTGTTTACCTGGTAAGGTTTTAGCAGTTTTATCCTTTCTCCAAGCTTGTCTTCCTCTCCCATTGAGGCCCAGACATCAGTATATATTACATCGGCATCTATTACTGCTTTTTGTATATCTGTTGTTATTTCGACTAGAGAGCCTGATTTTTCTGAAAAATTTCTGGCCATTGTTACAATTCTTTCCGAAGGGAGCAGGGAATGGGGGGATGCTATTGTAATATCTGTTCCCATAATCGAGCAGCCTATCATAAGTGAATTGGCAACATTGTTTCTGCCGTCACCCGCATATACAACCTTTATCCCTTCAAGTTTGCTTTTACTTTCTTCAATTGTCATTAAATCGGCAAGTATCTGTGTAGGATGGTAATCATCAGTCAGTCCGTTGTATACTGGAACGCCTGAGTATTCAGCCAGAGCCTGGGCATTGGAAGTCTTGAATCCCCGGAACTGAATGCAGTCAAACATCCTTCCCAATACTCGTGCAGTATCTTCTATCGATTCCTTTGAGCCAAGCTGAATATCTGCGCTGGAAAGAAAAACAGGATGTCCTCCCTCTTCGCCGAAAGCTGTTTCAAAAGCGCACCTTGTTCTTGTTGATCTTTTTTCAAAAAGCAGTGCAAGAGTCAGCCCTTTGAATCTTTCTTTTCTTGAATGTTTTTCTTTTTTCACCTTATGCGAAAGGTCAAGAAGATACCTGATCTCTTCCCTGCTGAAATCGCAGAGCGTAATCAGCGATCGTCCCCTGAGGTCTCCTGACATAAGCTTAAACCCCCTGTCCTTTAAGTTCAAATTGTGCAAATTGTTCAAATAAAGTGTTTTACGCTGTTTTCTGATCAGTTGTGATTATTTCCGCTTTCTCTTTCCCTTCAATCACATCACGTGTAATAACAACTTTTTTAGTCCCTTCCATGGAAGGAAGATCATACATTATGTTGAGCATGATTGATTCCACTATTGAGCGGATACCTCTTGCTCCTGTTTTTCTTGATATCGCAAGCTCTGAAACCGCATCAATAGCATCATCAGTAAATTCAAGCTCGGTATCATCAAGTTTTAAAAATTCTGTATACTGCCTTATAATGGCATTTTTGGGTTCAGTTATGATTCTTCGGAGATCTTCCTTTGTGAGGTTTTCAAGCGCGACCTGTATGGGAAGCCTTCCTATAAACTCAGGAATAAGGCCGAATTTTATAAGATCATCAGGATGGAGTTTCGAATAAAGTTCAGAAAGGTTTTTTTCTTCAACTGGTTTTATATCAGCGCCGAATCCCATCGGATGTTTGGAAACCCTTGCCTCAACTATCTTGTCAAGTCCGACAAAAGCGCCGCCGCAGATAAAGAGGATATTCTCTGTATTGATCTTAAGCATTTCCTGGTTCGGATGTTTTCTTCCCCCCTGAGGCGGAACAGATGCAATTGATCCTTCAATTATCTTTAAAAGCGCCTGCTGCACTCCTTCTCCTGATACATCCCGAGTTATGGAAATGTTTTCCCCTTTCTTTGATATCTTGTCTATTTCATCAATATAGATAATCCCTTTTTCGGCCGCCTCGATACTGTTGTTTGCTGATTGAATAAGTTTGAGGAGAATATTTTCCACATCCTCACCCACATATCCAGCCTCAGTCAGGGTTGTAGCGTCAGCTATGGCAAACGGTACATTAAGTTTTTTCGCAAGACTTTTGGCAAGGAGCGTTTTTCCGGTTCCTGTAGGGCCTATTATCAGGACATTAGATTTTTCAATTTCAACTTCCCTGTCAATTTTGTCAGACCCTGAAATTCTTTTATAATGATTGTAAACTGCTACAGAAAGTGTTTTTTTTGCGTTTTCCTGCCCTATTACATACATATCAAGGAATTTTTTAATCTCTTCAGGTTTTGATACCTTCTGAGCAGAAATATCTCTGCTGACAGTTTTGCCGTCTCCCTGGCTTATAATCCTGTTGCAAACCCCTACGCACTCATCGCATATATGGACACCGGGCCCAGAGATAATCTTTTTTGCCATTTCCCCGGATTTGCCGCAGAAAGAGCATGTTTGATATATTTCTTTTTTGTTTTTTGCCATTAAATATTAACTCCTGGTAAGGATGGAATCTATAAGGCCGTATTGACGCCCCTCTTCCGCAGACATGTAATAATCCCTTTCAAGATCTTTTGATACTGTTTTGACTGATTTTCCTGTATGTTTCGCAAAATAATCAATTATAAGGGTTTTAAGGCGGACTATCTCTTTTGCCTGTATATCGATATCCCTTGCCTGTCCCTGTACGCCGCCCCAGGGCTGGTGGATAAGTATCCGGCTGGAAGGGAGGCACTGCCGTTTTCCAGGTGTGCCGCATGTAAGCAAAAGCGCTGCCATTGAGGCTGCCTGTCCCATACAGATAGTCTGAACATCCGGCCTTATGTGCTGGATTGTATCATAAACCGCGAGGCCTGCTGTAACTGAGCCTCCAGGAGAGTTGATATAAAGGCTGATTTCCCTTTGAGGATCCTGTGATTCAAGAAAGAGAAGCTGAGCTACAACAAGGTCTGCTGTAAGATCGTTAATTTCTCCGTCAAGAAAAATTATCCTGTCTTTAAGAAGGCGGGAATAAATATCATAGGATCTTTCTCCCGCTCCTGTCTGTTCGATGACTATGGGAACTAAACTATTCATTTTTTCATTCATATTTTATAAACCTGCATTATATAAGATTAATTATTCATCTGGATAAAATCAAGGAATTTAACTGTTTCTCCTGTTTTTATCACGCTGCTTTCAACCAGCATATCATAAGTCTTTCTTTCGATAAGAGAATGCTTTAAATAATCGCTCATATTATTATCTTCAACGTATTTCTTGAATTCTTCTTCTCCCATTCCGCTTCTGGCTGCCTGTTTTTTCAATTCTTCTTCTATCTCTTCGTCAGAAGCTTCCAGCTTCTCCTTTTCCATGATTTTACCAACTATGAGCTGCCCTTTAACGCTTTTTAAAGCGGAGGGTCTCCATTCCTCAAGAAGGTCCTCTTTTGTCTTGTTCTGCATTTTGAGAATCTGAAGGACTTTGGCATCATCTCCGCCAAACTGATACAGAAAATTCTGCCAGGAATTTTCAAGTTCCTGTTCAACAAGAGTGGAAGGAACTTCAATGGTAGATGATTCAACTATTTTATCTATAATTTTTTGCTGTTTTAATGCTTTGAGCTTTGAGTCAATCATTGCGTTTTGTTTTTCTTTTATATCTTTCTTTAAATCATCAAGAGTTTTGTATTTTTCACTTATATCCTGCGCAAGCTCATCATCGATGGCAGGAAGCTGTTTTGACTTGATTCCTGTTACCTTGATTTTGACTTTAACCTTTTTACCGGCCAGTTCCCTGTATTCGAAGTCATCAGCAAATGTTTTTTCTACAGTTTTTTCTTCACCTGCTTTCATCCCTGTAACATCATCATCAATCTTATAATAGTTATATCCTGTTCCGACTGTGAAAGTGAAATCTTCCCGTGATGTCTCTGCAACAGGATCACCGTTTTCATCTATTTCGCAGTAGTTGATTGTCGCAACATCATTTTTCTCTACAGCACCCTCTTTTTTTTCTGTTACGACAGCATTTTGTTCCTGATATCTCTCAAGTTCCCTTTTTTCGTCTTCTTTTGAAATCTTTACTTTAGGAATCTCAATTTCTACCCCTTTATATTCCCCGAGTGTGATTTCAGGATATGTTTCATAGGTAACCTTGAAAACAAGATCCTTATCAAGATCTACAGTAAAAGAATCCTCGTCAACAAGTCTTGGCGTATAATAAGGAAGCGGTTTTTTTTCAACATCTTTTAAAACATCTTCAAGGCTTTTTTCAACCAGGTTATAACCTGATTCCATTTTCAGGCTGTCGCTGTATTTTCTCTCAAGAATGGCAGCAGGTACTTTGCCTTTCCTGAATCCCTTTACCTGTGCTGTTTTAGCGTATTTTCCCAATAGTTCATCATACTCTTTTTTGATTGATTCTTTTTCGATTGTTACGGAAAGTTCTACAACTGAATTTTCCAGAGTTTTAATCTCTTTATTCTTGATCACAATTTCCCTCTTTTCCTAAGTATTATAATGTCGGCGCTTATTACAGGCATATTATGCTTTGTAAAAAAATCGGCGGCCGTGACGGGAAAACCGAACATCTGATCAGAATCCCCATATTTTGCTGATATATATGAAAAGATATCAAAAGGGCGCTTTTTTGTATATACCTGTGATGGGAATTGGAATACCTGTGTGAGGCATTGGATTACCTGTGACTGGTGTTGGAATCCTGTGTGAGGCATTGGAGTGCCTGAACTTCAGCAGATGAGATAGCGGCAATAAGGCAGAAAGTCAAAAAAACGTAAAAAAAAGCAAAAAAAAAAGCAAAAAAAAGCGGCCCTTTAGCTGGACCGCATAAAATAAACAAAAGCGGGAGACGAGGCTTGAACTCGCGACGTCCACCTTGGCAAGGTGGCGCTCTACCACTGAGCTACTCCCGCAGATAAATCATTTCCTTCCCTGCTTATTGCGAGAGAAGGGACTTGAACCCTTAAACCCGAAGGCACCAGATCCTAAGTCTGGCGTGTCTGCCAATTTCACCACTCTCGCATTTTATAACATGTTAACAGAAAATATGTCAATAGAAAACTGTAGTCTGCGTGACTGCAGAAAATAACAATTTCTGTAAAAAATGAGCCGTGAAGGGATCGAACCTTCGACCCGCAGATTAAGAGTCTGCTGCTCTACCATCTGAGCTAACGGCCCCAATTAAAAACATACGCCCGGCAGGATTCGAACCTGCGGCCTGCGGATTCGAAGTCCGACGCTCTATCCAGCTGAGCTACGGGCGCCAGAAATAAAGGGTGGATGACGGGGCTCGAACCCGCAACAGCTGGAACCACAATCCAGTGCTCTACCATTGAACTACATCCACCATCACTTTCGGTATAGTAATATGGAGGATTTATCCTGTTTTGTCAAGAACTACTCTTTTCCATGAACTGCACTTTTCCGGTACTTAATCTTTTAAGGCAGATACAAAGAGGTAAACGCTTTTCCATTTAACCTCTCTCCCTGCAAGTTTTTTTATTGTTTCACCTTTGATTTTATTGTAAAGCGCATCCCCTGTTGAAGCGGAAAGGAGACTGCCGTAGCTGCCGGGTTTTTCAATATTAAACCATTTTTCAATATCAGAAATCTGGATAAAGCGGGTTTCAAACCATGTTTTTTCCCTGCTGCGGATCTCCCTGAATCCGCTGGCAGAAAAAAGATCTCTAATATAATCTTCATTTAATCCAGTAATATTACTGGTTTTTTCTTTATATACCGCTTCCTCAGCTTTGACAAATTCCTCCATCTCTTTATCATCAAGCAAAGATGTCTCAAGAAACTGTGAAATCCTTGAAGACTTTGATACAAGATTTTCCGCAAGAGAAACTCTTCCGCCTGTATCAAGAATTGAGAAAAACCCGTCTGCGAGGATAGCTCTGTCGTTGGAGCGGAGAAATATGTTTTTCCCTGTAATAATATCAAAAATACCAGGTTCTGCTTCGTTTTCAATATATTCTGCGAGATTGTTTTCTATAAGAACAGGTTTTTCTGTCTCTTCTACAGGCAGTGGAGATTTTTCAATTATTTCTATGTCTGCGGGGTTTTCGCTGATGAAAAAGACACCCCCTTCCGGAACAAGCCTTAACCCTTCCCATACAAGAAGTCCCCTGTCCGCCGATGCCACAAGAATCCTGTCATACCTCCTTATTTTTATCTGCGAGTATATTTCTTCCCTGATTGCGGAGAGAATAACGTTTTTGTTATCTGAAACCCTTTTCAGCCATGCATCCTTTTTTTTGTCTTGCGGTGAAAAAGTCAGGATCTCCTCATCAGAGTCTTCTCTTTCAACCTGCGCCGCAAGCTGCACCTCTCTTCTGCGGGAAAGCTCATTTTTAAGTTCCGCCTCAAAACCGATATCGCCGGGTTTATAGAATATCCTCCCTTTAAGCGCTTCAGGAAGATATTGCTGTGCTACCCAATGGTCCCTGTAGGCGTGGGGGTAAAGATAGTTTTTCCCGTGCCCGAAACTTTCTTTATCTCTGGATGGATCTTTAAGGTTTACAGGGACACTGCTTTGTTTATCCTCTCTCACAGCTTCAAGCGCGTCAAAGAAAGAGAGAGCTGTGTTGGATTTTTTGGCACAGGCAAGGTAAAGCGCGGTTTCTGCCAGGATAAGCTGTCCTTCCGGCATTCCTATCCTCTCGTAAGCCTGCGCCGCGGCATTTACAAAAACAAGAGCGTTTGGATCTGCAAGCCCAATATCCTCCGCCGCTGAGATTATCATTCTTCTGAGTATGAATCTGGGATCCTCTCCAGCATCTATCATCCTTGCCATCCAGAAAAGAGCGGCATCCGGGTCAGAGCCTCTTATTGATTTGATAAAAGCGCTGATAGTATCAAAGTGATAATCCCCCTCTTTGTCATAAAGCAGTACCTTTTTCTGTATACTCTCCTCTGCTGTTTCCTTTGTTACATATATTAAGTGTCCCTCTGGCGGAGGAAACTCTTCCGGTGTTGTCTCAATTGAAAGTTCAAGAGCGTTGAGCATGCTTCTTGCATCCCCGTTTGCGATATCAGCAAGATGTTCAAGCGATCCTTTTTCAAACTCAATTTTATAATTTCCATAACCTTTTTCTGTGTCAGCTATTGCTTTTTCAGCTGCCCTTAGCAGATCCTCTTTTGTAAGGGGGAGCAGCTGAAATATCCTGCTCCTGCTTACAAGGGCGGAATTGACTTCATATAATGGATTTTCAGTTGTCGCCCCGATAAGGATAAAGGTTCCGTTCTCCACCCATGGCAGGAGCGCGTCCTGCTGGGCCTTGTTCCACCTGTGCACCTCATCTACAAAGAGTATTGTCTTCTGGTTGTATAACTCAAGCTTCTTTTTGGCTTCAATAATAGCTTCCCGTATTTCTTTTACTCCGGAAAGGACCGCATTAATTGTAATAAAAGCGCTCTTTGTTGTTTTCGCGATTATCCGCGCCAGTGTTGTTTTTCCTGTTCCCGGAGGGCCGTAGAAGATAAGGGAAGATAACTGGTCTGCCTGTATTGCCCGCCGCAGAAGTCTCCCTTTTCCCACAAGATGCTCCTGGCCGATGAAATCATCCAGATTCTCCGGGCGCATCCTTGCAGCCAGAGGCAGTGCTGTCGGGTTTGCTGATGCCATAAATAAGTCCATGAGGAAAGTATAAGCTAAAAAGGGATTTTCTGTAAGATTTATAACTGAAGTGATTAAGGATATTGATATTCCTGATTTCACCTGGCAGATTTTTCTGAAACAAAAAAATCTGCAATTTTTAGAAATTTTTTTGAAAAATATTTGGGCAAAAAGGGAGAGAAAATTTTCTGTTTTTAACATTTATTTGATAGATCAGGTTTAACAAGTGAAAATATCAGTAAAAAAGCATATTAATCTGAAAAATATCAAATAAAAACTCTTTTATTGTGAATGCAATAACATATAAATAGCTTATTTATTTTATATTGCTACGTACGTTGTTATTAAAATATTATTTTACTATTAATGTTACGTGAGTTACAATAAAAGATGCGGGAATCGAAAGAATTTTAATCTTTTTTTCTATTTCCGGAAATAACGGCCAATTAGGGGGTTTGTGAAAATGAAGACCGAACTTGATGAAGTCAAAAAAGAAACCGCACAGTGTTCCTGCGGCGAGGATGAAGAATCTTTATATCCAGGGCTTGATGTGGTTATAGACGGGTTTATCGGAGTACCGGGTGCTCTTATACCTGTGCTGCAGTCTGCTCAAAATATTTTTGAATATCTGCCTGAAAAAGCTTTGAAGCATATCAGCAGGAGAATGAAAATACCATACAGCGAAGTAACAGGGGTTGTTACTTTTTATTCATATTTTTCAACTGTTCCCCGCGGAAAACATATTATAAGGGTTTGTCTCGGTACTTCCTGTTATGTAAGAGGCGGAAAAGCAGTTCTTGAGGCAATCCAGAATAAACTTTCAATTCCGGTAGGCGGAACTACTGTAGACAGGATGTTTTCGCTCGAAGTAGGAAGGTGCTTCGGGGCATGCGGGCTTGCCCCGACAATATCGATTGATGGAAAAGTCTATAAGAGGGTAAAACCGACTAAAGTCGGCGAAATACTGGAACCTTTTTATGCGGAAGCTGAGGCTGAGGTGAACGCGGAAACAGGGACAAACATGGAAACAGGGACAACCGCGTATGCGCAAAGTGAGGTGGTATAAATGAGTAATGAAAAAAAACCCAGAAAAAAAATTACCTCATTGGAAGATCTTGAAAAAATCAAAAACGATTCGCTGAAAAGAATAGCGGTAAGACTTGAGGACCCGGCTTCCAAAGGACTGCCTGGTGAGACACCTTTTCATATTATGTTCTGTTTTGGGACTGCATGTCTTTCATCAGGTGCTGCTTTTGTAAAAAAAGCTTTTGTGGAAAGCCTTGAGAAAAACAAAATTGCAGATAAAGTTACACTTGTTGAAACAGGCTGTAACGGATTCTGCGCCGGCGGGCCGATTGTTGTAGTATATCCGGGCGGCTACTTCTATCAGAAGGTAGGGCCTGAAGATACTGCTGAAATTGTAGAGAGCCATCTTGTAAAGGGAAAACCAGTAAAAAGACTGATGTTTCAAAATCCTGTTAACGGTGAAGTTATACCAAAATACAAGGATATATACTTTTTCGCGCTTCAGAATTTACGGGTGCTTCATAATAAGGGTATTATCTCTGCAACCAATATAGAGGATTATATTGCGCGGGACGGTTATTTCGGATTTTATAAAGCGCTCAAAAACCTAAAGCCTGAGGGGGTGATTGAAGAGATTATTGCCTCGGGACTGAGGGGAAGAGGAGGGGCAGGATTTGCTACCGGCCTTAAGTGGAAATTCTGCAGCAAGGCAGTAAGTGATAAAAAATACATTATCTGCAATGCTGATGAAGGGGATCCCGGCGCATTCATGGACAGAAGTATCCTTGAGGCAGACCCCCATGCAGTGCTTGAAGGAATGATGATAGGAGCCAGCGCGATAGGCGCTGATACAGGCTACATCTACTGCAGGGCTGAATATCCTCTTGCTCTTCAAAGGCTTGAGCATGCAATCAACGAATGCCGCGAACTGGGGTTGTTTGGGAAGAATATTCTGGGCACGAACTTTTCATTTGATGTAAAGATAGCTCAAGGGTCAGGCGCTTTTGTCTGCGGAGAAGAGACCGCTCTTATGCGGTCTATAGAGGGAAAAAGGGGAGAGCCCCGGCCCAGGCCGCCGTTCCCTGCTGTTAAAGGACTTTTTGATAAGCCTTCAGTTTTAAATAATGTTGAAACATTCGGCAATATTCCGCTTATTATTTTGAACGGCGCGCAGTGGTTTAAAAGTATTGGAACTGAAAAGTCTCCAGGGACAAAGATTTTCGCTCTTACCGGTAATGTAAACAATATCGGCCTTGTCGAAGTAAATATGGGAACGCCTCTTGGAGATATAATCTATGAAATCGGCGGGGGAATCCCAAACGGGAAAAAATTCAAGGCAGCGCAGATAGGAGGCCCATCAGGCGGCTGTATTACAAAGGCGCATCTTAATATGCCGGTTGACTATGAGTCAGTAGTTGAACTGGGCGCCATAATGGGCTCAGGCGGCCTTATTGTAATGGATGAAGATACATGCATGGTTGATATGGCAAGATTTTTCCTTGAATTTATCCAGGAAGAATCGTGCGGAAAATGTGTCCCGTGCCGTGTCGGAACCAAAAGAATGCTTGAGATTGTTACCAGAATATGCGAAGGAAAGGGAGAGCTTGAAGATATTGAAAGGCTTGTCATACTTGGAAACCAGATCAAGGATACTGCATTATGCGGACTTGGGCAGACAGCCCCGAATCCGGTTCTCTCGACTATAAGATATTTCCGGGATGAGTATGAGGCCCATATCCTTGAAAAAAGATGCCCTGCCGGCATATGTCCAAGCCTTGTAAGAGCCCCGTGTCAGAGCGGATGTCCCGCAAAAGTGGATATCCCTTCATTTGTCGCGCTCACAGGTGAAAAAAGATATGCTGAAGCTCTTCAGGTGCACAGAAACAGAAATCCCTTTGCAGCAATATGCGCAAGGGTATGTTTTCATACCTGTGAGGAGAAATGCAAGAGAGCTGCTCTTGATGAATCTGTTTCAATCCGGGGAGTAAAAAGATTTCTTGTTGATCAGGAAGTTATTATTCAAAAACCTGAAAGCAGGGAAAGCGAGCGCAACGCGAAAAGAAAAATAGCAATTATCGGAGCAGGGCCCGCAGGTCTTTCCTGCGGCTTTTTCCTTGCCCGTCTTGGATACAAACCCAGGGTGTTTGAATCGGAACTGAGGCCTGGTGGGATGCTTGTTCAGACTATTCCGTCTTACCGCCTTCCGAGGGAAACTCTTGCCCGCGAGATAAGAATGATAGAACAGCTTGGTGTCGAGATCGAAACAGGAGTATCACTTGGCAAGGATTTTACGTTGAAGAGCCTTGCCGATGAGGGATATGAGGCAATATTTATGGGGGTCGGAGCTCCGGATTCAATAACACTCGGGCTGCTTGGAGAAGAAGCAGATAACGTTACTGACGCGATTCCGTTCCTGAAACAGTATAATATAAGGGGTTCAGTCCCGGTTGGAAAGAATGTAATTGTTATCGGCGGCGGTAACGCCGCAATTGATGCCGCAAGAACCGCGCTGCGCCTCGGTTCTGAAAGTGTCAAGGTTATTTACAGGAGAAGCCAGGGCGAAATGCCGGCTTATGATGAAGAGATTGAAGAAGCTCTCTCTGAGGGTGTTGTTCTGATGACGCTGACACAGCCGGTTGAGGTTATCAAAAATGAAAAAGGGCTTGCATCAGGCTTGCGGTGCATTCCAATGAAACTTGGCGAATATGACAGGACAGGGAGAAGAAGACCGACTGAAAAAGAGGGCGAAACATTTATTCTTGATGCTGACCAGATAATTATCGCGATTGGGCAGAAACTTAAATCAGAAAAACTGCTTGGAGATACAAAACCGGTTCTAACCAAACAGGGATTTATTCAAACCAACCCTGTTACAGGGCAGACAAGCCTTCCGTGGCTTTTTGCCGGAGGCGATAACGCAACCGGCCCTGCCTCTGTGGTAAACGCCATTGCCGGCGGAGAGCGGGCAGCTGTAGGGATTCATGACTATCTTCTCGGAGAAGGTGCCCCGTTCTGGAGAGAGGAACAGATAATAGATATGGAATATGATCCTGATGCTGACCCTGTTCCATATCCGAGGGAAAAAACCAGATCAATCGCTGTCGAGCGGAGAAGGCATAATTTCGATGAGGTAGAGCTGGCGTGGAATGAAAGTGTCGCGGTAAGGCAGTGCAAAAGATGCTTAAGGTGCGACTACGGTAAAGTTCAAGGCCCGCTTGTAGAAACAAGCGTACAGGTTGTAAGGGAGGTACCAATAAATGCCTAACGCAATGATAAATAATTTTGAAATCCAGTTTGAGCCTGGTGATACAATACTAAAAGCAGCGCAGGCTGCCGGGATAGAGATACCGACACTCTGTTTTCTTGAAGGCAAAGATCCCCTGGGAGCCTGCAGGGTATGTGTAGTTGAAATAGACAAGAATAAAGCGCTTGTTGCAGCCTGCGCCACTCCAATAATCGATGGTATGAAAATAATGACCAATACCAAGAGGGTGAGGGAAGCGAGGAGGACAGTTGTTGAGCTGCTCTTGAGCGAGCACGAAGGAAACTGTCAGTACTGCGACAGGGCGGAAGACTGCGAATTGAAAAAACTCGCATATCAGCTTGGAATAAGCGAAATAAGATACGAAGGGGAAAAACCTTTATCATGGACTGATGAATCAACGCCAGCGCTTATCCGCGATCAGGCTAAGTGCATTAAATGCAGAAGATGCGTAACAGTATGCAACACTGTACAGGGTGTCGGCGCGCTGTTTCCGCAGGGAAGGGGTTATGCTACAGTTATAAGCACAGCGTTTGACTACGGGCTTGATACAGTTGCCTGTGTTCAGTGCGGACAGTGTTCCGCTGTCTGCCCTGTCGGGGCGATTACTGAAAGAAGCCATATTGATGAAGTATGGAAAGCGATTGAGGATCCTGAAAAATACGTTGTTGTTCAGACCGCGCCTGCCATCAGGGCTGCTTTGGGCGAATGTTTCGGATATGAGCCAGGGACACTTGTCACAGGAAAGATGGTATCCGCTTTAAGGCTTTTGGGGTTTGACCGGGTCTTTGACACAAACTTTGCTGCAGACCTCACCATAATGGAAGAAGGGACAGAACTTTTGACAAGACTTAAAACCGCGCTGGTGGATAAAAAACCTGCCTCTTTCCCGATGTTCACTTCCTGCTCTCCAGGCTGGGTTAAATACGCTGAGTATTTTTATCCCGAATTTTTACCAAACATATCAACATGTAAATCTCCCCAGCAGATGTTCGGAGCTGTTGCCAAAACATATTTTGCGGAAAAAGCGGGAGTTGATCCTAAGAATATGATTGTTGTTTCTGTTATGCCCTGTACTGCGAAGAAATTTGAGTGTGACAGGCCGGAAATGTCATCAAGCGGAAGCAAGGATGTAGATTATGTCCTTACCACAAGGGAACTGGGAAGAATGATCCAGTCCGCGGGAATTGACTTTAAATTGCTCCCCGACGGACAGATGGACAGCCCGATAGGGATGTCATCCGGGGCTGCTGATATTTTCGCGAATACCGGCGGAGTAATGGAAGCTGCCCTTCGGACAGTATACGAGATTGTCACAGGAAGGGAAATCCCAATGGAAGGTCTGCATGTTAAACCGGTTGAAGGGCTTGCGGGGATCAAGGAGGCATCTGTAACCTTTACCGATACAGTTTCTGACTGGGGATTTCTTGAAGGAGTTACAGCCAAAGTCGCAGTTGCCCACGGTCTTGGAAACGCGAGAACACTTCTTGACAGCATCAATGAGGGAAAGAGCCAGTACCACTTTGTAGAGATCATGACCTGCCCCGGCGGATGTATAGGGGGCGGCGGCCAGCCGCGTCTTACTACAGATGAAGTGCGTCTGGCAAGGATAAAAGCGGTTTACAAGGAGGATGAGGGAAAAGAGATAAGAAAATCCCATATGAACCCTGAGATTTTAAGTATTTATAAAGATTATTTAATTAAACCGCTTGGGGAAAAATCACACCACCTGCTTCATACCCATTATATTGAAAGAATGAGGGTGTAAATAACGCAGTCCAGGTTTTGATTTTTAAATCGGGCTAAAAAAGAGAGGCTGTATGACAGGCTGCACTGCCATACAGCTGTTTTTTTTGTGCATTGTGCATCCGGCAGGTGAAGATCTCACCCGGGAGCAGGACTTTACTTCAAATCCCGCAGGAAGAACATTCAGCCGGGCGCTTCCTGCTTCATAATCTGCTATACTGTTTTAGCTGTATAGCTTGTGTGAAGAAGATGATGTGAGATTTCGCCAAGAGGCTTGATCAGAAAACTATCATACAGCGCCTGGATATCAGGGTTTTCATGCGATTTTCTGATCCCCAGATTTATATCTTCCCTGTAAATCGATTCAGCCCTTTTTTTCCTTATCTCCCATGTAGTCGGAATGGGCTGGCCTCCACCTCCAAGGCAGCCTCCAGGGCATGCCATTACCTCAATAAAGGCATAGGGAGATTTTCCCTCTTTTATTTGATCAAGCAGTGTTCTGGCGTTTTTAAGCGAGTGGGCAACAGCTACCCGTACAGGATTGCCGTTTATGCTGATCTGGGCTTCCTTTATCCCTTCCATCCCCCTAACCCCTGTAAAATCAACCTTTTCAAGGACAGTTCCTGTAAGCACTTCGTAGGCGGTCCGAAGGGCGGCTTCCATTACTCCGCCTGTCGCGCCGAATATTACAGCTGCCCCGGTTGATTTTCCAAGCGGGTTGTCAAAATTCTCTTCTTCAAGCCCTGCAAAATCAATTCCGGTTTCCCTGAACATTCTTGCAAGCTCCCTTGTTGTAAGAGCATAGTCCACATCGGGAAAGCCTGTCCTGTTTTTCAGTTTTCTTCTTTCCTTCCAGTAGTGGAACGCGGAATTCATCTCGGGCCGTTCTGCCTCGTATTTTTTGGCGGTGCAGGGCATTACCGAGATTACCCTTATTTTTTCAGGATCAAGTCCTGCCTGCTCTGCGTACCAGGTTTTTGCCACTGCTCCGAACATCTGCTGGGGAGACTTGCAGGTAGAGACATTTGCCAGTTGGTCCGGAAAAAAATGCTCGATGAATTTAATCCAGCCAGGTGAGCAGGATGTTATCATGGGAAGCGTCCCTCCTGATGAAATCCTTTTAATCAGCTCATGCCCCTCTTCCATTATGGTCAGGTCTGCAGTGAACTGCGTATCAAAAACCTTGTCAAAACCCAGTTTTCTTATCCCTGCAACCATTTTACCTGTTACAAGAGCTCCGCTCTCCATCCCCATGGCCTCTCCAATTCCAATACGGATAGCAGGAGCTGTCTGAATAACTGTGTAAATATCAGGATCATATATATCCCGCCAGATGCTGCTGATATCTGACTTTTCAATTATCGCCCCGGTCGGGCATACCAGTGAACACTGTCCGCAGTTGGTGCAGACAGAATTCCCCAGCCCCCTGTCCATGAAAGTCGTGACACGGCTGTTAAGTCCCCTTCCTGTCACCTCAATCGCGTTTACAGTCTGTACTTCGCTGCATACGCTGACGCACCTGTTGCATAGGATACACTTGTTAGGATCCCTGATAAGAGCGGATGATGATGTATCGAGGGGAAGTATTGTTGTTTTTGTCCTGGCATAATGCAATTCTCTCACCCCAAGTTCCCATGCCAGTTTCTGCAGCTCGCAGTTCTGGTTCCTGTCGCATTTAAGGCAGTCATCAGGATGGTTTGCGAGGATAAGCTCCATATTTGTTTTTCTTGCTTTTCTTATCCTTTCAGAGCTTGTAATTATCTCCATGTCTGCCCAGACTGAATATGAGCAGGAGCGGACAAGTTTTTTTGATCCTTTTACTTCAACACAGCAGATCGCGCAGGAAGCGTTGGATGAGACATCTTCCATATAGCATAAATGGGGAATATTTATCCCTACCTCTTTGCAGGCGTTGAGAATTGTTGTTCCCTCATTAACCAGATATTTCCTGCCGTCAATAGTTACAGATATTTTGTTCTTTTTCATCTGAGGCCTCCCCTTTCGGAAAGTTTTATATCGCACCTTAAGCACCTCATCGCCTCACGGCGCGCCTGATCTCCCATGTACCCGAGGTTGATTTCCTGAAAATTACCTTTTCTTTCTTTTACATTCAGGTGCCTGCTTTCTATTCCTTCAGCCGATATAATCTCCTGCGGGATTTCATTGCTGTACTGGAATGTCCTGAACAGGGAGGAAAACCTGTTTTTACCTGTAAGGTCAAAATCAATTATGGCGGAAGCTGTTTTCGCAAGTCCCATTGCTTCAGCTGCTGTGGAAGGGCCGGTTGTTACATCCCCTGCCGCATAGATGCGGGGATTGCCAGTTTTGCAGGTGTATGGATTTACAAATGCGGTACCCTTTTCTGTTGTCAATATTTTTTCCTGCTCAAGAAGGGCGGAATCTACTTTCTCTCCAACCGCGATTACGACAATATCACAGGGAAGAACAGAGATATTTCCTGTTTCAACAGGTTTTCTCCTGCCGGATAAATCAAATTGTCCCCCTTCCATTTTCATGATTTCAATTGCCTCGACACTGCCGTCACTGCTGCCTGTTATTCTTACCGGATTTGTCATAAACATGAATTTTATCCCTTCAGCATGCGCTTCATCAATTTCACTTTTATTGGCCGGCATATCCTCTTTTGCCCTTCTGTAGACGACAGTTACATCTGCCCCTATTCTCCAGAGAGACCGCGCTGTATCAATTGCGACATTTCCTCCTCCGATAATTACAGCTTTTTTA
>JAVEZE010000003.1:0-48713 GCA_034003145.1 Spirochaetia bacterium
TGTCTGTATCAACAAGATTTACAAAAATAAAGCGGTCTTTGCCCCGATTACCTGCCAGGTTATCCCTTTCAGAAGTTTCAGAAAGAAGGGAAAATGTTTTCTCAAGGCATGCCTCGTTCCCTTTGACAGCGAAGCTTTCCGACAATCCCTGCCGGTTAAAAATATCGCCTATTTTCCCGACTCCGATAGTCTTTACCCCTTTTTCCTGCAGGTGGTCAAGGACAGTTTTCTCCGGCAGCTTGATACTGAAGTCGTGCCGCCCTTCACTCCTTGTAAAGCCCTCTTTTGCGCTTCCTGTAAACGGCCTTGCAATGACCCGACCTACCTGAAAACAGTCGCAGATCTTTCTTGCTTTTCTGCACATCTCATAGAGTTTTTCCACAGGGATGATATCCTCATGGGCAGCAATCTGGAGGACAGAATCAGATGATGTATAGATGATTGGAAATCCTGTTTCAATGTGCTTTTCACCAAGCTTTTTTATAATCTCTGTCCCGGATGCCGCATAGTTGCCTAGATACCCGGGAGCTGCTTCCCTTACAAAGGCTTCGGTAAGTTTTTTCGGGAATGAGGGGTAATCGGGCGGAAATGTTGTAAAAGGTTTATCAAGTATTATCCCGGCTATTTCCCAGTGGCCGGTAGTTGTATCTTTTCCAGGTGATTTTTCCGCCATAACGCAGTACCCGCCGATCGGGGATGCAACAGCAGGGCATCCGGGGAGAGTGTTTCCCAGTATCTCTGAGGCATTTCCAAGCCCGAGCTGCCGCAGAAAAGGCCATTTCGGCCCAGGTATGCTTTCACAGATGTGAAGTGCTGTGTTTGCCCCCTCATCTCCGTAAAGCGGGGCATCCGGCAAAGCTCCGATTCCGAAGCTGTCGATTACAATAAGTACTGCATCCATATTTTATCTGTTTTTTTTATTCCTCAATTATTGAATATATAAGCGGCAGCTCTTCAGGCTGATCATCTGTAATCCTGTAAGCTGATTTAAACAGTTTTTTCGCCTCTTCAAACTGCTGCGGGTCATTTACATGAAAAACAGCAAGCTCATCCCCTTTCTCGACATAATCCCCAAGCCGTTTGTTCAGCCATATTCCGACAGCAGGGTCTATCACGTCATCCTTTTCAGCCCTTCCCGCTCCCAGCAGCATGGCAGAGACTCCGATGCTTGCTGTATCTATTTGATTTATAAAGCCGGTTCTTTCTGATTTTACGCTTATCTTTGCTTCTGCCTGGGGAAGGAGGGAAAGATCATCAACAACATCAGGGTTTCCCCCCTGCGCCTTGATCATCTGCGCAAGTTTTACAAGCCCCTTGCCTGAAACCAGGGCCTCCTCCACCTTCTCCACTGCCTCGTTTTCATCTGTGCAGATGCCGGATAAAATCAGCATCCTGGCGGCAAGGGTATAAGCTATTACCTTAAGGTCGCATTCGTATTTCCCCTGAAGCACCTCGACCGCTTCCCTTACCTCAAGCGAGTTTCCGACGCTGCTGCCGAGCGGCTGGTTCATGTCAGTTACTATGCCGACAGTCTTTCTCCCGGCATGTTTTCCTATTTCAACCATGGCTTCAGCAAGTTTAATTGAATCGCTTATCTTTTTCATGAATGCGCCGCTGCCGGTTTTTATATCAAGGACTATGGCGTCGCTTCCTGATGCTATCTTTTTGCTCATTATGCTTGATGCGATAAGGGAAATATTATCCACAGTTCCTGTAACATCGCGCAGCGCATAGAGTTTTTTGTCTGCCGGAACAAGAAGGCTGCTCTGCCCCATTACAGAAAGGCCGATATCAGAGACAATTGAGACAAATTTTTCCATCCCGAGCTGCACTGAAAAACCGGGGATCGACTCAAGCTTGTCAAGCGTCCCTCCTGTGTGGCCAAGCCCCCGCCCCGACATCTTCGCGACTTTACCGCCGCAGGCTGCTACAAGAGGAGCAGTAATAAGTGTTGTACCGTCGCTTACCCCTCCGGTTGAATGCTTGTCAACCTTAATACCGGGGATTGAGGAAAGGTCAATCATATCACCCGAAGCTGCCATTGAAAGGGTAAGGTCCGCAGTTTCACGGTTATCCATCCCCCTGAACCAGATTGCCATAAGCAGGGCAGATGCCTGGTAGTCAGGGATAGTCCCTTTAACATAACCCTTGATAAAAAAATCAATTTCTTCTCTGGAGAGCGGCTCTCCATTTTTTTTCCTGTTTATTATATCGGTTATCAGCATGTTTATATTTTATAGCCTATATCATCCATTTACAATAACATAGTTTAAAAAGTTGCAGTGTTCACGGGCAGAAGAATGGCAGAAGAATGGCAGAAGAATGGCAGATGATCAGCTGAATCACTGAAGAAGGGTACAGCCTGCCTGATTAAACCAAGGCAGAGAGATGGGAAGGCAGTTGGCCTGGAATATTTTTATTTAACTTTTCCGGAATCCCTGAACGCGGGGCAGTTGCGGCCGGTATTCCTTAGCACAACAAGTGAAGGAAGTTCCCTGCTTTTTATGTTAAAGACAGAGCAGGCGCGGGGAAATTTTTCATCCCAGGTTACCTTGAAGTAGACGCATCTGAAACAGTCAGGGGGAGAGCTGCTAATTTCCACCTGCCAATAATAACAGCAGATCCACCTCTTTGCAATCACCGTGAATCAGCTATCCGGAAACCCATGAATGGCGGAGCTTTAAAGCCTTTTTGCAATCAACTGAAAAAAAGAGAAGATAAACCGCCCTGCCAAGGCAATTACATTTTCTCCTGATATATGATAAAAACTGGTGTGAATAAAACCAAAATTTCCGAGACAATGGCTGAAATGGAAAAAGCCTGGCTTGTGGGGATACAGTTCCAGGGGAACACCATTTCCTCGCCAGGTAATGGCAGCTTTATCAATAACAGCAGCAACAGCTATCGTGAGGGGTACAGCCGGATAAGCGGAAAAGACAATGTTTCGCTCCACCTTAACGAACTTGAAGCACTTCTTGATACACTTGAGGTCAAGGCTGCAGGAAGAACTATTGCTCCCTTAAAAAAACCATCTGCCGCTCTCCTTCTCGGCAGAGGTAAAACAGAAGAGATTATAGCCCAGGCAAAAGAGGCGGAATCAGACCTTATTGTATTTGATGAGGATCTTTCCCCGACGCAGCAGAGAAACTGGGAGAGAGCATCAGGGCTGAAAGTGATTGACAGGCAGGAAGTCATTATTAATATTTTTGCCGACCGGGCAAGGACAAAAGAGGCTTCCCTCCAGGTTGAACTTGCAAGCTGCAAGTACCATTTGCCGCGCCTTGCAGGGGCGTGGCAGCACCTTTCGAGGCAGAGGGGCGGCTCTTACGGGACAAAGGGAGAGGGGGAAAAGCAGATTGAGCTTGATAAAAGGCTTCTCCTTAAAAAAATAGCAAAACTTAAGGAAGAGCTGGAAGAGGTTAAAAAACAGAGAGGTACTATGAGGAAACTGCGCACCGGGAAAAAACTCTTTACATGCGCCATCGCGGGTTATACAAACTCAGGCAAATCAACGCTCCTAAATTCACTCACAGGATCAGATCTAAACGCAAACAACAGGCTTTTTGACACGCTTGACCCGGCAACCAGGAACTTAAGACTCACAGGGGGAAGGGAAATCATAATCACAGATACTGTAGGATTTATAAGAAAACTTCCCCACCAGCTTGTGGAAGCTTTTCAATCAACACTTGAGGAAACCCTTATCGCAGACCTCATCATCCTTCTGCTTGACGCATCAGGCAGCGAAGTTAAAAACCATTATGAAGCATCAATGGATGTCTTAAGGGAAATAGGGGCGGATAAAAACAAGAGATTGATTGTATTCAATAAAATAGATCTGTGCGATGATGATCTGTCCCTGTCGATGCTTAAGAAAGATTTTCCCGGATCAGTCTTTATTTCTGCCGGAAAAGGTGAAAACCTGATCCAGCTTGAAAAGGAAATTGAAAAAGCAGCATCTGAAAATGACAGTGAAATTTATCTCCTGATACCGCCGTCAAGATATGAGCTGATTCAGCTTATCAGAAAAACAGGGATTCTTGTTTCAGAAGAATATACAGAAAAAGGGGCTTTGATAGAAGCGATAGTGCCTGGTTATATTTTACCGCAGCTGGATCAGTATTCTATTGAAAAGCCGGAATAGATCCCCTGGTAATCTTTATACCTGATATCAACAGATGTAATCCTTGCATAGGGCGGCCCTTTTTTAAGCCATCCGATAAATTCGGCCAAATCTTCCGCATTCCCTTCGCAATCTATTTCAACCGAGCCGTCGCTGTTGTTTCGTACCCACCCGTCAACATGAAAACGGCTTGCCGCCTTGAGGGCAGAGTAGCGGTATCCGATTCCCTGTACAATACCGTATACAACTATTGAGCACCCTTTTTTTCCGTTTATGCCTCTGTCCATTAACAAATCCTTTCTAACTCAGGGAAATGAATTGATAAAGGCAGTAATCCGCGCAAGGTCTGGCGGGTTTGCAAGGACAAGATCTGATGATCCTGCAAAATCATTCCTGCTGTTGATACTTTCAAGAAAAATTATTTTATGCCGGCGGCCGCCCATATCAAGATTTCCCATCACATCTCTTATTACAGAAGGAGTTATCTCCGGGATGCTTTCTGAAATGATTATATACTGCGGTTTTTCTTTTGCTATTAATACACCAGCCTCAAAAGCTGTATTTGCGGTAAAAACTGCACACCGGGGAGAGGCGGCTGAAATCTTTTCCCGGAACAGCACAGTCAAATCAGGATCAGAATCAATAACAATGGCTTTTTTTTCCTTTTTATCATCTTTGACAAAAGGGAGAAGTACATCAGGGATCTTCATTCCCCTTCCCTGGAGAAATTCAATCATATTCTCGGAATAAACCCTGTACTGCCCGCCCGGTGTTGTGAATGCTTTAAGATAGCCGTTTTTTATCCAGTTGATGGCTGTCTGGTTGACAACCCCGCACATATTCGCAACTTCCAAAGCAGAGAATATCTTAAGTTTATTTTCTCTCTTGCCCATAACAGCCTTCCTGAATAAATTTACATATTAGAGATTTTACCATACAATATGTTTTTCAGGAAATCATTTTTTATAAATTCAGATATAACCTGAAATCAGATAGATGTCCCGTCTTTAAGGCATGCGTTTTTATTTATGATAATAAGGCCGTCCCTTATATGATAGTTGTCGTAGGTTCCATCCTTCCTTTCAATATTATCAATACCTATCCTGCAGTTTCTCCCTATTCTCACGTTTTTATCAACAATAGCGTTTCCAATAATGGTTCCTGCTCCTATCCCTATGTTCGGGATACCCTGGCTGCGGTTCTCAATTCTCTGTTCATCTGTTTCATAGAAATCAGCGCCCATACAGTACACATTTTCAAGGCTTGCGCCTGAATCAATAATTGTCCTTATCCCGATAAGGGAATTGCTTATAAATGCATCTGTAATGATGGATCCCTCACCTGCAAGAGCATTCCTGAATGTACACGCGTTTATCTTTGAGGGGGGAAGATCAGTCCTTCTTCCGTAGATAGGTTTCATTTCATCGTAAAGATTAAAATATGGAGATATTGAGGCAAGATTCAAATTGGCCTCATAAAAACTTCTTATTGTTCCAATATCTTCCCAATAGCCTTTATAAACATATCCTTTGACTTTATATTTGTTTATCGCGTCAGGTATAAGTTCTTTTCCGAAATCAGAAAACTCTGAATCAAGCGATTGAAGCATGGTTTTTGTATTGAATATATAGATACCCATCGATGCAAGATACTCTTTTCTGTCGCTTTTTTTGCTGTCCTCAATAAATTTTTCAGGCATTTTATATTCTGAAATATCTTTCTCATCGCCTGGTTTCTCAATAAAGCTGTCAATAAACCCTTCTTCATCAAGCTTAAGTATTCCAAGAGAACCTGCTGTTTTCCTGTTCACAGGGGTTGCTGCAATACTGATTTCTGCCTTTGATTCAACATGCTCTTTTAAAAATTTTTTAAGATTCATCCTGTAAAGCTGATCGCCGGAAAGAATCATGAAATGTTCGGGATTTGATGCAAGAAAACTTGGAAGGTTTTTCCGTACCGCATCTGCTGTCCCCAGAAACCATCCAGTTTCCGCCCTGAAAGACTGTTTGGCCGCCATAATCCTTACAAATCCCCTTGTAAAAGAATCAAAATGATAGGTTGATGAAATATGGGTATGAAGGGAATCTGAGTTAAACTGGGTAACAATAAATATTTCCTTGATCTCTGCATGGATACTGTTTGATATTGGTATATCAACAAGCCTGTATCTGCATCCGAAAGGCACAGCCGGTTTTGCCCGGTCTTTTGTAAGCGGATAGAGCCGTTCCCCTTTTCCACCCCCGAGAATGACACACGCAATCCTGTCCATCACAACCCCCCCTAAAGAATTTTTATTATCCCCTTACTCTAATTGTAGGTTTCACTTCACTGTTAAGTCAAATAATTATTTACCGTTATTCAGTTTAAATGAGGTTATTCCTCATTTTTAGCAGTTCGGAATATAGTGATTTATATTTATCGGCAGAATTGTCCCAGGAAAAATCTTTTTTCATGGCACGTTTTTTCATTTTTTCAATATCGGTTTTTTTATTGTACCAGGTGGAAACAGCCCACCCAATAGTGTTGTAAAGAGATGATGGATTTAAATCATTGAACACAAATCCTGTCCCTTCTCCGGTTTCCCCGTTATAGTTTTCAACAGCATCTGCAAGACCGCCGGTATTACGCACTATCGGCAGGGTTCCGTATTTAAGTGAATAAAGCTGATTAAGTCCGCACGGTTCATAACGGCTTGGCATAAGAAAGAAATCAGATCCAGCTTCCACAAGATGGGCAAGGCGCTCACTATAGCCAATCCACACTTTAAGGTTCTCAAGCCGGGAGGCAAGCCTGCCAAGCTCAATTTCACACCATTTGTCTCCCGAACCCACGATTACGAACTGGATATCAAAATCCATGCAGATGTGATAAAGGCTTCCGCTCCCGGGAAAGATAAGCTCGTTTATCCCTTTCTGCGAGACAAGCCGTGTAACCATCCCTATTATAGGTTTGGAAATATCTTCAGGAAGTCCAAACTCTCTCTGGAGTGATTTCTTTACTTTTTTCTTGTTGGCGGGTTTTGCCGGGGAATAGTTATTCGGCGCAATATAGGAATCTGTTTCAGGATTCCAGTGTTCATAATCTGCCCCGTTAAGAATCCCGTGCAGATCATTCTTTCTTAACCCAAGAATTCCTTCAAGCCTGTGCCCATACCCGGGCCTCTTTATTTCCTCGGCATAGGTCGGGGAAACAGTAGTAAGTGAATCCGCAGTCATTATACCGGTTTTAAGAAAATTAAGAGCTCCGTCAAATTCAATCTCAGAGAGTTCCCAGTTGGAACGGTATCTTTTTACAAAAGAGGAATCTGACAGGGGGAATATCCCCTGATAGCCGAGGTTATGGATGGTAAGCATTGAAAAACTTCCTGAAAACTCACCTGTGTGCTCTTCCCTCCGAAGAAGATAGGGGACAAGTGACGCGCCCCAGTCGTGGCAGTGGAAAACATCAGGTATCCAGTCTATCATCCTGCACAGATGAAAAACAGATCTGCAGAAAAACGCATAACGCCTTGCGTTGTCAGGAAACCCCTCTTCCGGCGTATATCCATAGATCCCGGCCCTTCCGTAAAGCTCTTCATGATCGATAAAGTAAACAGGAACGCCGGATGACGGCAGCTCTCCCCTGTAGACAGCAGCCCATTCCTCGCTGTAGGGGGTTGGGACATAAAGGGGAGGCGGATATTTTTCAAGATTATCCCTGTTAACGCAATAATAACGGGGCATTACAATCCTTACATCCACATCCCTGTTTATAAGGGAAGATGAAAGAGCGCTGACCATGTCGGCAAGTCCGCCTGTTTTAGCGAAAGGAGAGGTTTCTGTCGTTACCATCAATATCCGGATCATGGATGATTATTCCTTTATCTGAAAGATTTTCGCTTCACACTGATCAAGCGAGATATCAAAGACCAAATCTGTAATATTCAGCTCCCGTCTGTTAAAAATATTGACAAGCTTGAACCTTCTGAACGGGAGGCGGAAATCCCTCTGGTTAAGGACTATTGTAGCGCCTTTGTATATATCAAGATTAACAAGGATCAGCCAGGCAGATTTCCCCGCTATATCGCTCCTTACTACTCCGATAATCGAGTTATGGTTGTTGTCAATAAAATTTACATTCCCGATTTCCTGGAAGACAGATTCTGTTTCAAGAATGGAATTGATTGTTTTGAACATCTCGTGCATATCATTGTTTCCCGATGTTACAGCTTTATTATTCCTTCCTATAAAATGGATCTTTTTCTCAATTCCGGTTTCACTTCCCTGAACAATGCCGGTCTGCCCTGTCCCAAGCAGCGCGTAGATAACATATCTTGCAAGTGTTGAACAGACACTTCCGTATTCCTCTGTCGGGCTGCCTGTATCATGTGTTGTAAGGGGGAGAAAATATTTAAGCCCCCCTTGAGTATGGATGCTGCGCAGATAGCGGCGGAGGTCAGGCGCAGACCTGTATTCCCAGGGATTGCCCAGAATTAGGTTAAGCTGCCAGTCAGGCACATTTTTATAAAAATTTTCCTTGGATGAAAAATATTCACCAATCAGGATGATATCAGGATAATCATATTTGAGTTTTCCGGTTATATACATCATGAATGTCGAACTGGAGCTGTGAAGATTGTCAAACCTCAGCCCCCCTCCTGTGTAATTCGCGTAATTTCCCCAAAAATCGACATAATGGTAGATATAGTTCCATATTTCATAGCTTATACCGGGATCGTTGTGGCTATAATTTATGAGAACAAGATCTTCCCACTTTATCCAGGAGTTATGATGTACACATCCTGCCCTTTTAAGCCCGTCTTTTTCATTTTCATCTTTAAGAATCCAGTCTCTGCATTCCCTTGCAAGGTTGCTTTCATTGCTGATGTGGTTTACAACAATATCAAGGAAAAGCTTAACTGACAGTTTTTTCGCCTCTTCAACAAAACTTTCAAACTGTGTTATCCCGTCTGCCGGATCATCAGGATCAAGAAAAGATGGGTCAATTTCAAAAAGATTCACAGCCGAGTAAGGGCTTTCTGAGCTCCCCATCCTGGTTACAGGGAGAAGGTGTACAGCGTTAAATCCGCACTCACAAATCCAGGGAAGCATTTTTTTCCAGTCCGAGATTGTACCTGACACAGTTGGAATAAGGGTATAGATACGAAGGCTCATCATGTTAGGTGGATCAACAAGAACTTTTCTTACAGGCCCTGCATCCCAGAACCATGTTTTCCCGTCATCAAATGAATATTTTATCTTGAATTCAAAAAGGCCGCATTTGCTGAATTTATAATCAAGCTTATACCTGCCTGGCGAAAGCTCGTCCATCGGGATATTCTGCCATTTTACTTTCTGCTTCTCATCAGGAAAATCAGCATAAATCTCAACCAGGATTTTTTCCTTTACCTCTGTTACCTCAATCTCAAGATAAAGAGGGACATCCCGTATTGTCCTGATAATTTTCTCATCCTTATACGGATGAGAAAAGATGATTTCACCTGTCCTTCCGTAAGCTGACTTCAGAACCGGTATTGGTCTTCTTTCCAAGAACTTTCCTCCTGATTTATCCTAACTTGACTGGTTTTATCTTCCAGATTTTTTCAGCGTATTCCCTGATAGACCTGTCGCTTGAAAACTTACCCGCGGCTGCGACATTAAGTATTGCTTTTTTATTCCATCCTGCGCTGTCTGTATAAAGGTTCCAGGCAGCCTCGTGAGCTTCAATATATGAAGGAAGATCGACAAAATGCATATATGTATCATACTTTAAAAGCATGTCCTGAATCGGAGAGAAAACACCTGGCTCATTAAGGTCAAAATGGCCGAAAAATATAAGATCGACAGCCTCTTTTATAGCCTGATCTTTCATATACCATTCAGTTGGAT
Organism: Spirochaetia bacterium; assembly: GCA_034003145.1. GTDB lineage: Bacteria > Spirochaetota > Spirochaetia > CADAEX01 > CADAEX01 > JACKPD01. Next base: position 9,991 of record JAVEZE010000003.1, read on the forward strand.
TATATCCTTTTTTCAGCTCTGCTATTTCATCCGCGTTTTTACCGAAAATAAAGATATTATCCATTCCAACTTCCTGGGCTATTTCTACGTTTGCCCCGTCAAAGGTACCTATTGTAAGAGCTCCGTTAAGCATGAATTTCATGTTGCTTGTGCCGGATGCTTCTGTCCCGGCCGTTGATATCTGTTCTGAAATGTCAGCTGCAGGTATTATTTTTTCAGCAAGTGATACACCGTAATCCCACAAAAAATATACCTTTATCATGCTGTTTGTGTCAGTGTTCCTGTTGATTACAGTTGATACATTGCATATCAGTTTTATAATCAGCTTTGCCATTGTATATCCAGAAGCTGCCTTTCCTCCAAGGAGAAAGGTGTGGGGATAGATCTTTTTCCCTTTCCTGACCTGGTCATAAAGATATATTACATGAAGAATATTCATCAGTTGCCTTTTATACTCATGGATCCTTTTCACCTGAATATCAAAGATCGAGTCCGGATCAAGATCTATACCATAAAAAGTTATGCACTGCTTTCTCAGCTGATGCTTTGCCTCTCTTTTTGCTTTTTTAAATTTATCCTGAAATGAAGGATCTGATGCGAGGGGATTAAGTTTTTCAAGCTGTGTAAGTTCTGTAATCCATTTGTCTCCGATAGTTTCTGTAATGAGATTTGATAAAGAAGGATTAGCTTTTAAAAGCCATCTGCGCTGGGTAATTCCGTTGGTAATATTGATAAATTTGTCGGGATACATTTCGTAGAAATCTTTGGCAAGCCTCTCTTTAAGCAGCCTTGTATGAAGTTCTGCCACACCGTTAACAGTATTGGATCCTACAACAGAAAGATTTGCCATCCTGACATGCTTGTTTCCGTTTTCACCTATTATGCTCATATTTGCGAGTTTACCCATATCATAAGGAAAGGCGGTTGAAACCTTCTGCAGGAATTTCTGGTTTATCTGATATATTATCTCAATGTGCCTCGGAAGATATTTTTCAAACATCTCAACCGGCCACACTTCAAGCGCTTCCGGCATAAGTGTGTGATTTGTAAAACCGAATATTTTATGGCAGATATTCCAGGCAACATCCCAGGGGATTCTTTCCTCATCAACCAGTTTTCTCATAAGCTCAGGTATTGCAAGTGCGGGATGTGTATCATTAAGCTGTATCGCGGTTTTATCTGAAAGATTTGTATATGGCAGCCCGAGTTTCCTGAAACGCCTTAATATATCCTGGATAGAGCATGCGACAAAGAAATACTCCTGCTTGAACCTGAGTTCCTTCCCTTCGTTAAAGCTGTCGTTAGGGTAAAGCACCTTGGTAAGGCTTTCCGCCCTTGCCTGTTTGTCAACAGAATAGTAGTAATCTCCCTGGTTGAATTTTGTATAATCAAATTTCTCAAGGCTGCTTGCCCTCCATAGCCGGAGGATATTGATTGTCCTGCCTCCGTATCCGACAATAGGGATATCATACGGGATACCAAGTATATCATCTGTGTCTGTCCATCTTACAAAGCTTCCCTCATCCTTTTCAAGGCGCCCCCCGAACTGTACAACACAGGGGATATCAGGCCTCTTTATCTCCCAGGGGTTTCCGTATTTGAGCCAGTCATCCGGTTTTTCAACCTGATAGCCTCCTACAATCTCCTGTTTGAATATCCCAAACTCATAGCGCAGACCGTAGCCGATTGCAGCATAATCGAGTGTGGCAAGGGAATCAAGAAAACAGGCGGCAAGCCTGCCAAGTCCTCCGTTGCCAAGTCCTTTGTCATGTTCAAGCTCCCTGATTTCCTGCAGCGGAACTCCAAGCCTTTTCATGGCTTCTTTCAGCTGCTCCTGGATTCCAAGATTGATTATATTGTTTCCTATAGCTCTTCCCATGAGATATTCAATCGAAAAATAATAAAGCTTGCGCCCTGTATCTTCACCATGCGCTTTTTTGGTTTTGAGCCATCTTTCAATAAGCCTGTCCCTGATTGTAAAAACAAGGGCATAATATCTGTCATACTTTGCTGTAGTATTTGGATCCATTGCAAGGCTGTATTTAAGATGTTCCTCAAAACCTGCTGCAATAGCGTCAGCGTCTGTCCCCTGTCTTGATATAAATGCTTTTTCCCCGTTTATCATCACAACCCTCCGGTCATATCCTTAATTTTATCAAAAAAAATTACTGTTTACATAAATGAATTTCAGGAATTATTTTTCAAATCCTTTATCCGTTCCAAAGCCCTGATAATTTCACCGGAACTCCAGGCCTGGGCAAAGGCTCCTTTCCCCTCGACCGGATTTTCTCCGTCAAATACCTCAGAAACAAATCCTATCCCGCATTCATTAATATGGCTATCAAGAAAGTTTAAAAGATGCTTTTCAATCTCAAGCGCTTTCTCTTTCCCGTTTTCGGCAGAATAGATTGCAGCATCAGTATATATCCCAAACAGCCAGGGCCATACTGTCCCCTGATGATAGCACCCGTCTCTCTCATCTCCACTACCCTGATATACTTTACAGAAAGAAGAGTCAACCGGTGAAAGAGTCCTCAGCCCGCATGATGTCAAAAGTTCTTTTTCCGTGATCTCAACAAGTTTTTTTCCCTTCTCCCTGTCAAGGAGAGGATAGGGAACAGCAAGCGCGTAGAGCATATTGGGCCTTACAGATTTATCGCGGCTTCCGTCACTACGGAGAACATCAGCAAGATATCCCCCTTCAGTAAGCCAATAGCTGTCTATAAAATTTTGCTCAATTTTATCAGCCGCCTCAGTTGCCCTTGTAAACCCTTTCTTTTTGAAATCCCCGCAAAGTTCAACATAAAACCTGAGAGCGTTATAAAACAGGGCTGTTATCTCAACAGGGCTGCCGCCTCTTGGTGTTACAGGTCTGCCTCGGCTTTTAGCATCCATCCATGTAAGCTGGGTATTCTCATCTCCCGCTTCAGGAAAACCTTTGCTGTTTATAACAAGACCCGGCACTTTGCCGTCAAGATATGCTGTTATTATCTTTTCAATCGCTGGAAAGATAAAAGTTTTAAAATCCCTGACCATCTTGCCGCTGGCATAAAGATACTGGGCTGCCCAGATATATAAAAGCCCGGCATCAATTGAATTATATGATTCAAACCCCTGGGTTCCGCTTAAGGTGTTGGGGATAAGCCCTTCTTTTATATATGAAGAATATGATTTGAGGATATCAAGGGCGGCATGGGGATTGCCGCAGCAGATGGTAAGGCCGGGGAGCGCTATCATTGTATCCCTGCCCCATTCCCCGAACCAGGGGTAGCCTGCAATAATTGAAAGATGGCTGCTGCTGTTTTTGACAAGAAAATGCCTGCTCCCCTGTTTCAGCGTTCTTACAGTATCATAATCTCCCTTAAACTGTCTTTTTACTGCTTCCCTCTTTCCCTTTTCCGTGTCATGGATTTCTGACAGATAATTTTCCCCTGATTCCGGAATATCATCGCAGCCTGCCCTTAAAATAGTTTTTTCACCTGCTTTGGCGGTAAAAGAAAAAGTGCCTGGCATAAAGCAGTCTTCACGGAAATCAAAACCCCTTTCCATTTCCCGGAAATATTCCCTGTTTTTAAGCCACACCTTTTTTTCAGTAAAATAAGTTTTTCTGCTGAATGAAAAATAAAGGGGAGGCATCCTGTCATAAAAAGAGATTCGTGTGCTGTTATTTGTCTCTGAAACAGAAGGAGAGAGATAATTGTTCTCAAGAGTAAGAACATGTGAATTCCTGTACGCTGCAACCGGAGAAATTGAAACAGATACTGTTTCGCTTTCTTTTTTGCTTTCCATCTTGAAAGTCAGATAAGAGGCTGAATCATCAGCCATAAATATTTCAACAGTAATTTTCAGATGACCTAATCTGAAAACCCATTCAGGAAATATTGAATTTTCAAATTTTTCAAGATTCACAAATCCTGCCGGATCAAATACGCCGGGATACTGGGTAGTATCAAGCCTGTAAATGAGGCCCTGCTCATCAGTAACTGAAATTTCATAACCTGAAAGAAGGACAAACCTTCCCTCAAACCCTTCCAGAGGAGTTACAATAAGGCCATGATATTTTCTGGTGCTGCACAATGGAACAGAGAGGCTGCAGAATCCCCCTTTGCCGTCTGTTTCAAGCCATTCCCTGTCAAGCCACAGGCAGGGCTGATTGGAAACACCTGCTTTCTTTATCAACTTCATAAGTAAAACCTCCTGGAAATCATCATGCGAACCAGACAGCACTATGACGCACCATCATTCTTCAGCAGCACTGAAAGCTGGTTCATTCTTCAGCGGCTCTGAAGACCAGCGCGCACCTTGCCGGCAAATAGGGAGTAATAAAGGATCTCCCCCCCTCTTTGAAAGAATGCAGCCTAAGCATGTCAGGCACCCTTCCAAAACCGTTAAACGCCGGCGAATCACTGTTAAGGACAAGGTCATAGCTTTCCGCGTCAGCATTAAGGATATAATCAGTATGTGATACAGCCGGGCTTAAATTCACAGCAAACAGGAGGTTTCCCCTTTTGTAGGAAAGTACCTGTCCGGCATCATCAATCCTTACATTTTCCGCGTGTCTGTCTGAAAGAACTTTACCGCAGCTTTTAAGCAGTGCCCGGTCAAATGCGGCCAGATAGTGATACCTTAAATTTTTATCATTAACCAGAGACCACTGCCTTCTTGCATAATGGTATGACCAGTTATTCCCTTCGCGCGGAAAATCAATCCATTCAGGATGGCCGAATTCGTTTCCCATAAAATTCAGATATCCCTCCCCGCCGATTGAGAAGGTAAGCAGTCTTATGATTTTATGAAGTGCTATTCCCCGGTCTACAATAACATTCTGATCCTGAACTCCCATTGAAGTATACATAAGAGAGTCCATAAGCCTGAAAGCTATGGTTTTATCTCCGACAAGAGCCTGATCATGCGATTCGCAGTAAGCAATACTTTTCTCAGCTTTTCTTCTGTTGCTCAGCTGATGCCAGATTTCTCCCGCCGACCACTGCTCATCCGGTTTTTCCTTGATTATCTTGATCCAGAAATCAGGAATCCCCATGGCAAGCCTGTAATCAAAGCCGAGTCCCCCTTCTTCAGTGCTGAAAGCCATACCGGGATACCCGCTCATATCCTCAGAAACTGTAATAGCTTCAGGTTTCATTTCATGAACAAGGGAGTTTGCAAGAGAAATATATATAATTGCGTCTTCGTCAGAATTACCTGAAAAGTAATCATCATAGCTTGTATATGATTTTCCAAGGCCGTGGTCAGCATAAAGCATGCTTGTTACACCGTCAAAACGGAACCCGTCCATGTTATATTCGCTTAACCAGTATGCGCAGTTGGAAAGGAGGAAATGGAGAACTTTTTCTTTGCCGTAATCAAACAGCCGTGTATCCCATGCGGGATGAGTCCCGCGCGGCCCTGAGTGAAAATACTGATAATCAGTTCCGTCAAAAAGTGAAAGCCCTTCATTTTCGTTTTTTACCGCATGTGAATGGACAATATCCATTATTACCCTGAGCCCTGCCTCATGGCAAGAATCAACCAGAGATTTAAACCCTTCCGGTGTGCCGAATCTTGACGAGAGGGCAAAAAAATTTGAAACCTGATACCCGAAAGATCCGTAATATGGATGTTCCATCAGAGCCATAAACTGAACAGTGTTATACCCTGAGTCTTTTATAATAGGGAGAACATTCTTTTCAAACTCGGCAAAGGTTCCGGTCTTTCCCTCTTCCTGGGCCATTCCGACATGCGCTTCATAGACAAGAGGAGCTTCCCCTGATGAGGTAAAACTGTGTTTCCATTCATACTTTTCAGGCGGGTCCCAGATTTGAGCGGAAAATATTTTTGTCTCATCATCCTGAACAACCCTCTGCGCATATGCGGGAATCCTCTCTCCGCTCCCTCCCGGCCATATAACCTGAAGTTTGTACAGCAATCCATGGTTAAGCATACTGCTGCCGCAGGCAAGCTCCCAGTCATCTGTACCCTCAATACGGTGGAAACGGTATGAAGCTTTTTTCTTCCATTCTGAAAGTTCACTGATAAGATAGATTTCAGAAGCATTCGGAGCCCATTCCCTGACTACCCATCCTTCATCAGTTTTATGAACGCCGTAGTAAAGATGTCCGCATGCATAATCAGTAAGAAGGCGGCCTCCAGTTATTCTTTTCTTTACAGCAAGAAATTTTTTATACCTTTTTTCAATTATTCCGGACCAGGGTTTGAGATATTCATCTGTTTCAAATATTTTGAGCATGTTTTTTAAATTCCTGTATTTACCATAATGAAATTGTACAATAATACTGATTATATAACAAATTTTTAAAAAATCTGATTAATAATCAGCCTTATCAAGATATTTATTGATAAGCGACAGGGGATATCCCTTCCGCGCAAGCGATATTTTAATTTTTTCCGGTGTTGTTCCTGTTCTTCTCATCTGTTTACGGAAAACCTTTTCAAATGCCTCAATATAAGCATCGCTGTCAGGGGTTAAATCCTTAAGAACATCCTCGGCAAGAGCTCTGCTGATCCCTTTTCTCACAAGAGCGGCTTTCAGCATAAGGGGTGACTGAGGATTTCTTACAAGCCGGGAAGATACCCAGTTTTCAGCATATTGCCTGTCATCAAGAATTTTTCTTTCTGAAAGCCTTTCAATTACTTCTTTTATTTCGCTGCCTGAAAAGCCTCTTTTTATCAGCTTCTGTTTCAGCATAAACCCGGAGGATGGGGCAAAAGCAAGTATATCCAGGGCTTTGCTGTAGGCACGGCAAACCAGATCAAGGTATTGCAGTTTTTCAAAAGCACTGTCTGATAATTCACCGGCAGTATTTATATCGAGGGATTCTGAATCTTCAGGTAAAATAAAAAAAGAGGAACAGTTCGAGAGAATAATCTCGATAAAAGTCCCCCTTTCCTTTATTTGCGATACAGAAATATTAACGTTTCGAGAACTGGAATCTTCTTCTCGCTCCCTTTCTACCATATTTCTTTCTTTCAACCATTCTTGAGTCTCTGGTCAGAAAACCATTTGCCCTTAATGCAGATCTGTTTGATTCATCATACATTACAAGCACTCTTGCTATACCATGCCTGCAGGCTCCTGCCTGTCCGGTAATACCGCCGCCGCCCACATTAACATAAATATCAAACTTTCCTTCGTTGCCTGTAGCAGCCAAAGGCTGTTTAATTGTAAATATGTGTTCCGCGTTGGGGAAATAATTTTCAGCTGTTTTACCGTTAATTACTATTCCCCCTTTTCCGTCTCTAAGATAAACCCTGGCTACAGATGTTTTTCTTCTTCCTGTTCCTAATGCAAGATTTTTTACCACTTGTTCACTCCTAATCCTATATTCCCATCGCTTCAGGGTTCTGAGCTGCGTGAGGATGTTCAGCTCCTGCATAAATCTTTACATTTCTGTACAGTTTGTTTCCGAGTGACCCTCTGGGAAGCATACCCCTTACCGCCTTTTCCATTGGAAAAGTAGGTTTCCGCGCGATTACTTTTCTGTAGCTTTCCACTTTTAATCCGCCGGGAAAGCGTGAATGACTGTAATACAGTTTTTTATCTTCTTTTCCGCCAGTAACAAGCGCTTTTTCCGCATTTACAATAATCACATAATCACCGATTTCCTGATGAGGTACAAAGCATGGTTTGTGTTTACCTCTGGCAAGGTTTGCAGCTTTCACAGCAACTTTACCAAGTATTTTACCTTCCGCGTCAAGAACAAACCATTTCCTCTCAACATCATTCGGCTTCAAAAATATTGTTTTCATTTATCTGCCCTTTTTCATATTTTTTTATGCATAAGACAGATTTTACTTCAGTTATCCAGCGTAACGGGGCTATCAAAACTGAATTAATAATAAAATCTGCCATGCCTGTAAGCATGATTTTATATTGTACAAGAATTATCAAAAAATCCTCTTTAGTCAAGGGTCAAAAAAGATAAATTATCTTGATTTGCTGGTCAGTAATTTGGTAAAATATATAATATTGTAGGGAAAAAGTCAAAAATATTGAAAAAGCTTCTCATAAGGGGACAGTTTTGGAAATTCAATTCAGAATCATTAAAAAACAAGACATAGAAAACATGGTACAGATGTGTGCCCAAATGGGATATGAAATAAGATATGAGGTCTTATCAGCAAAGGTTAGCGATATAATAAAAAACAGGAATTCAGTAATATTTGTAGCTGTGGATGATGAGAATACCCCTGCCGGATGGATACAGCTTGAAGTGAGCAATTTTATATTTTCAGAAAAGACATGCAACATACTTTGTCTTTTTGTTGACAAAAAATACAGGGGAAGACGTATCGGAAAAAAGCTTCTTGAAAAGGCAGAGGTGTGGGCAAAAGAAAACAACTGCAAAGGGCTTGCGATTTACTCTGATATTACAAGAATTGATTCACACGATTTTTATAAGCACCTTGATTTCAAGCATGTTAAAACACAGCAGAATTTCCATAAAAGCATAAAGTAAATTGATAAATGACAGTCAAAAGGGCGATTTTATCTTTTCATGTTTTTTACTGCTTTTATCACAAGCGCAGTAATTAAAAACAGAAGCGGAACATAGCTGAATGACGCATCAACAACATCTATTCCATAAAGAACATATCTTTCCTGCAGCACAATCCCGAAAAAAACAGCAGTTCTATAGATAACGCTGGCATAATAGCCAAGGACTGCAAGAACTATAAAAACCCAGCTGCTGTCTCTTGTTTTGACCCAAACTACAATTGCCATGAAAGCAGCAAAACCGGCTATTATATTATCCGCAAGCAAGGTGAAAACCTTCATTTCCATCAATAAATCCCCCTGATTACCTTATCGGCAGTTTTTAAAAACAATGCTCTTTCTCCATCCGAAATTTCAGCCGGCAGGGTTGATATGCCTGAAAAAGCAGGCTGAATCAGAATCCTGTTTTCAAGAAAGGTTTTATAAACAAATTCCTGCTTTCCCCTGTCATATCGGGGAAAGAGATATGGAGGAGAGACATCCCAGATTTTGTCTATTTTCCCGATAAAGTTTTCCCAGGTTTTATAGGGATCTTTTTCTATATGCTGTATCAGCCTGTAAATAATTATATTAAGGCCGGCAAGGAGAAGAGGAGGAACAGTATTGTTTCCTGCCAAATCAGCCTTTGAGGAGAGGAGCACAACAGGAGAAATAGCACCTGGAAAAGGGAGTAAAGGGATTACATATCTGTGCCTGGCGAGAAAGTCTTTAAGAGTAATTCCGCAAAAGGGGTACCACAGAAAAATCAGATTGCCGCTCAATTCAGGGTCAGGAAAATCAGCTGATAAAAACTCACTGCTCAGCCTGAAAACCTGCTCTTCATTCGCAGATATAAATTTCACCGCATCATCTGCCGTGCAAAAAAGGCCTGCGTTAAAAGAAGATAAGCCTGTCAGCTCTTTAAGCCCTTTTAAGATCTTTTTATCAAACAGGGAGCAGGTGCTGTAATAATTTCCCTTGTCAATTTCTTTTTTAAGCGCGGCAGAAAATCCTGCGGGAGTAGCTCCAAGTACGGATTTACCACCCTCCTGATAAAAATCAAGAAATCTTTTCCCGTTTTGCGAATAAAACCTGTAACCGCGCGCTCTTTTCATGACAGGAGTGATAACATTCAGCTCTAAAGGCATAAGTTTTTTTCCAGTTGATCTTTTTTTTAGCTTAAATATTTATATATTTTATCAAGTTTTCTTTTTATCAGCACATATACAACTTCAGGCAGACCAAGGTCTTTTACCCGTTTTTTAAGATAATCACTTATAAAAGCGGAGAGTTCCTCAATTGTCTCATATTTTCCGGCAAGCGCATCAATTTCCTTTTCCATCTTTTTTACGCCGGCAAGCTCTGCCTTGAAAGTTGACAGGTTTTCCATAAAAACATAATCAGAAATTTTATGTTCATCAAATCTCTTTTTTAAAAGATCCTCTCCGTACTGGATATCATATTCTAGATCTTCAAGTTCAATTTTAAGAATTTTAATATATCTTTGAGTTTTATAATTTTTATCCATCTGGGCCTCCCGTGAAGGTTCATGTAAAGCAGCATAGCATGTTAAGCACTTATATATATAATATAGTTTCTGGCGCTCAAGAGTTCAATAATTTTAAGCCAACACCTTATAAAACAAAGATTAAAAGAGATATTTTTAATAATTACGTGTTATATTCGGGTCAATCTTTTTAAGGCTGCTGTAGCGGAGCAGAAACTGGGCTGTTCTTCCCCCCTCAAAGCGGACAAGAACTACCGGCTCACCCTTGCTCATCCATTTTTCAAGAACTGTTCCGGTACCGTAATCCCTGCTGTAGACGCTGTCCCCCTCATTTATAAAAGCTGTCCCTCCGGATGAGCTGTTTCCGAAACCTCTCAGTGTTACAAGATTCTCAGGGATTTCAGACAAAAACCGTGAAGGGGGAAAATAGTTGAACTTTCCCCAGATCCTCCTGCTTCTGCAGCAGGTCATATAGAGCATTTTTCTTGCCCTTGTAATACTTACATACAAAATCCTGCGCTCTTCCTCAAGATCCTCAATGTTTTCCATATTCCTGAATCCGGGAAAAAGCCCCTCCTCAAGTCCTGTAATAATAACTCTGTCAAACTCAAGCCCTTTGGTATTGTGCATTGTAATCAGGGTAACTCCACTGCTGTTGTCAGAGGCGGGAGAGCTCCTGTCAAGCTCTGAATTTTCAATAAAACTTATCAGCCCATCCATTGAGGCAGGATAATCTGCAGCATGGTTTACAAGTTCCTCAATATTCAAAATCTTCTGGGAGCCGCTGCTTCTGTCTATTTCGCGGTAGTATTCTGCAAAACCTGTAACAAGTGCGCATTTTTTTACAAAAACAGAAAGGTTGTCTTCCGGTTCGGCTGATTCTGAAAATGATGATTTTATCCCCTCCATAATCTGCGCAAATATGGCAGCCCCTTTTCCTGCTTTACCGCTTAAGGTTTTTGCCCCTTCCCTGCATGCTTTGACAAGATCGCCACCGCAGTTCACATCTGAAAAGCTTACAATTTTCTCCACTCCGGTTTTTCCAAGGCCGCGCGGAGGTTTATTTACAACCCGTCTGAAGGAAACTTCATCCTTCGGATTTATAAATAGTGATATAACAGCAAGGATATCCTTGACCTCTTCCCTCTCAAAAAACCTCAGCGCACCTACAAGGCGGTAGGGGATTTTCAGTTTTGAAAAAATCGACTCAAAAGCAAGCGACTGGGCGTTTGTCCTGTAAAGAATTGCTGTATTGCTGTAGTTTCCATCGCCAAGCAGGGAACAGCAGAATTCAGCCTCTTCCTGCTGTGAGTTAAAAACTGCGACAACTGTTTTCTCCCCGCCTGTTTTTTCTGTCCAGAGCTTCTTGCCGAGCCGGCCTGTGTTGTTGGAAACAACAGCAGCTGCGATATCAAGGATGTTTGATGTTGATCTGTAATTCTGCTCAAGTTTTATTATCTTAGTGTTTTTAAATGTCTCAGGGAATGTAAGGATGTTTTTTACCTCAGCTCCCCTGAAACGGTAAATAGACTGATCATCATCACCTACAACAGTAAGTGACTCACCGTTTCCTGCAAGTATCTTTAAAAGCTCAAACTGGGCAACATTTGAATCCTGGTACTCATCAACCAGTATTGTGCTGAACATGCGTGTAATCTTTTCACGTAAAGAAGTGTTTTCTTTCAAAAGGATGCGCGGTTTTAATATCAGATCACCGAAATCAGCGCATCCTGTTGAATCAAGCTTATTCTGATACTTTTTGTATATTTCCGGAAATTCAGGGTCAAATGAAACAGTAGAAAGATCATCGTTATATGTAAGGCAATAGTCTTTTGCCCTGCTTATCATGCTGATGTAAGGCTTTAAATCTTTTTTTGCCTCTCCCGGCCTTATTGACTGCAAAAGAGTGAGCATATCATCTTCATCATAGATTGTAAAATTGTTCTCAAGCCCGGCAGAAGTTCCATATCTCCTTAAAACCCATGCCCCGAATGAGTGAAAGGTGCGGATCATGGGAGGTGAATTGAGATTTATCCCTGAAGATCTTCCAAGTATTGAAATAACCCGTTCTTCCATCTCGCGCGCTGCCCTGTTGGTAAAGGTAACTGCAAGGATTGATGAGGGATAAACCTTTTTTTCAGAAATAAGATAAGCAATCTTTGCTGTTATAGCGTTGGTTTTGCCGGAACCTGCCCCTGCGAGGATAAGGAGGGGGGAGCCTTCATGAACTACTGCTTCATACTGGGGCTTGTTAAGTCTTTCAAGATATCCTGGTTTTTTTTCCATATTGTTTATTTATGCAGTGTCCCTTATCTTCCCGTTTCACCGTTTCACCGTTTTACCGTTTTACCGTTTTACCGTATTCTCATCTTCACAGCCGAATACTGTAGAATAAAAACTGCCTTAAAGAGGAACTGCTTCAAGATCAAGATTATTGCGCCTTGTTATCCTGCATTTTACCATATTTCCAGGAACAACATCACTGCTGTGGATTATAACTGCCCCGTCTATATCAGGCGCGTTTAGATAGCCTCTCCCGAGAACAATCTCCTCCCCCTCAATACGCTCTTCCGCAAGGATATCAAGTTCCATACCTGTGTATTTTTCAAGATTTTCTTCTGATATTGATGTCTGAAGCGCTTTAAGGATAGAAATCCTTTTAGGAGTTTTGCGAGAAAGGATAAAATCAGACAGACCTTTTCCCATTTTTTCCGCCGGGGTCCCCTCTTCCCTTGAAAACTGGAAAAAACCGGCCCAGTCAAGCCTTGCCTGTTTTATAAAATCAGTAAGCTGTCTGAAGTCAGCGGTTGTTTCACCTGGAAAGCCGAGCAGAAAGGTAGACCTTATTACAGCATCCTTGATATTGCCCCTGATATCCTCCACAAGATCAAGATAGGATTCAAAATTTCCTTTTCTGCCCATTCTGGAGAGTATCCTCTCTGATGCATGCTGAAACGGGATATCAAAATAGGGGAGTATCCTTCTGTCTTCTTTCATAATGGAGTAGATTTCCCTGTCGAATTTATCAGGATGCATATAAAGCAGCCTGATCCAGAATTCCCCTTTTATCAGTGAAATCTTCTCAAGAAGGGTTAAGAGGGAAGAGCCCCTACCATTCGCCTTACCCCTGTCATTGCCGAAAGAGGCAAGATCCTGGGCAATAAGGTTTATTTCATTAAAACCGGTATCAGCCAGTTCCTTAATCTCTTCAATTATCCCGTTTTCATCCCTGCTTTCAAGCGGGCCCCTGATCAGTGGGATAGCGCAGTAGGTACAGTTGTTATTGCACCCTTCAGCAATCTTCACATAGGTGCTGCCGGGAAAGGAAAGCGATATCCTGCTTCCGGAACCGTGTGCCGGGGAAAAACCGCTTCCGCTCCCATCCCGGGATTTGACCGGGGCAGAATCAATTTCTGTTTCTGTGCCGGTTTTATTGTCCGCACCGCTGCCTGCTGAACCGGCTGCCGTGGCATCACTGTCTTTAATTCCGCCCGGCGGCAGGGAGCCTGATTTTTTATCAGGGATGTATAGTTTTTTCCGCCCATTGATAAAGTCGTCAGCTACAAGGGCAATTTTCTCGGGAAACCTGTTTCCAAATATTGCATCTGCTTCCGGCAGGGAGGATGCCAGATCTTTTCCATACCTCTGGGCAAGGCATCCCGCGAGAACAATCTTTCTGTCCGGATACTGCTGCCTGAAAGAGATAAGTGTCTGTATAGATTCTTCTTTGGCAGGTTTTATAAATCCGCAGGTATTTATAATTATCATCGCGGCAGTATCTGCCGGAGAATAAACCCATCCCCTGCCTGTCAGCGATTTGATTATTGTTTCAGCATCAACCTGGTTTTTGGCGCAGCCTAGATTCTCAATATAAAAGGTTTTTTCAGAGAGTTCTTTTTTCAATAGAGAGGATGCGCCTTTACAACATATCCGCCGCCAGGTTTATCATTCCATTTGATGACTTTTGCCGATACTTCTCCGGCACGCCCGAAACTGTACTCCGCGTTATTTACAGTAGCGGTAACAGCTGCGGCATTTGAAATCCAGACCCTGATACTGCCTGAAACTCCGAGGCGGAATGTATCTCCCTTGTGGAAATAGCGCTCTTCCCTTATGCCGCCGTCAGATTCATATCTCATGAGGCAGTACCCTCTGAAAGAAAGGTTCAGGGTAAAAGGCTCTTTGGTTTCTGATTCAAGTATAACAGTTTCTCCCTGTTTTCTTGACTGAAGCATTGCTGCTCCGGCTGCCGGCGCGGGGGCAGAAGATCCGGCTGCGACTGCTGCTGCCGATACATCAGAAAGCTCCTGTTCGCTGCTTATGCCTGATGAGACTACAGCAGGTGCTTCTGTTGTTTTATCAAATTTCAGAACCGCACCTTTTCCTTTCTCATCAATATCCCTTACCAGAATTTTTATGTCGTTGTTTCCGTCTCCGTTAAGATCAGAGAAAAGCTCTTTCCCTTTGGCAAGCTCAACCCTGCCGTCGGGAAGATCAAGAGAAACCTGCTTACCTGTTTTCACAAGCACTATTTTGAAAGGGACATCCCTGTATTTTACAATAACAGAATCTCCCTCTTCAAACCTTTTTTCAATAAACGCGGTAGTCATTTCATATTCAGCGCCTGGCCTGTTACTGCTTTTTTCACTTGAAGAAGCGGGTTTTTCCATGACTACTTTTGTGTTGTTGTCAGAACCGCCCCTGAAGACTAAAAAGAATATCAACCCGGCAGCCGCAATTAAAAGAAACACGGCAGCCCCTGCATAGACAAGGGGGGGTATTTTGGGTTTAGGGACAAAAAGCTCTTCAGGAACAGGCTGTTCCTGAATTTTTGTATTTTTATATATGCTTATTATCTCTTCAACATTAAGGCCAAGGTAACCGGCATAGGATCTTAAAAACCCCAGCAGATAGGCTTCACCTGGAAATTCCTCGAAATTCTCTTCTTCAATTGCCTCAATATATTTTTTTGATATATTTGTTTCTCTTGATACCTGCTCAATAAAAAGCCCTTTCTCTTTTCTGGCATCCTTAAATTTCTGTCCTATCGGTTCCATAACAAATCCCTGTATCCTAATCTTGCTTGATATTGTTTATTGCCGGTTTTTACATTCAATAAAAGCCGCCATATCTTCACCCTGAAATTACTCAATTCCCCGGATCAAACAGAAAGTTTTCAAAAATATTTGCAGATGCGGGAGGAGTATACTCAAACCTGGCATCAGGAATATTTTGATTGATAATAATTTTTTTAAAATCAAACTGTATTGTATCATTTTCAGGTGTTACCCCGACAATTCTTCTTATATAACCGTCCGGCTGAACAGAAAGATCAATCTGCCTGAACCCTTCCTGGGTCGATTTCCACAGCAGTTTAAGCTTAACAACCATCTCAATGGTATCTGCGCCGCTGTCAAGAGGAACAGGGTCCGGACTCTCAAGATATGCAATTGAATAATTTCTTTTAAGAAGAACAAGCCCTTCCCTGCTGGCAATGGACGCGCCGCCTGTTACCTGGTTTTTGCTGTCAATTTTCTGCGACATTGTTACCCTGTATCTCGGGATGTAAACTACAAGCCTTTTTCCGTCAAAAGCAATAGTCTGCTCTTCAGGTTCAGTAAAATTGATTCTAAGTTTATCCGGATACTTATGAAAAAGGGTGCCGAACATCTCTGTGCCGCCCTTTGTTATTGTAACATCTGCCTGATAGTCATTAACATCAGCGTAAACAGCTGATATTTTTTCAAAATAATCTGTTGCTGTAAGAATTTGCTGAGTCTGCGCGTATAATACGCTTGCTGATGTAAATATTAAAAAAATTAATAATTTTCTGTATGTCACTTTGTTTTCTGCTTAATTAATTCAGGGTCTATTTGCGGTTCCCTTAACCCAATAGTTTACTTAAACAATACTGTTTGTCAAGTCAATCGGATGAGGCGCTTTTTGAGGCGTATAAAGAGGCAAGATAGCGGAGATACCTGTCAGAAAGTTTTAGATTTTCACCGCACTCAGGGCAGCAGAAACGGCCGTTTTTTATCCACTCTGACGCGCATCTGATGCAGAAGATCTTTTTGCATGAAGGACATTGTCCGGCAGGGGATTCAGGGTCAGGATCACCTTTTATTGTTATTCTTCTGTCTTCCTTTATGTTTTTCGGGACTTTCCACTTCCGGCCGCAGATGGAGCATTCAAGTGCTTTTACCGTCTCCCGCTCTATCTGTTTGAAAAGCTTTTCTTTCCTTTCCGCAACTGCACCTGAGCAGGTCTCTGATGAATCTGCGCCGAAATATTCTTCATACTTTTCAGATGCTTTTTTAAAGTCAAGCGTTTCACATAATCCGTCTATGTAATTCAGCGCGACAACCGGGTCAAAATCAAGCTCAAGGCTTTTCCTGTAATCGCTGAAAGCTGAATCAAAATCGCCCCTTACCCTCGCTATATTTCCCCTTATGTTGAGAATCCCGCTGTCAGAGGCGGCAGCATCAGCGATTGATGAGATAATTTCTTCCGCTTTTCCATATTCCTCATTGTTGTAATAATAAATAACAAGTGTTTTTGCTGCAGGAAGGCTCTCAGGATAGAGATCCCTGGCTTCGGTAAACTGCCTGAGTGCAGCAGCGCTTTGCCCTGATTCAGAAAAAATCTTACCTTTCTGCAGCAGGACATCAGCATCAGAGGGAACTGAATCAAGAACATACAAGGCTTTATCTGTTTTTCCGTTAAGCAGAAGTGCTTCCGAATAGTTGACTGCCGCGGATCCTGCTGAATATTCCGGCTTTACCCGGAACGCTGTCTCAAAATATTTTTCCGCGTCCGCGATATTGTTGTTCTCAAGAGCAATTGTCCCCAGAAGGTTATTTACCAGAAAATCATCAGGCGCAAGTTCATAAGCTTTTGAAAGAGCATCTGCCGTTTTTACATCACTCTTTTCTGGGCCTGCTGAAACAGGGGAAGCTGCTCGATAGATCTCTGCAAGTTTATACCAGTAAAGATAAAAACTGCTTTCTTTTTCACAGGCTTTTTCTACAAGCTGCGCTGCTTTCTTATGTTTTCCTTTCTCAAACTGGATAAGGCCGTAGAGAAAAAAGATTTCGCTGCCGCATTCATCCGGATAATCAGTTGTAATTTCTTTGAATTTTTTTTCAGCTTCCCTGAAATCATTATTCTGAAAAGATATTTTCGCAATTACACTTTCTCCCTTCATCCTGATACTGCTGCCTGAACTCACTTTTTTAAGCGCAAGCTCTGCGGCAGATAATGCTTCCCCGTAGTTTCCCTCCCTGAAAAACAGTACACTGCTTTCAGCATAATAAGAGGCAGCTTCCTCATCTTTTTTTGAGGATTCTAAAGTCTTTGCAGCATTCAGAAAATAAAGAGGGTTTTCAGGATCTATTTCAGCTGCTTTTTTATAATAAATTTCAGCATCAGTGTTCCTGCCAAGATAGAAAAAGCTGTGTCCCAGGAGGTTCCAGTATAAAGGTTCAGCTTCCAGAACTGAATCTGATGATAAAAGGAAAGTTTTCAGTTTATCATATCTTCCGAGCTGATACAGGATATTCCCTTTTTCAAGAAGATAATTTTTCCCCTGCGGGTCTTTTTCAAGGCATTTTTCAAACTGGATGAGGGCATCCTCATACATACCAAGATTGACAAGTATCTCGCCGAACCAGCTTATGAGTTCCCCATTTTTTCCTTCAGAAGGATTGTTTTTCAGATACGATTTTACCTGGACAGCGGCTGGAAGAAACTGCCCCCTGTCAAAAAACGACCTTGCAAGGAGAAGTTTCTGCTCATCAGCTATTTCATGAATTTCTGAATAAGCCTTCTCAACATCTGCCGGTACTGAGGTAACCTTAAGCTTTTTTAATAGTAAAACCGCTTCCCTCCTGCCGGATGACTTGATGGAAATATCTGAAGAGAGACTGGCCGCTGTAGAAGGGGAGTCCGCGGTCGCGGCAGTTCCGGCAGCCGCGGGGAAAGATAATACTGGCTCTGATGACGCTGGAGGGGGATCTGCCGGATCCCGGGATTCTGCAACAGCAGGCACAGAGCTCCTGTCATAGTTCTGCCCGCAGAATGTGATAAACCCGCTGCCGATTGTCTCATCATTGAGTTTCGCTACCTGTCTTCCATTTATGTAGAAAAGAAACACTGAACCCCATGCCGTTATACGCAACGTATTTGTTTTTTCATGGGGAAAAGAGAGCGGCGTCCAACCGATCAGCCTCATCGGATTCCCGTTAAAAACGCAATCCACCCTGTAATAGCCCCTGTTTGAAAGAAGAAAATAGTAATAGTTATAATCATTGCCCATTCTGAAGAGCAGTCCCCCTGAGCAGTAAGAAAAATCTGATTCAAACGAAAAACTGCATTGAGCATCAAAATCTGTATAGATTGACTCAGGCGGCTTGCACCATGCGAAAATGTTTTCTTTTTTTATAACAAGCTGAAGACCTGATCCAGGTTTAACTTCAGAGATGTAGTTTTTTTCTTTTTCATTTTTAAATCTGCTTTTCCTGAAAATGGAAAAATTCTCTTTCCACTCTTCTCCGTCCGCAGTATCAGGGGAAATATCATTTTTTCTTTTTAAAAACCAGAACATAGGGTACTGCTTGACTCCGGAATATTGAATGTTTAATTTTTTGTGCTGTTAGCTATATCAGAAAGAATAGACTATTACTGATTTTTAGACAATTCCCTTATCCTGTCCCGCAGCTGCGCCGCTTTTTCGTAATTTTCCATCACAACCGCTCTTTCAAGTTCAATCACAAGAGTATCAACCACACTGTTTTTTCCTGTATCAAGCTGTTTTATAGCGCTTTCGAGATAACTTATTGAACGTGATTTTTCAAGAATAAAAACCGATGTTTCAACCTCAGGCATTTCCTTAAGCGTGCCGATAGCTGATTCAAGAATCTGCCTGGCAAGGATTTTTATATTTTTCTGCAGTGAAATCATTGCCCGGGATATTGCGTTCATTTTTACAAGAAAGGGCCTGTACTGAAGGATGTTCACCCTTATCTCATTATCCCCGCAATAAAGATCAATAATTCTGCATATCTCAATATTGTGGGAAGTATCCCTGACAACCCGGCCGAAATCGTTTAACTGAAAACAAAGAAGATACCTGTGATAATAAAGTCTGCTTTCATTCTCAAGAACTTTCAATTCCTCCCTGGATAATGAAAATTTTTCTCCCCCTTCTCTCTCCCTTTCAAGAACAAGATCAAGGAAGGATTCAAAAGCATCAAATTTTCTGCCGTCTGGCCTTCCGTCAAGCTCATACTGGCTGATACCCATAAGTTCCCGGACCTGCAGCACAGCTTTGCCTGTAGATGTATATATTATTCTTACATTTTTGTCTTCGTTGTATTTCCATTCATCTAGAATTGAACTTATATCCTGGGACACTTTCTGCCTCTTTTCCTTTTTAAAACCTGTTCCATAATTATTTTCGGTAAATCCTCTCTTTTTTAAAACCTTAAACATTTATCCTGCTGCCTTTTATTTACCGTTGGATTTTTCCGGCAGGCAGTAAAGTAAGCATAACTTAAATTTATAACAAATATTTAAAAAGTAAAGGAAGTTTTTACCATAGTTTTGCCATTGCAGATTTCTTTTCTTAAAGATATATTTATTCCCATGGTTAAAGTAATTTCACTCGGCGGCTCAATTGTCGCCCCGGACTCGGTCGATACTGTTTTTCTTAAAAAATTTCACACCCTTATCAAGGAATATCTGGATAAAGATAAAAACAGGAAACTGATATTCGTAGTGGGTGGGGGCGCTCCTGCCAGATTATACCAGAAAGCATACAGGGAAATAGTTGCGGATCCTGACGCAAAAGCCCAGGACTGGATAGGCATTGCGGCAACACGGCTTAACGGAGAGCTGCTGAAAGCACTCTTTTCCCCTTACTGCAGGGAAAATGTTGTAACAGACCCTACCGCGGCAATAAATTTCGCGGGGCAGGTTTTGGTGGCATCAGGATGGAAACCTGGTTTTTCAACTGATTTTGATGCTGTAGTACTTGCTGATAGATTTAACTCCAAAACAGTAATAAACCTTTCAAATATTACAAAAGTTTTTTCTGAAGACCCCAAAATCAACCCTGCCGCTTATCCTATAGACAATATAAGCTGGAGCGATTTTAAAAAAATCGTGGGTTCAGAATGGGTTCCTGGGAAAAATGTGCCGTTTGACCCTGTCGCGACTGCAAAAGCAGCAGAACTTGGAATGCAGGTGCTTGTCGCGGGGGGAAAGGATATTGAAAACCTGCACCGTATTTTATACGGCAGAATGGAGCAGTTCGAAGGGACAATAATCGGCTGAACCTGATCCATCATGAAAGGCCCGGGTAAATCATGACAGCTCAGGATAAATTAAATCCCTCTTTCCAGTGCCAGATCAGATTTTTACCGCATCCGGTGCCGGTTTCACTGCAGCCTGGTTTACCGCTGCCGGGAAAAGGATTTGACCTGTTAAAGTCAGGAACCCAGGAGGCTTCTCCCTCCATCTCCTGGATAAATCCCTCATCAATATCATATCTATCAAGCATTCCGTAAACCTCATCCGCCTCTTTTCCGCTGACTCTTCTTGCCGGGAGATCAATTTCTCCGGAGACAGCATCAGGCTCGTACTGGAACATCAGGGAAAGTATTGCCCTGCCCTGAAGGTTTTCGCTGAACCACTTCAGGAACTGATCAGTGGAGGTGAGTTCCCCGGGAAGAACAAGATGCCTTACAATAACACCTTTTTTTATAACACCCTCTTTTTCAATCAGCGCAGGTTCTGTTTTCCTCCCATCAGCCATCTTCAGCACAGCTTTGGATGCATAGCATGGATAATCCTGTGCCTTAAAAAGCCTTGCAGAAAGAGCAGGATCAAGTGTTTTAAGGTCAGGGAGAAAAACGTCTATAAACTCAAGCAGCATCTCAACAGCTTCTTCGGTTTCATAGCCTGAGGTATTCCAGAGCAAAGGGATTGAAAGCCCTTTCTTTTTTGCTTTTTCAGCAGCCCCAAATACAGAGGGGATAAAATGGGTTGCTGTAACAAGATTGATATTTTCAGCACCTTCCTTCTGAAGGGAAATCATGATATCGGACAGCACCTCTTCATCGATGATGCGGCCAAGTATCCCCCTGCTGATCTGATGATTCTGGCAGAAACCGCACCGCAGTGTGCATCCTGAAAAAAAGATTGTCCCGGATCCTCCATCCCCTGTTACAGGCGGCTCTTCGCCTCTATGAAGAAGGGAGCAGGAAAGAATAGCATCAGATGCAGATCCGCAGAAGCCGGTTTTCCCTTCAAGGCGGTTAACCCGACATTTCTTGGGGCACAGAACGCAGTTCTCATAAAGTTTTCTGCTTATTGTCATAATATCAATATTCCTTATCTGCACATGCTGTTATTGACAAACGCCTTTTATCCCGTTAGCTTTAGCGTGTAATAAAACAAGTGCCTTACATGCCGGCGTGGCGAAATTGGTAGACGCAGCAGACTCAAAATCTGCCGGGGGCAACCCTGTATCGGTTCAAGTCCGATCGCCGGTAATACTTTTTTATTCCCTTTTTTATCAGTACGGAAGTACAACAGTATACATTAAAATATAATGCATCACAGAACCTGCTATCACAAACAGATGCCAGATTTCATGAAACCCGAATATACCTTTTACAGGATTTGGTTTTTCAATTGTAAAGATGACACTTCCCGCAGTATAGAAAATTCCCCCTGCGCCCAGATAAAGAACAGCAGCCAAGCCGGCCCTCCCGGCAAAAGGGACAACGATAAAAACAACAGACCAGCCCATTGAGATAAAAAGCGTTGTCGTAAACCACCTGGGAATGCCGGGGATGAGAATACGGACAGCAGCGCCTGCAAGAGCTGTGAACCAGCACACACCCAGGATTACCCAGCCGTAGGGGGTGTCGCGCAGTATCACGAGAGAAATTGGCGTTAATGACCCTGCTATCAGAAGAAAAATAGAGCTGTAATCAAGCGACCTTAAAAAATTTTCAGTTTTCGCGCCGCATTTTAGTCCATGATGCATTGCGCTTGATACAAAAAGCAGCAGCAGGGTAAAGGAATAAACAGAAAATGATGTAATTTTCCAGGGATCGCCCAGCAGCGCTGCCTTTGCTATCAGCATGGAGCCGCCTACAAGGGTAAAAAATGCTGCAGCAGAATGGAATGCTGTGTTTAAAATTTCATCAGTTACGTGGATGCTTCCATCCCTGCTTTTTTTCATATTCTTCCTTTATTATTCCGGAATCCGGAATCTGCGACTTTTCCAGTTAATTATAGACAATTTGCAGACTCTATCAATATCAGAAAAGAAACAGATAGAGATTGACTATCCAAATAAGTTATTTATATATTAAATCAATATGGGAATTTCAATTAAAGAGTTTGCAGAAAAAATACTCGGGCTTGAGCATGATGAGCTTAAAAAAAGGGAAATATTTATAAAATTCATTGTAGCTGCGGGAAAGGTTGTTTTTGATCCCCAGCTTTTTGTCAATTTTGAAAAGAATTTCGGTGAAGGTTCTCTTTACCACAAAGATATAGCTGATGCCAACCTGATTGACAGGGGAGTTGTATCAGGCGGGGCATATGCTGCCATCTCCTGGGACAGGGTAAGAATAACAGGAAAAAGCATGGAGTTCGGCGGTATTGAAAAGCATGAGGAACTGGTCAGAAATTATTTTGAAAACTATTTTGAAGAAAGTGTAGCTGTTTAAATTTAAAACCATGGATAACAGATGAATAACATATCTCTTGAAAAAATACTGATTGACGCGGCTGATAAATCTTTTGAAGGGAAATGCGGAGAAGCGGAAAAAATACTGGCTGCGGCAGAGGAAGAATTTCCCGAAAGTTACCTTGTCCATTATAACCTCGGTATCTTATTCTTGGAAAAAGGAGAGCCTCAAAAAGCAATTGCCGCGCTTGATAAAGCTGAAAAACTAAAAGAAAATGATTATGACATATTTAACGAAAAAGCCCTTGCATACCAGGGAATATTCAAAAACGGAAAAGCGATTGAGTATTATGAAAAAGCTCTTTTATGCGGGGATCAGGGACATGAAAAAGCTGCCGCTTACAATAATATAGGATCTGTTTATTTTTCAGATAATCTATTTTCAAAAGCAAAAGAGTTTTTCAATAAAGCATTGTCAGAGGATAACAGTCTTGAAGAGGCAAGGGATAATCTGGCTCTTGTAAATACATATCTCGAAATTATCGGTTGAATCACTACAAAATTCAGGTGCGTAAAATATTCTGAATAATGTTTACAGTTTAAAAACAGATCCTTCAACAGCAAGGCTGAAATGCATTTTTTTATTAATTTCACTGTACTTTTCGTAGTAGATTGCGGCAAACCGGTCAAGCTCTTCATCTGTCCTCTCTGGATCATGGTGAGTAAGTACAAGTTCCTTGACTCCCGCGGCTGCCGCAGTTTCAATTGTATATTCATAGCTTGAATGTCCCCATCCCAGCTTGCCGTTTTTCCATTCATCATCAGTATACTGCGCATCGTGAATAAGAAGGTCTGCCCCGCGGTAAAAATCAATTACCTTTCTGTTTTCCTCCTTCGCGGCAGCCTCTCCTTCCTCAGATGCAAGTTCATCATAATCCGGATCATCAGGGCTTAAGGCAAAAACATTTCTGTAAGGTTCGGAATCTGTAGCAAGACAGAAAATCTTCCCTTTATACTCAATTTTATATCCCAGGCAAAGGACAGGGTGGTTTAAGTATTTTGTTGTAATTTTGATTTCCTCATCAAGATTAAAAGAAGTTTCCTTTAAAGGATAATACTTTATTTCAGCAGAAAGCTCACTCTTTATGACAGGAAAATACCTGTACTGAAACTGGCTTCCGATTATTTCATCAATCCCCCCCTCCTCATATGTTACAGGTCCGTATATTCTCATCTTTGTAGTAGGTATATAAACAGGGGAGAAAAAAGGAAAACCCATGATGTGGTCCCAATGGGTGTGGGTTATAAGCATATCAATATCAATATTTCCGGAAGGAAGATATTTTTTCACAAGATGATTGCCGAGAGGCCTGATGCCTGAACCTCCGTCAATTATTATCTCTTTTTTATCAGGGCCCAAATCAATGCTGAGACAGGTTGTATTGCCTCCGTATTTTATTGTATCTGCTCCCGGACTCGGGATAGATCCTCTTACGCCCCAAAGTTTTATTTCCATTTATCAATCCTTTGTTATTATTCTTTATTATTCCTTAAAATCAAGAAAAGCTCGGGCTTTTTCAAGTTCATTCACAATAGTTTCCTCAATTCCCTTAAGCATCTCTTCAGTAATACCTGTCCATTTAAAAACTTCTTTGTCTGGTACATCAACGCAAAAACCTTCAACAAAACTGTATCCTATAGTATTTGTAAAATATTCTGCTATGGCAATGGTATATACAATATCCCTGTATTTATCATCAGGGAAAGAAAGCGGTTCATGATGATACGCGATAACACTTTCAAGCTCATCCCCAAGCGACCACTGACGGGCAATAAACTGCCCGGCAAGGGTATGGTCAAAATTAAAAACCCTTTTTTCCGCGTCAAACATAGTTTCTTTTTTTTTGGCGCAATCCGCGATTATCAATTTATATTCATCCGGAAAGCAGCTGAGTATGGGTATTTTCCCAATATCATGCAGCATGCCGGCTATAAAATATTCTTCAGCAATATGGCGGTCTTTTCCAGTCTCTCTGGCCAGAATCTTTGCCGCTATCCCTGTGCATAGTGAATGCTGCCAGAACCGCATTGAGTTAGCCATTCCAGGGCTGGTTTTTTCACTCATAATCCCCATTACAGAAGAACTTAAAGCAAGATTTTTAACTGTATTCATGCCAAGCATTATTATAGCCCGGACAAGTGATGTTACCCTGCCTGATATTCCGTAGTAAGCTGAGTTGATAAGCTTCATTACCTTTCCCATAAGAACAGGATCAAGGCTTATGACCTTATAAAGATCCATTGGAGAGGTTCTGGGGTTATCGCAGATTTCTTTTACCTTGGTTACTGTTACGGGAAGGCTGGGCATTCCCTTGATGTATTTTTCAATTATGCGGAGCCTTTCATTGTTGTCCATGCGGCGCCCCTTCAATCTTTTCAAGAAGATGCTGCAATTTACGGTTTACAGCTTCTCCTCCGCTGTTTTGAGGAAGGAACCCGGCAAGATCTTTAATATAGCTGAAAGTGTTTTCAATATCGCTATTTGTAAGAATCTGGCCGCTGTTTTCCCTGGCACCGGATGCTACTTTTACCGCGATTCTTTCAACTGAGTCATCTTCGCCAAGTGAATTCAGCAGTCCTTTATACCCCCGGAATCTGAGTTTCAGTGTTTCAACCTTGAGCTTCATAATGCTTTTTGTATATTTATTTTTTCTGGCGTCAACAAGAAAGTCTGTAAGACCTTCAAGATATTCAAGTAGATTCGAGATATCTGCATTTACATATTCAGGATCATTTTTAAGGCCAAGAAATGAAAGCCCTTCCGGCTCTTCTATCCCTTCAAATTTTTCAAGAAGTTCATCAAGATTATCCTCATGTTTTGGCTCAGGCGGCTGCTTTCTGCGCTCCTTAAAAGGAGGCGGTACCTGCTCCTGCTGTGGCTGAGGCGGCTGTGGCTGAGGCTGTTGAAAAGGCTGGGGAACAGGAGGAGGAGGCGGATACCCATACTGGGGCTGCATTTGGGGCATCTGCGGTTGAGGAGATGGAGGCTGGCGGCGCCTTTCCCGCGGAGGTGAAGGATCCTCTCTCCTTTCACCTGGCTGCTGCGGAGGCGGCGGAGGCGGCGGATACCCATACTGGGGCGGCATAATCACAGGAGGAGAGGGGATTACTATAGGCATGGGCTGGTAAACAGGCTGCTGCATCTGGGGAGCTGATTTTTCAATTGTCTCCATT
This sequence comes from Spirochaetia bacterium, assembly GCA_034003145.1. GTDB lineage: Bacteria > Spirochaetota > Spirochaetia > CADAEX01 > CADAEX01 > JACKPD01. Next base: position 35,929 of record JAVEZE010000003.1, read on the forward strand.
ACCTCTTTTCTGATTTTCTTTTCAGTCTCTTCAAAAAAGCCTTCCTCATCATCAGTATCAAAATCCTCTTCCAGCGTTTCAAGGAGATGGGTTTCTACTTCCTCGTTTATCTCAATTACCGGTTCAATCCCGCCGACATCAAGAACCGGAACTTCCTCATCATTAAGTCCGTCAACCGGGCCGATAAGAAAACTCATTGCATCCTGGGGAAGGTTTTTTTCCTGCTCCTGTTTAACATACTCCCTTACAAAATCATTAAGCCTTTCTTCCATAACCGCGTTGTTCTGAATTTCATAAGATCTTGAATTTTCCTCGAAAGACTCAATTCCCCTGTTAAGCGACTCTATATCAATCCTGGATTCATTTTCTCCCATTTTCGCGAGAACACGCCCTGAATATTCAAGCGCTTTATCACTCCGGCCGGTTCTTTTGTATATATCTGAATATTCAGCGACAGTATCAGGGAATTCCCTGTAATCGCCTTTTAAGGAATCAAGAACAGCAAGTGCCTCATCATACTTTTCCTGCTCCTTCAAAACCCTGGCAAGCTCGATAAGTACTTTAAGGTTTCCCGGATTCTTGATTGAGATTCTGCGCAGCTCATCCTCAGCCTTTTCAGGCTCTCCTTTTCTCCTGAAAAATTCAGCTTTTGCGAGTTTGATGGAAAGGCTGCCCGGCGTTACGGTATCTGCCCTGGCTATATATTTTTCAGCTTTGTCAACTTCTCCCTTTTTGATATGGAATAACGCTTTAAGCGCCAGGGACGCGGGATTATCTGTCTCGGAACTGATTACAGAGTCAAGAAGCCCTTCAGCCTTGTCAAGTTCTCCTTTATCAATATAGACATGGGATTTATACATCTTTATTTCAGAATCATCAGGCTTGATTGTCTCTATCCTGTTAAGCTCTTCAATGGCGCTGTCAAAATCCCCGGTCTCCCTGTAAAGTTCGCTCAGGTTTAAAGAAGCGCGTTTATAATCAGGATTGTGCAATATCGCCTCACGGTAAAAATTTCTTGCTTTTTTCTCCTCACCTATTGATTTATAGGCAGTTGCGATATTGTTTTTAATCCTGGAATTGGCAGGTTCTATCTCAAGGGCATCGTTGAAAACCTTTATCGCTTTCCCCGGCATGCTTGATTTATTGTACGCGATTCCGAGATTGTTGAGGCTATCGACCCAAAGGGGCTGATTCACAAGGGCGTGTTTGTAATTGATGATTGCCTCGTCTGTTTTTCCTTTGGCATCAAGGAGTACACCGAGATTGTAAAGAAGCCCTGGATGGTTCTCATCAATGGAAAGCCCTTCCCTTATTATTTTCTCAGCTTCATCCATCATGTTTTTTTCAATATAAAGTGTACCGAGATTGTTGTAGCACTGGACAAATTCAGGATTTATTTTTACGGCTGAGAGAAAATTTTTCTCAGCCTCATCCATATCTCCTGCCTGCTTGTATACATTTCCAAGATTGTAATATATGTCAGCCCTGTTTTTAGCAAATCCGAGCGCTTTTTTAAGATAATGAATTGCCTGTTCTTTCCTGCCCAGCTGCTTGTATATAACACCGATATTGCTGTAGCAGTCAGGGTTTTCAGGCGCGATCCTGGAAGCCCTGACATAGGCCCGGAGCGCTTTTTTTCTCTCATTTTTTAATGAGTAGATATTACCGAGTGTCAGATAGAGTATCTCGCTCCCGGGATTTTTTTCAATTAATTGCCCTATTATTCTTTCAGCCTCATTAAAATCTTTCAGCTTTATAAGCATCAGGGCTTTTTCAAACAGTTCTTTGTTTATCATCTGATATCCCTGTTAGATGCAAGAGGCCGGGCGCTTGTTTCAGAAGAAAACCGCCCCCCCTCGTTTATAATGGATGTTCCGAAGCTGGAAGCAGTTTTATAATAAGAGACTACTGAAAAATAATAAATTCTTCCGTTTTCAAGATTTTCAATTACAACTTCATTGCTTTTTCCCGCGTCTATGGGCGATGGGACAGACCGCTCCTGAGAACCGAAATATTTACCAGGTTTTTCCCCAAAATAAACATAATACCCGTCAAGATCAGGGTCCGCGATCTCATTCCATTTGACCCTTACCTTGCCGTTTCCTGCTTCTGCCCTTACAGTCTGGGGAGGCGGGGGCGGTGTTTTCTGGTCATATCTTATCTTTATCCAGGAGATGGATGGAGAGGAATTCATTTCTCCGTCAGAATACAAAACTGCCTTGATCCTTAAAAACCGTCCCCCTTCACCATTTATAAAACCAGGGGTGAATTTTTTCCATTCAGGGGAATTTTCAGCATGCAATTTCTTAAAATCATCAAGAGAGTAATAATATTGTATATCTGTGCCGCTGGGCTGAAATGAGCGTGTTTCTATATTGAAGATGGAAGATTTACTGTGGCCAAGGTCAAGCGGCTGTGAAATATAAACACCTGAGTAATCCCTGAACTTCGAAAGCCTGTAGTCATCAACCCATGCGAGTTTCAGGCGAAGCTCATCAATAAGGCCGGTAAAATTGTCGCCGATTATTATCCGCCCTTTTTCACCGGAATAAAAAGGATAGTACTCACCTGTTTCACGCTCAGCCTTGTTGGCATAAATCGAAGCATCAGGTATTCCGTCTACAAGATATTCCATCAGCCCGGTTAGAGAACTGTAGCGCAGCAGATGATGCGACCATTTTCCCGGAACAAGCCTTTTGCTTCCTGAAAGCATCAGCTCAAACTGACTGCTGTCTGCCGGAAGAAAAAAATTACTGATATTCCAGACAACCTTTCTATCCTGAAAATAGCATTTGAAAAACTGGGGAATCAGATTGCCGTCCCTGTTTGTGTAACTGTCAAAGTAGAAGATTGTCTCGCTGTCGTTAAAGTTCTGTCCATAAATCCAGAATTCGATGGAAAAATCACCTGAATAAATTTTTCCGGGGAATATAGATCTTGATTCCAGCCTGTCAAGGACAACAGCTTCCCTTTCACCGTTGAAAAGGCCGGCGCCTGAGCCGTATTTTTTCCTTCCTGTTGAAATTGAGGCTTTGTTTTCTGTAACCTCAAAATTTCCCGCCGAATCTGTCAGGGGGAGATCGTTAAAATGAATCAGCAATTCTGTCAGGCTGTCGGGGCTGTACTGCCCTCCCCTTATGACAAGAGAGTTTTCCCCTGCCTGATTTTTATTGAGCTCAATATTTTCAATTTTATCTGCCTTCCACTCTTCTCCGCCGAGAACAAGTTCCCTTTCAACCGCGAAAAGGGAAAACGCAGGCAATATCATCAAAAGCACTATTTTTTTCACTGGCAAAATTCTCTTTAGTTCTGTAATTTATATAAGGGTATCTGCAGATGCGTGTATATCCCTTAATAGACCTTATAAAAATTATCGGAATATATGGAAAATTTAAAAGCAAATAGAGCAAAACTTGAAGAAACCATAAAAGAACTCCCAGACAATCCCGGCGTATATATGATGAAAAACAGCAGGAATGAAATCATATATATAGGTAAAGCCAAAAATTTAAAATCACGGGTTAAATCCTACTTTTCATCATCTGCGGAAAAAGAACTTAAAACATCCCATCTTGTCAAGAAAATACACTCCATAGAGATAATAACAACAGGGACAGAGTACGAAGCGCTGATTCTTGAGAACAATCTTATAAAAAAATGGAAGCCAAGATACAACATAAGCCTGAAAGACAACAAAACATTTCCTGTAATCAGGATTACAAACGAGGATTTTCCCAGAATTTTCAGAACCAGACGGATAATTGAAGACGGATCTCTATATTTCGGCCCCTATCCAGATGTAAAAAGCATTGATACATATCTTGAGCTGATCAAAAAAAGGTTTAAAATCAGAAAATGCAGGGAAATTCCGCTCAAAAAACGGAAATCCCCATGCCTTTATTACCACATAGGCCAGTGCAATGCCCCATGTACAGGCGCTGCCGATAAAAAAGAATATAATTCCGAAATAAAAACAATTACAAAGATACTTTCAGGAAAATCCGCATCTCTTTTGAAAGAGTTTGAAAAAGAGATGAAAAAAGCAGCTGATGCGCTTGATTATGAAAACGCGGCCCGGTTCAGGGACCTGATCTCTTCAATAAGAATAATCACAGATGAGCAAAAGGTGCAGGATTTCAGCAGCGGAAAAAAAGACTATATAGCACTTTTAAGCAGCGGCGTTCACAGCTCCGCAGTTGTGCTTCAGGTAAGGGATGGAAAACTTTCAGGCAAATCAGTGTTCACCTTTACAAGTTATTCAGACAGCGCAGAAGACATGATGCGTTTTCTGATTCAGTATTATACAGATTATTTCAAAGAGACAGAAAGCTCATCTCTTGTCCCTGACAGGATAATATTGAACATAATGCCGGAAACAGATCTTGTTGAAAGGTTTTTTATCGAAAAAATATCAGCACCTTTTAATGCGGCTCTCCCTGCTGATGAGAAAGAAGCTTCCATAATGAAGATGGCGGAAGAAAACTGCAGGCTTGAGCTGATGAGCAGGGAAAAGCAGGCCTCAACAGCCCAGGCGCTTAAGGAACTCAAAAACAGACTCAGGTTAAGCAGGATTCCTGTCCGGATAGAAGGGTTTGATATTGCCCATTTAGCAGGAAAATATACCGCAGCATCAATGGTCTCATTTCATAACGGGAAACCGGACAAAACAGAATACAGAATATTCCGCATCAAGAGCCTTCCTGAATCTGGCATTGATGATTACGCCTCAATAAGGGAGGCGGTGGCAAGACGTTATACCCGGCTTATCAATGAATCACTTCCCCTTCCAGACCTTGTCCTTATAGACGGGGGGAAAGGGCAGCTGAGCGCCGCAATGGGAGTATTTGAAGCTCTTGGAATAAAAGAGATAAATGTCGCAGCCCTTGCCAAACAGGAAGAGCTTTTATTTGTTCCGGGGATGAATGAGCCAGTGAAACTTGAGGAAGGCTCCCTTTCCCTTGGAATAGTGCAGCATGTAAGGGATGAGGCGCACCGTTTCGCCACAACCTACAACAAAAACATGAGGAAAAAAGAGGTTTCATTCTCGCTTCTTGAGGAAATTCCAGGGATAGGGAGAGAAAGAAGCAAAAAGCTTATCATAGAGTTCGGAAGTATTGAGAAGATAAGAGATTCAGATATCTACACAATTTCGCAGAGGGGAGGAATTCCCCTTAAAGCGGCTGAGGCAGTAATAGAGTATCTCAAGGGAATCTAAGATGCGCGGCAGAAGAGCTTTTTGCGTCGATATTTATTCCCTTGCGTATAATTACTGAGTAGAGAAATACGGGAAACATGACATGCTGTATCTCGATTCTGGTTGATCTGAACAGAAAGTCATAATACGATATAAGCAATATAATATTTTCGATATCAGAGACAGAATAAATGGAAGATGCATCAGAATATACTGCCTGTCTTTTTTTCCCTCTTATATTCATCATCAGGCATGCGTCAGAAAATGATTTTTTTTTATCAAGCAGCTTTAAAAAATTATAAAGATTCCTGAACTGCCATAAAAGCCCTCCAAGGATTCTTACCAGATTGCCGTCCGGAGAAAGGATTATGCTCTGCGAGGATTCAACCGCTTTTTTGAAATTTCCGGAAGCGATATAGTCGAACATGGTAAAAACATTTTCCTCTTTCCTGTTATGGAAAAAATCAGCTATTCTCTCTTCAGTAATAACCTCATTAGCGTCAAAATAGATGGCAAGGTTTGAGCATTCCTTTTTAAGCGTTTCGCTGTCCCCCTCAAGCATATCAATCAGAAAATCAACCGCGCTGCTGTCAATCGCGATATTTTCCTTATGAAAAAACTGGATTACCCAACCCTTTTTTTTACTGTCAAACATTTCCCAGAATGTTTTTTTACAGGCCGGGGAAATGTTTTTTTCAATTGCCGCATCTGCCTTCATCTCCTCGGTCTGGAGAATAAGATAAGCATCATCTGAGGGTTTTTTCAGATAATCCGCTATCATTGATACGTCTTTCTTTTTAAGATCATGGCAGTTTTTTATAATCACTATTTTTGCCGGAGCAAAAAGAGAGATATTTCTGAGCAGGGCAATAATATCAGATGAGTCCCTGTCATAGGGGTAGAAACTGTATTCATCAGGAGCTGAGCCGTATATTGCTGTAAGGCTTTTTTTTATAGATGCAATAAAATCTTTTTTCTCGCCTGCCTCTGGGCCGAGGAGAAGCCAGGCAGGGGCAGGTTTAGTCATAATTTCTCACCAGGCAGACAAGCTTTCCAAGTATCCTTACATTCTGTGTATAAATAGGGGGATATACAGGGTTTTCCGCCTTCAGCTTGATCCTGTTTGTTTCCCTGTAAAATCTTTTCAGGGTAACAGCCTCATCATTGAGAAGAGCGACTACTATGTTTCCGTTTTCAGCTGTAACCTGATGCACGACAAGGGCGGTATCCCCTTCAAGTATTCCCGCGTCTTTCATGCTGTCCCCTTTTACAATAAGGGCAAAATGCTGCCCCTTTTTAAGGTATCTTACAGGGACAGGGATATAACCGTCGAGATTTTCCTCAGAAAGGAGAGGGATCCCTGCCGCGACACTGCCCAGAAGAGGAACATTTACAACTTCATCAAGATCAAAGCTCTCAGCGACTTCAATAGCGCGGGAGCGGCCCATGTTGCATTTTATGCTTTCCTTTTTTTCAAGTGCCTTGAGGTGGTCGTAGGCTCCTTTAACAGAAATGCTGAAAAACTCGGCAATCTCCCTTATGGTCGGAGGATAAGAATTTTTATTCCTGTAATCCTTGATAAAATCAAGTACTTCTGCCTGCCTCTTTGTAAGAGCTTTCATTTCAATGTAATTCCCAGTTTTTTTAATTTTTGATGAAGATTTCCCGGGTACATACCCAGATCCTGAGCTGTCCTTGTTAAATTATAACTGTTTTTTTCAAGTTTACTAACAAGAAATTTTTTTTCAAACTGTTCTTTCGCATCATTAAGGTTTAATTCGGCATCAATACCGCCTATCTGCCCTCCTGAATCCGGCTTTTCACCGGATAAGAGCGCCAGGTCAGACTCACCTAGATAAAAACCTACTGTTTCTGCTGAAACAACAGATTCATCTGTCATTACTGAAATCCTCTGTATAAAATTTTTAAGCTCTCTTATGTTTCCCGGCCACTGATATTCTTTCATGAAAGCTATCCCCTCAGGTGAGATGGATTTATCATTTTTATTATATTTCTTCAGAAAATAATCTACAAGTTCCGGAATATCGTTTTTTCTCTCCCTTAATGGAGGGAGATTTACCGGAATTACATTGAGCCTGAAATAAAGGTCTTCCCGGAATCTTCCGTTCTTTACTTCGGTAAAAATATCTCGGTTTGTGGCTGCCAGAATCCTCACATTAACCTGTGTGCTTTTTTCGCTTCCTACCCTTTCAAACCTCATCTCCTGTATTGCCCTTAAAACCTTTGCCTGGGCATTTAAGGACATATCAGCAATCTCGTCAAGGAATAAAGTCCCTTTATCCGCCATCTCAAATTTCCCCCGCCTTCCTGCCACTGCCCCTGTAAAAGAGCCTTTTTCATGACCGAAAAGTTCGCTTTCTATCAGTGTATCAGGAATTGAGGCGCAATTTACTTCTATAAAAGGAAAATCCTTTCTATTGCTTCTTGTGTGTATTTCCCGCGCAACAAGTTCTTTTCCTGTCCCGTTTTCGCCAAGTATCATCACACTTACATCAGATGCTGCTACCTGGTCGATAATTTTCCATATTTTTTCCATCTCGGGACCGGAACCTGTCATCCGGTCTTCTATAAACAGCGAATCTTTGAGCTCCCTGTTTTCCTTTCTTAGTTTCTCAAGTGTCAGCGCGTTTTTTACAACTGTTATAACCTTGTCAAGTGAAAGCGGTTTTTCAAGAAAGTCAAACGCCCCTTTTTTAACTGCCTTTACCGCCATATCAATGTTTCCATGACCTGATATAACTACAACTTCAAGATCAGGTTTGCTTATTTTAAGCTTGTCAAGGACTTCCATTCCTCCCATCCCCGGGAGCCAGACATCCAGTATTACAAGGTCAAAATCCCCTTTTTCAGCTTTAGAGAGCCCTTCAAGCCCGTCTTTCGCGCTTTCAGCTGCATAGCCTTCGTCCTCAAGAATACCTGAAAGTACTTCTCTTATATTTTCTTCATCATCTATTATCAGTATTTTAATCATTTTCTGTCCCGAAAGGGAGATCAATAAAAAATGTAGAGCCTACCCCTTTCTCAGTTTCAAACCATATGGATCCATTATGATCAAAAATAATTCTTTCAACAATAGCAAGCCCCAGTCCTGTTCCGTTTTCCCTTGTAGTAAAATAGGGGGCAAAAACCTGATCTGCGATTTCCCCTGCAATCCCTTTTCCGGAGTCAGCTATCTGTATCCTGTAGAATTTCCTGTTTTCCTTTACAATAGTGTCAGTTCTTATCGAAACTGTACCGCTGCTGTCCATCGCATCTATCGCGTTTGTAAAAAGATTGATCAGCACCTGTTTGATTTTTTCCCTGTCAATCCGGACATGGGCTCCGGCATCAACGCTTTGAAGATTAAAAACAATCCCAGGGGAGGAAGATGTGAAAATATCGCAGACTTCCCGTATTATCTCTGCCGGATCAGAAGGGGTAAGCATTACAGGAGGCATTCTGGCGAAATCGCTGAACTCGGCAAGAAGCCGGCTTAATCTTTCAACCTCTGTTACAATTACCCTTACAGAAGAATTCAGTATTTTGCTGAAATTGGGATCTTGTGAATTGTACCGTTTAAGCGTTCTTTCTGCCGAAAGTTTTATCGGGGTAAGGGGGTTCTTGATTTCATGGGCCATTCTTTTCGCTATTTCTTTCCATGCGTTAATTTTGTCTGCCTGCATGTTCTTTTTTCTTGATACTTCAAGCTCTTTAATCATCTGGTTAAAAGACCTTACCAGAACAGAAATATTGTCCCCCGGCCGGGCAAGCAGCCTGAAGGAAAAATCCCCTTCAGCCACCCGTCTTGTCGCCTCTTCAAGCTGCACAATGGGATGGAGTATCTCCTCGGAGAGGCGGAAGCTGATCATTATGGAAAGGAGGAATATAGGCAGGCTGAAAAACATGAGTACAGCAATAATAATCAGCCTGAATACAGTCTGATAATTCTCAAGCTGGACAAGCACATCATAGGATGAGGTAAGTTTTTCCGCTTTTGAGTCAAACCCTGAAGGGAGAAAAGAGCTGAAAACAAGTGTATATGATCCGCCGCTTCCCCTGAAACTTCCCTTAACGCGCAATATGCTTACGTCATCCGCAGTTTCCCTGGTAAGAAGCCCCTTGCCTCCCGGTGAGATTTCTTCATCCGGAAGCTTTCCTTTCTCCCTCCCTGTAAAGAATAGAGTCTCACCTCCCCTTATCAGCTGCATGCTGTCAAGAAAGGGATAGCTTTCCTTAAAAAGTTCCCATCCTTTAGCAGGGTCTGATGGAATAGCTCTTGCCGCGTAGCTGAAAAATGGGGAATCGACAACCGCCTCAAGGGATGCAGTCCTTTCCCTGTAGTATTCAAGCGCTATATCAAGCCCTCCCTTGACCGAGCCTGAGTGGTCCCTTGTAAGCCAGGATTTCATTACAGTATCGATGAAATTTATTGAAAGGATTGCCTGCGGAACAGCAGAGACAAAAGCAACAAAAGTAAAAAACAGGATAAGCTTGATCTTGAAAGTAACGCCCGGCTTTTTTTTTCTGTTGTCGCGGATAATTTTTACAACATTTATCGCAATATTTGCAATCAGAAAAAAAGGGAGAACCGCGGCAAAAGGGAGAATGACAAGCCGGGATGGAACATCTTCTGTGGAAAGATCATTCATGATCTGTCCAGAAAGGAAAAGTATCAAAAAGATGATAAAGACATAAATAAAAAGGATGCTTAAAAGGCCGGCCCTTGATGTAATTAGAGGTTGAGGCCCTTTCATTACTTAATCCTGAAGCTGCCGGCGCTGATCCAGCCGCTCTTTTCTATCACGCCGGGGATAATCCGCGACAACAGGTTGAGAGGCGGCATGAGTTTTATTATTTTAATCTCAACTTTCCCGGTAACATAATATTCACCCCTGCCAGCTTTATTCATGTCGACAGTCATATCATCCACTGAGAAAAATGTAGTGAAAAAAGAGTCTTTGCCTTTTATCTTCTTTTTTTTCCCGGATGAATCAGTTATATGAAATATATCTTCGAAAGGGTCTCTGGTAGCGACATAGGTAGTTGTAACTTCATCTATAAGCCGGTCTCCGAAAAGACCGATAAATCTTGATTTATCCTCATATACTCTTTTGCTGTAATTGATCTCTGACCTGTGGCCAAGTTCCATTGAATTTATAATGTTTCTTGTCCTGAAAGGTTCAGTGCTGATGGTGCAGACAAGAGTTTTACCGTTGAGGAGGGAAAATGAGACATCTGTTTTTTCACCCCATACCTGAAAGCTGATGAGAAACATCAATAAAAAAAGGATTAATCTATTCTTCTTCAAATTTATTCTCAAATAAATTGAAAAGCGCTTCGACCGCCGCCTGTTCATCTTCACCATCCGCTACCAAAATCAATTCTGTCTTAAATGCTGCCGCAAGAGTAATTATTCCCATTATGGATTTCGCGTTTATTTCATCATTGTCTTTTTTTATTCTGACTTCACAGTTATATTTATTCGCGGTTTTTACAATATTGGCTGCAGGCCTCGCGTGTATTCCTGCCCGGTTTTTTACTGTAACAGCTTTTTCAATCATCCGGTTCTTTCTCCATATTTAAGTCTATATTGGTATATTTCAGGAAAAGCTACTTCAGGGAATTCTCGGAATCAGTATCTGTTTCCAGCCATCTGATTACCTTCTGGTTAAATTCCCTTGCTGAATAATATCCCATTCTTTTTAATCTTTCATTCATGGCAGCAGTTTCAATTATTATCGGTGTATTCCTTCCCGGTTTTACCGGTATCTCAACGCAGGGAACATGTACCCCAAGTATTTCTTCAGTAATTTCATTGGATCCCAGCCTGTCATAGACTTTTTCAGAGTCCCAGTCTTCAAGATTTACTATAAGCTGCACCTGTTTTGAGTCACGGATAGCCCCTACCCCGAAAAGATGGGTAATGTTGATAATGCCCAAACCCCTTATTTCCATATGGTGAGCCAGGAATGCGTTGCCCCCCCTCCCTTCAAGATGGTTTCCCGAAACTCTTTTTATCTCAACAAGATCATCCGCGATAAGCCGGTGCCCCCTTTCTATCAGTTCAAGGGCAGCTTCGCTTTTGCCCACTCCGCTTTTACCCTTGATCAGAACACCTACCCCGGAAACTTCGACAAACACAGCATGCATAACCTGCTGCGGAGCAAAAATACCCTCAAGCACCCTTATAAGTCTCTGTGAAAGCTCAGGTGAGGTAAGAGGGGTTTGCAGAATCGGGCACCTGGATTTTTCCGCTGTCTGTATAAAAAATTCTTCCGGTTCCGCGCCGTATGGAAAGATGCAGCATGGAAACGGAAAAGAAAAAAACTTCTCAAGCGAATCTGTGTTTTTTTCCTCTATCATCTTTTTTATATAGGCAAACTCGCCCCGCCCGAAAACCTGAATCCTCTGATAGGCAAAATTATCAAAATATCCTGCTAGAGCCAGCCCGGGCCGGTCAAGAAATGCGACATTTATCTCCCGGCCAAGACCTGCCCTGCCGGCTATGCATTTTAACTGCAGAGCGTCATTTTCTTTCAGGTCCAGTCCAAGCAGGTCAAGGATTGTAAATTTTTTCATGAAGCTATTTTATAACAAGAAACTAAATAAGTGAAGAGACCTGTTTGCCAGGTCTCTTCATAAAACTTCTTATTCTGTATGACTTTGTATCTTTTCTTTTTCTTTTGTCACCTTGTTTTTAAGTTTATCAATTATCTTGTCAATTCCGTTATATAGATCATGGTCAACAACTTTGAGATGATGACTCAAACCCCATCTGAAATTAATATCAGCCGAAATTATATAGCCTGATTTGTCATGCTCCAGCCGAAACAGCAGGTCAACAATCATATCGCCGGCAAAATCAAGTTTCTGCACCTTTTTCTCAATCTGTTCAACTGTTCTTTCCGTTACTTCGTAATGAATTCCTTTAATTTCCAAGTTCATTAAAATCCCCCTGATTTTTAAAGTTTACCTTTCATAAGAAGAGGCTATATCCAGTTCTTTTCTGTATTTCGCAACTGTCCTCCTTGCTATTTTTATCCCTTTTTTCTCCCTGAGAAAATCGGCCAGGTTCTGGTCGGAAAGATGTACATCCTTCCCTTCTGTTTCAATAATTTCCCTTACAAGGTGTTTTACACTTACCCTTGAAACCATTTTTTCCCTGGTATCGGTGCGGGAAAGAGCAGTAGAGAAAAAATATTTAAGCTCAAAAATTCCCCAGTCTGTCTGAACATACTTGCTTGTGGAAATTCTTGAAATTGTAGTTTCATGGACTCCTACTTTTTCTGAAATATCCTTCAACGTAAGAGGAGAGAGATACTGCGGCCCTTTTATGAAAAAATCCCTCTGATAAGCGGCAATAGCGGATGCTGTTTTCAGCAAAGTCTGATTTCTCAGATGAATTGTCTGGATAAACCAGTTTGCCTCTTTTATCTTTGTATTAATATACTGTACTGTTTTTTTATCAGTTTTATCGTTATCACCATTAAGCCCTTCAAACTCCGGATTGATCTTTAAGACAGGGATTTCTTCTTCGTTAAGCCGTATTACAAGCTCATCATCTACTACCTTGATCATCAGATCCGGAATA
>JAVEZE010000004.1:0-36631 GCA_034003145.1 Spirochaetia bacterium
GTGCGGTTTTTTTATTAAGATTGGTGAATTTGAATCTGGCCAGCGGTGAAAAAAAACTGCCACACCAAGGTGCGGTTTTTTTCATTAAGATTGGAGAATTTGCCTTAAAGATTTATGAAAATTCTGTTTTACGAAAGAAACAAAGATTATGAAAAAGCCTAAAAATTGCATCTTACTTTACACTGCAATCCCATATTGGCTTCAGTTTAAGAGTGCCGGTTCCGATTCTATTAATACAATTGTCTCAATAATACTTTAAATACAAGGAACATTAATGCAGAAATGGATTTTTGCTTTAATACTGATACATATATTAAATATTTCAATTTTTGCCGGAGAAACCATACATGCGGTTAAAAAAGGTGAAACTCTATACAGCATTTCAAGGATGTACGATGTTTCACTTGATAAAATACTCATAAAAAACAAGATTGATGATTCTTCAAAAATTAAAGCAGGATATAAGCTTATAATACCTGATCAAAAAAGTGTAGAAAGCAAAGAATATGTTGTTTCAAAAGGTGATACACTCTACAGTATTGCAAGGAAAAACAATATCAAAATAGAATCACTACTTGAAGAAAACAGCTTCAACAAAAAAACAGTTATTAAAATAGGTCAGAAAATTAACATTCCTGTTTCGTCTACAGAAGATATTCCAAAAACTATTGAAAAAAGCAATAAACAAAGCAGTATAGCTTCCGGCAAAAAAATCGAAAACGATAAAAATGGTTATTATTGGCCTGTTAATGGTGAAATAAAAAAAATGTCAGGAAAACTGCAGGGTTCCCGTATCTTTGCCAATATTGGTGATGTTGTATATTCTGTTTCTTCCGGAAAAGTTGTGTGGGAAGGGCCTTATAGAGGCTTCGGAAGGGTGATTTTTGTTGAATCTGTCTCAGGTTATGTGTATGTTTATGGGGGAAGCGAAAAAACACATGTAACAGTTGGAGATTCTGTTGCCCCAGGCTCAGAATTGGGGATAATTGGGTTTAACGTTTATGATAATACACCGGCAATGTTTTTCTCCGTATATAAAGATGGTCAGCCTATTGATGTGGAGAAAGCTCCCAGACTGTGATTTTTTTTACAGGTATAATAAATGAAAAAAAAAACAGAAGCCGGTAAAGAGATCTTAAATAACGGAAATAACAATAATACCGGCAAGAAAAAGTCAGAAAACGTAAAAACAGAGAGAGTTAAAACTCCAGACCCGCTTCTTCTATATCTTAAACAGATTTCAAAAATAAAACTTCTTACAATTTCTGAAGAATATGAACTTGGCAAGGAAATTGTAAATTACAAAAAAGCAATAGAAGAGTTATATTGTAAATCACCTGAAAACACAATTCTTATTGCAAAAACAAAAAAAAAACTTAATCACTCAAAATCAAGAATGATAAGGGCCAATCTGCGTCTTGTTGTCTCAATTGCAAAAAAATACCAGTACAGGGGTCTTGATCTTCTTGACCTGATTGATGAAGGAAATATTGGCCTTATTGAAGCTGTGGAGAGATTTGATTATACAAGAGGGTGCAGATTTTCAACCTATGGAACCTGGTGGATAAAACAGGCAATTATAAAATCACTTGCAAATAAAGGGAGGACTATCAGGCTTCCAATTCATATGCTGAATACCATAAAGAAATGCTATCTTGTTGCTAAACAGCTGACTAAAGAGAACGGAAGAGAGCCTGATTACAACGAAATAAGCAAATATGTCAACATGACTCCAGAGAGGGTTGAGGAAGTAATGCAATATTCCAATGAGACATCTTCGCTTGATACAATAATTGATGAGGGAAGTACTACAAAACTGGGTGATTTTCTTAAAGATGAAAAAACCTTAAGTCCTCTTGAAACTGTGTTCCAAAAAATGCTCAATGAAACAATGGTTAAAATACTTGAACAGCTTTCTGACAGGGAGAAAAAAATTATAATGCTCAGGTACGGTTTTGAAGGTGACGGTCCGCATACACTGCAGGAAACCGGAGAATTACTTGGAATAACAAGGGAGAGGGTAAGGCAGATACAGGAAAAAGCGCTTCTGAAACTCAGAAAAATGGCGATAATAGATGATTTTAAGAATTTCCGATAGAGCGAACTGCCTGACTATTTGAAATTTTTATTTTGCCTCTTTTTTTTGAATTTAAAAGTTATTTTTTGGAAAAATTCGGATAAAAATTGCAGTATCCGCCTGAAAATATTTTTGCTTTTAAGCCTTGAAAGTTTTTTATAGGCATCTGATATTTCATCAGCATTAAAATCTTTTCTCTGTATGTTTTCTTCAATTTCCATTTCAAGAAGATCTGCCTTGCTGTTGACTTCAATAATTACAGCGTTTATGTATTTCCAGCCCAAACGTTTTGCTGATTCATATCTTCTCTGTCCTGCTATAAGCTGCATTTTGGAATTCAGTACAATTGAGTTTAACTGGCCGAATTTACTCATGCTGTCCATAAGCGGCTGAAGATCGCCAAGATTTTTTCTGATTCGTTTTTTTATAATAATATCTTCAATTTTTACTTCCATAAATAGCCAACCTGTATCATTAGTCAAGCAAATCCGTACTTATAGTACCTGAATTATCAGGGTTAGTCTCTATAAGCGCCGGGTTGTTTTCCATTTCCGACATTGATTTTAATGTTTCAAAATCCTGTAAATTAAGTATTTCTCTTTCAAGATTTTCAAGGTTAACCGGTTCTGTGTAAAAGTTGTCCTGCAGTTTTTTAATAAGTTCTTCATTTCTTTCAGATTTAAACCGGTGAAGCGTACAGAATTTTCTTGGTTCTGTTCCAGCAATAAAAATTTCTGATTTTATGTTTCTGTTGCAGTATTCTGTCGGAAGCATTCCTGATACAGAACATACAGAAAGCTCAACAAGCCCTCCCGGTTTTTTAAATTCAACAGGCGGCATTTCAGGATTGTTCAAATGAACATCTTTCATGTATCTTGCCCATACAGGCCCTGCAGCCTGAGCCCCTGTCTGATTAAGGCCAAGAGAGTTGCCAGGCATATCAAAACCGAACCATATTGCTGTTGTCATATAAGGGGAAAAACCCACTGTCCATGCATCAGACCAGTTCTGGGTTGTTCCGGTTTTACCTCCAAAAGACATTGGAAACCCGTTAACAAGCCTTCGCCGGTTTGCAAGTGTTCCATATTCTACCGTACTTTTAAGCATATCAACCATAATATAAGCTGCCTGCGGGCTCATAATCTGGATCCGCTCTCCTTCGCGTTTTTGTGTTGCCCTTAATTCACGTTCCGGCTCAAGTATTATCTTGCCGTTTCTGTCTTCAATATAACGGATCCCGATTGGTGTAACCTCCTTGCCCTGATTGGGAAAAGTAGCAAATGCTTTTGCCATCTGCATGGGTGATATGCCAATTATTCCCAAAGCAAGAGGGTATTTTCTGGGGAAAGTGTTTGCAATATCATCAGGATCCTTAATTCCCAAAAGGCGTGCCGCCCTGTTGATTGCAGCGTCAAACCCTATAAAATCAAGTACCTGAATAGATGGGATATTCATGGAGTTCGCAAGGGCGTATCTGACAGAAACTGGCCCTTTCCACTCTCCAAGAAAATTATTCGGCGCATAGGGTGTGCCGTCATCGTTGTGGAACATTACAGGCTTGTCATAAAGCATGGAAGCAGGTGTCAGCAGTTTTGATGATATTGCGGCTGAATAATACAAAGGTTTGAATGCAGAGCCAGGCATGACTTTTGCCTGTACCGCCCTGTTAAGTTTTTTTGTCTCGAAATCGCTTCCCCCGACCATTGCTTTTATATAACCGGTTTCGTTATCAATTGAAACAAGCGCACCTTCTACAGTGTTCCGTTTAATCTTTCCTGCCTGATTTGCCTGCCCCATTCTGGCAATAAACCTTAAATCTGACGAGTCAAATAGAAAAGAGATTGCATTAAGGGCAGGGTTGACTACATCATAATAATTATCATACGCAAGTTTTTTGTCCTGCGCTCCTGCTGATCTTATACTGTCAAGGTCAAAAAAGAGGGCAAGCGCTTCAATGATTGGCAAAAACTCTTTATCTGCGAAATTTGTACGGGTTCCCGCGTTTTTAAGATATGTTTCAGTCATTGAAAAAAAACCATCTTGCATGTATTTTTCCGCTTTCTGCTGATATTTAAGATCCAGTGTTGTATGTACTACAAGACCGTCTCTGAAATAATCAAGAGAACCGTATAAAATATTTTCCAGCTCCTGTCTTATATATTCACTGAAGTAGGGGGCTTTATCATCTTTTACAAGATAAGCAGTTTCAGAAGACGAGCGCAGCGGATCATAGGTTTTATTCCAGTATTCAGCAAAAGAGAATTCAGCCTCTTCACGCGTAATATAATTGAGATCAACCATCTGGTTTATGACTTCATTCTGGATAACTCGTGCCCTACCGGGGTATTTTATCGGAGAATAGCGCGCAGGATTGGCCAGTTGGATTACAAGCATCACAGATTCAGCTATTGTGAGATCCCGGGCAGAGTGACGGAAATAAAACTGCGATGCTGCTTCAACACCGTATGTGTTATGCCCGAAATATGATTCATTGAGGTACAATTCAAGAATTTCATATTTGCTCAGGGTTTTTTCAAGCTGCAGAGCCCACCACAGTTCAATAATTTTTCTTTTTATGGTTTTCTGCGAGCGGTCAGCATAGTGTTTTCCAGCTACCTGTTGTGTAATTGTGCTGCCGCCTGAGACATACTGGCGTGTCATTATATTCCATGCTGCCCTGAATATCCCTTTCAGGCTGAAACCGTTATGCTGAAAAAAATCCCTGTCTTCCCTGGTTATAAGAGCCTGTATAAGATGTCTTGGGAGTTCATCAATCGGGATTATTTCCCGTTTTTCATCAGAAAAGAATTCTGTTATCAGGCTGCCATTGATATCAAGTATTTGAGATGGCAGGGAAGGGTGATATTCACCAATAGAATTGGACCGGGAAATATTACGGGTAAGCGCAAATATTACTCCAAAAGTTATACCTGAAAGCAAAGTCAAAATTGTGATAAAACCGACAAATACCTGAAGAAGTAATTTTTGTTTTTTTGTGAATATCATGAACACAGGTTAAAAATTGACCGGCTCTTTGTCAAGATAAAAAAACAGACCGGCCCTTAAAAAAGAACCGGTCTACCTCGAGGTATCGAGTATAATATAGTTAACTGGGAGGGGAACTATATTATCACGACATTTTTATTATCGGCCCTGTAAATATAAGCTTTATACTTTTTATTCAACAACTACATCAATATCAAGCAATAAATTTACAGTATATTTTTTACCATTTTCAAGGTTTAATTTTCTGCTGAGGCTGTACTGACCAAGCTTGAAAATAATTGTATGTTCACCTTCATTAAGGGTTGTCAATTCTTTTTGCGAAGTCAAATTCCCGTCAATAAAAACTTCTGCCTCAGCAGGTGCAAGAATTACCACTTGTGGCATTTTTTTCACAAGAACAACGGAAACCGTACTTTTTTCGTTTCTGTTGATTACAACTGATTGCTCAAAAGGGAGAAAACCTTCTTTTTCTATCCGTATTTTTTTGATACCGGTAGAAAGATTGATGTTTTCAGCATTATCATAAGATTTATTATCTATAAACAGTGTAAAGTCAGATATTTTATCAGTTCTGTTTTTTTTATCTTCAAAAACATTTATAGTTAGATCGCCTTTATCCTGGTAGAAAAAGACAGCCTTTATCCTGATGTTTTCATCAAGTAGAGCATCCGGGATCCCTTTCATTACAGGCAGAACAGTCATTAAAAGAGGAAAAAAAGATTTTTTAAAATCATCCGGGATAAGTATTTCAGTCCCTGGTAGGATATCGTTTCTGGAAGGCTTTGCTGTAAAAAATAATTCAATATAATACCTGCTTTTATCTGGAAGTATGAAGTATTTAACTGAATTTCCATTATAGCTTGATATTTCGTTTGAAGGGACAGGTGTAATATTGTTATAGACAAAGAGAGCAAAAGTACTGGGATATTCCCTGAGCTTTTCAGAAAGTCTTATTTCAAGCTGAATCTTTACAGGCAGAGCGCTGTTTTTATCAAGCTGGAATGCGAAAATATCTTCTGGTGATAAGTTGATCTCATCAATTTTTGACAATTCCTGATTTATTACTGCAATGTTTTTTACCGGTCCGCGGATATTCTCTGAAAAAACCGGATGAGATAACAGCAGTAAAAGTGTCAAAATTAAAGTATTAATTTTCATATTATTACTTTTTCCTGTTTATAAGTATAAGCGGATCTTCAGCTTTATTCCTGCCTCTTACTTCAAAATGAAGATGCGGTCCTGTTGAATATCCTGTGCTGCCGACTTCTCCGATAACTGTGCCGGCATTAACTGTGCTTCCTGATTTTACAAAAGATTTTTTCAAGTGTCCATATACACTTTGGTAAGTACCGGGATGTTTGATAATAATATAATTACCAAGCACCTTGTCAAAGCCGGACAGAGTCACAACTCCTTTTCCAGATGAAAAAACCGGTGTTCCTTCAGGCGCTGCAATATCAATTCCGGGATGGAATAAAGGTTCTCCTGTAATCGGGGACAGACGCATCCCGTAATATGATGATATTCTCCCTTTTTCCAGGGGGAAACGGAAAAAAGTATCGAGAAAAAAGGCTCTTTCTGTATTATTTAATCTTCCGTCAATAATATATGTAAATCTTGTTTTTTTTCCTGCAATATTTATAAAAATATCATTTGAATGGTCATAATCCCTGGCTGAAAGAAGGAATTCGATATCACCGGAAGGATTATCAGGAATAAATAAAACAGGCTGATTTGGTATTAAAATTTCATTTTTATTATTGAATTCACCTATGGAAGAAATTCTGTTTAAAGTGGTGATAGCTTCATACGGAAGATTAAGACGGGATGCGATCATGAAAAGATTTTCCTTGGTTCCCGGCTGGTAGCGGTATATTGAAAGAGGAATTTTATCTGAACCTGAGGAATTCATCATGTAAGAGGAGGTAATATCCGATGTAATCTGCCTGAAAATATAATCATTGCTGTCAAGGCTAGTTATTGCAGGATATTCCGGATACGCGAACGCTGTAAATAAAAATAATATTAAAACTGTAAAAAAAAGTCTGGCTAAAACCATTTTAAAAATTAAAAAACCTGAAAATACCGGAAATAATAAAAACCGCACCAATAATCAGAAATCCCTGGAGATATATCCCGTTTTTAAGCAAAAGGATAGAAGATAAAAGAAGCACAGCAGCAGCTAAAACGAGAAGTGATTTAACCATGAAAATAGCGAAAGATTTTAAGAAAAATTTTTTTTTCTTTAATCCGGTAACAAAAAGATAAACCATATAACCTGCGCCTCCGGCAAATAGAAGGAGAGTAAAGGCATCCTTGAAGCGTGTTGCCGCAATCCACAAGGGAGTCACTATTGCAAATCCGAAAGCTGTTATTATTCCGGCAGCAGCAAGAAGCAGTAATATAGCTAGTGATATTTCTCTATAAGCATCTGTTATTTTTCTTGTTTTCATTTTGTTTCCCTGTGAACATCCTGTTTATCAGCTATTCCGGAAAGTTTTTGAATAAAATAATCTGAATCGAGAGGCTGCTCGAGAAGTGTCGAAATTTCCATCAAATATTCAAAAATACTTTTCATCTCTGATTTGTTATCAATTACATCAAAAATTTTAAATGCCTTAATGAAAAAGTGGTATGCTTCTTCCGGTTTATTGTTTTTCAGATGTACAATCCCCAAAGCTTTGTAGTCTTTTGCAAGTCCGTAGCTGTTTTCTACTATCCTGTCTTCATCTATTGCCTTCAGCAGCATCTCTGTGGATTTGCTGAAATTGTTCTGTTTGGAATGAACCGAGGCTGCCAGATAATAGTTTGCCGCCAGATTAGAATGTGCTTTTTCTCTTTTGTTTATTTCAGAAGCCCTGCTGATATATGAAAGTGCTTCAGTATAATTGCCTTTTTTCCTCATTGCCAGTGCTGCTGTATGGTAGACTTCCGCTTTTATCAATTGATCTGATCCGGAATTGGAAAGCGCTTCATCAAGGAAAGTGTCTGATTCCTTTAGTTTCCCGATTTCAAGATAAAATTCTGCCATATTACGCGCAGAAACCGCAATTAGTTCCTTTGTCTTTAATTTTTTTGCAATTTTATATGCTTCATTGAGGTATTGCTTTGCCTTATCATATTCTCCAGTGACAAGATAAACTTTCCCTATCGAATTACTTGTTTTTGATATTCCAGGTTCAAAATCAACTGCAATATTTTCATCAAGAGCCAGGTTGAAAAATACAAGAGCCTGGTTATACTGCCCCTGAATAAAATAATTATTCCCGAAAGCTGAAATATCTGCAGCCCTGTTTTTTCTCGTACTTACTGCATCTGTTTTAGCCGGGGCGGAAGAACATGAGAAAAAAAATGTCACAAATACAGAGCATAACAGGGATATAAAAAAATATCTTTTTTTCATCAGAAATCCTCTTCACGTGTGCTTTGCAGTGTATCTGCCTGCTGTCTCTGCCCTGTTATCCCTTTCCGCAGGAGAGGGTTGTTTTTAAGCCCTTCAAGTACTGCAGTCCCTTCCTTAAGCGCTCCCCTGCTTTCTTCCAGTATTCCTGTAAGCTGAGGGGTAGACTGATTAAGGTATGATGTAAAAGCATTAAGCTCAAGCATTGTTTTATCAAGATTTTCAAGTATTGAAGTGAGCTGGTAAAACAGCTGCCTGTCATCGCTGAATATTGCTGCAGCTGAACCTTCAGGCCCCATAAGTTTCGGGATTATTCCTGTAGGATCTGCCAAGTGATCTGACATCTGACTGAAATTACCTGACATGTTTTTTATATTAACCATTAGATCTGCAATCTGTTTTGAAGTTTCGGCAAGGATTTTATTGAGTTCCGCGGTAATTCCTTCAACATTTTTCACAATTTTACCTGCCGGCCCTTTATCTTCTCCCTTGATAGTCTTGTTTGCTGTTGCGGAGAGCTCTGTAATCGTATCAAGCAGAAGATTGACCTTGAAAATCAGAGGATCGATCTGATTGATGATTCTTGTTACTGTGCTGTCACCCTGGGGAATATCCACCTCCCCTGATGCGATAAGCTCTCTTGCTTCCGGCAGATTATAGGAAGGAATAAAGCTGAATTCAGGGAGAGGATCTCCTGACCCTTTTCCAGGGTGGATAAGAAGATCGCTTCCAATCCCGACCGGATTTGTAATTTTCTGAATTATGGTATTGGGAAGGATTTTATCAATGTATTCGCTGTAGATATAGAAATCAGCTTCAACCTCATTTTTGCTGCTGAGGCTTATTTTATCAATTTGTCCTATCTGAAACCCTTTTAACCGGATAGCCATCCCTATTTTAAGGCCGTCTGCGGATAAAAACCGTGTATGGTAATAGTAGTTTCTGGAAAACCACCGCTGATTGACTCCCATAAATATCAGAAGAACTGAGACAGAAATGATTGCAAGAATGACAAATAGTCCAACAACCTGGTCTGCATACTTGATTTTAAATTTCATATACTTACTTTTTATCCTTCTAAAAAAAATTATTGCCAATCATAACAAACATGAAAATCATGAACACTCAATACCAGTCAGATTTATCCTGATTCATAAGATTCAATAAATCATCGTCAAAATTTGATATTCGATCAAGTACGTGTGATAATATATTCTGGATTACAGGATCTTTGGATTTTATGATATCCCTGTAAAGCCCATGCGCGTAAATGCGGTTTTTATATAGAATTACAAGGTAATCTGCAAGCATAGATGTTATGGTCTGATCATATGTACATATCAGCATTGTTTTCCCTTTTTCTTTAAGATCCCTTAAAATTTTTCTTATTTTTTCAAGTGATGAAAAATCAAGTGATGATTCCGGTCCGTCAATCATCAACAATGCAGGGTCTGTAACAAGGGCTCTGGCAAAAGAGATCAGTTTCCTGTTTCCGGAAGATATGTCTGAAGGGCGTTTGCCAAGATTATCCTCAAATCCGAGAGAATCAAGTGTCTTTCTTATTTTTTTCAATATATCCTCAGTTGTCAATTCCGGATAATGGAATAACAGCGGCAGTTCAAGGTTCTGATACAGCGATTTATTGGACCAGAGTGCGCTGTCCTGAAAAACAAAACCGGTATCGCGTCTGAACTTTTTGATATTTTCTGAGGAAATTGAGTTATAGGGTTTGTTATTAATAATAAGCTTTCCTTCATCAGGCAGGTAAATTGAAGCAAGTGTTTTTAAAAATGTACTTTTACCGCATCCAAGCGGGCCAAGAATAACTGTTGTGATCCCCTCAGGTACTTTAAATGAAATATCATCCAGTATTCTTGTTTTGTTCCGTAAAATCGAGATATTTTTAAGCTCTATGGAATAAGAAGCATCAGTCATGATTCAGTTTGACCGCCATCAAAACCATAAATACCCCAGCGCTGTTATAATCGCGTTCGCTATTATGCATAAAGTGAACCCCTGTCCTACAGATTTAATTGCAACCTGCGGAATTTCTGTTGTTGCCCCCTGTACCTTAAACCCGTTATATGTTGCTGCAAAAGAGATAATAATCCCGAAAACAAGGCTTTTGAAAAATGATATGAAAATTATTCCAGGTTTCAGTACAGCAAGCAGGCTTCTGAAATAATCAATAAATGTAACCTGTCTGATAAACTGTGAAATGAAAAATGAGCCTATAAGTCCTGCTACATTGAAATATATATTTAAAAGGATTATGGAAATTGTTACACCCAGAAATCTTGGTACAGCAAGATAAGAGACAGGATCAATACCAACCGAAATATATGCTTCAATTTCGTGAGATACAACCATATTGCCAAGTTCAGTAGAAATCGCGGTTCCTGACCTTGCAATGATTATGAAAGCGGTCAGAAGAGGGCCCAGTTCCTTAGTAATTACAGCTACAAGTATTGTATAGATCAGACTGCCCTGGCCGAACTGGGGGAGGATGGAAAGCCCCTGAACTATAATTACAACTCCAAGAGCTGCTCCGAGAAGGCTTATTACATTAAGTGCTTCAAACCCTGTGAAAAGTATCTGCATAACAAGTACTTTTGAGCCTACATGTTTCTGCCGCATGAAAAAAAATGATTCTTTAATAATTGAAAGGAAGAATCCTGAGGCGTAAAAAAAATTCCTGAATTTGTTTATTATACCTGCGCCGATTTTTTTTAACATATCAAATTGTTCTGAAAATTATATCTTACTTGCATTTTAACATCAATTATTATTTAATATAATGATTGTTTTTAAAAAAAAAATTACCGATAATTTAATTAGTAATTAATTTTAATTAAATATCGTTACAGGAGCATTATTGTGCCTCAGGTTGTGAAATACAAGGCCAAATCAATTATTTACTTTGAAGGTGACATAAGCGATAAAATATATATTCTTCAATCTGGAAAGGTAAGTTTAATAAGTGTTGATATAGAAAATGGACAAGAACTCCGTGAAATGGTAAAAACCGGAGAATTTTTCGGCGTAAAATCTTCTCTCGGCAGGTATCCCAGGGAAGAAACAGCTGATGTACTGGCTGATTCTGTTGTAATGGTTTTTACAATCCCTGAATTTGAAAATCTTATATATACAAATCCAAGAATTAATATGCAGATGCTCAAGGTTTTTTCAAACCAGCTTAGGAGGCTTCATAAAAAGGTAAGAAGCCTTATGTCAATTGATGAACAGACAGACGCGGAAACAGGTTTGTTCAATATTGGCGAATATTATTATAAAAATCAGAAGTTTAAGCCTGCTCTTTACGCGTTCCGCAGGTATCTTACATATTATCCTGCAGGTATCTGGCAGGGACAGGCAACAGATTATTTAATAAAAATAGAAAAATACCCGCAAGGCGGAGCACCGGCAGGATCCTTAAACCAGAAAGCCCAGACAGGGAAAAAACCGTCTGCCCCGGAAGAAGAATCAAAAGATTCCAAGCTGTATTATGACGGTCTTGGATTTTTCAGCCAGGAAAAATATGAAGATGCAATAAATAATTTCCGTCAATACATCTCTGCCAATCCTGACGGCGAATTTATGGTGAGGGCAGTCAACGAAATTGGAAAATCTTTCTTTCTTCTAAAAAGATATGATGACTGCATAAAGCATTTTACAGGGATGATCCAAAAATTCCCCAAACATCCTGATCTGCCTGAGTTTTTACTTTATCTTGGTTTGTCATGCGATGCAAAGGGTGATAAACAAAGAGCAGCCGGATTTTATAAAAAAGTGATAACAATGTGTGAAGACGGTTCAGAAGTTAAGCGGAAAGCAAAAAATGCGCTTAAAACTCTCGGGGGAAATTAATGAATATCGATTTATCAAAATTCGACAGATTTAAGGTTTCTTTTCAGAAAGGGGACCAGATTTTTTGTGAATATGAACCTGGCGATTCTTTTTATCTGATCCAGTCGGGAAGGGTTCAGATTGTCAAGATTATGGGAGATATTGAGAAAATTGTTGATATTCTCCATCCGGGAGAAATATTTGGTGAAATGGCAATTCTTGAAGAAGCGCCCCGTTCAGCAAGCGCAATAGCAATAGATCATGTTGAAGTGCTTGAGTTCAATAAAAAGAATTTCGAAATCCTTCTCAGGGGAAATCCCCAGATCGCGATGAAACTGCTTCAGACTTTTATTAAAAGAATTTATGACCAGAAAAGAAGGTTCATGATTTTAACTTTGCCGGATCCCCAGGCAAAAGTTGCTGATGTTTTTCTTATGCTCTCAGAAACCCAGTCTGCGGAATCAAAATCCATGAATGAAATTGTTCTGAATACCAATGTTGATGATCTTGCCCACTGGTGCGGCCTTACTACTTCTGAATGCAAGCAGGTGATAAATCATTTTGTTACACAAAGAAAAATTGAAATAGAGAACGATAAACTTGTAATAAAAAATATCAATGATTTCCAGCGGTTTGTTAATTCAAGAAGAAAAAAATAAGAAATCTGATCCCGCCGGTATGATTTTAATATTTAATTGAGTCACACCCTGGCAAATTCCTTTACTCTGCTGCCTGCGTTTATATGGTTAATAATGTCTGTTCTTGTTATTATTCCCTTGATCTGGTTATTCTCCACTACAGGCAAATGGCCTATGTTTTTTTTGTATAGTATTTTATGAATCTCGTTCAATGTAAATGAAGGTGCGACTGTAACTACGTTTTTTGCCATATATGCCTTAACCGGCGCATGCATCTGCTGCGCTTTTCTCCCTTTCATTATGTCGCGCAGCGTTAAAAAACCGGTCAGATTCCCATTATTGTCAATAACAGGCGCCCCGGTATAGTTGATTTCTTCAAGAAAGATTGAAGCTTCCATAAGTTTGCTGTTTTCATTTATTGTCTTGACATTTTCTGACATCAAATCTGATGCTGTTTTGGCAGATACAAGTGTATTTTCAAGAAGTTTTATAAGCTCATTATAGACAGAGATGCCGTCCGACTTTTTTATTGTAGCAGAGGAAGCTCTTTTGTGTCCTCCGCCTCCAAAAATGGAAAGCAGATAAGAAAGATCTATCGATTCTTTCTGGCTTCGTGCTATTATAATTGTATCTTTGTTTTTAGACAGATGAAATACAGCGAAATACCCGTCCTGGTTTTCTACATCAAATATTTTTTCAACAACTGCTGAAAGCCCCTGTATCTGCTCTCCAATTTCCATATAACTAAGTATCAGGTCATGTCCGTGAATGCTTCTGTATACAATCCTGTTAAGAAGCTCGTGAAAAATATTTATTTGATGTTCTTCCTTTATGTTTTTTAAAAAATGCCTGACAAGAGGGATGGATGCTCCCTGTCTGATAAGAAAAGAAGCTGATGAGAAATCAAATTCAGTAGTATTTTCATGTGTAAAATTACCTGTATCTGCGAAAAGCCCGGATAAAGCGATTGTTGCCTCATCCTTTGTAAGAGTAATGTTCTCTTTTATTAAATATGAACAGAGGTGTGTCGCGTTGGATCCGCAGTTTTTGTAATTTATTACTGCACCCGGGATATCATCGCTGTCTGAAGGGTGGTGGTCATATACAGTAAGGGTACCGGTTGCCTTTTCAAGCAGTGAGGCAAATTCCCTTATTCTTTGAAGCGATCTTGTATCGACTATAATGATATTTTCTATTGGTTCGTTTTCAAGATCATTGATTGTTAAAAAATCAAGATTTTTCTTCATCATATTGAACATGTTTTTCGCAACAGGGTGGATAAGTCTGCTGCGGACCGGTTTGTAATCAGGGAATATCCGGGATGCAATTACAATAGATGCTATGCAGTCAAGATCCATATTTGTATGGCCGATTATAATATTCATTTTGTACCGCTTTAAGATTGATAGTTGCCGGAAATTTAATTATTATTATAACGGATATTTTCAAAATTAAAACAATAAAATAAAGGTTTCAGATGAAAGAACTTACCAGTAAAGATAGATATAATCTTTCAAGGATATCAAATACACTTAAACCTGTAATATGGGTCGGTAAAAACGGAATGACTGAACAGGTACTAACTGCTGTAGATGAACTTCTTGATAAAAAAGAGCTAATTAAAATAAAATTTGTAAATCTGAAAGATGAAAAAAAAGAAATTTCAGAAGAGATTTCAGGCAGAACAAAGAGCTTTCTTGTAAGAATAATCGGAAATAATGCTATATTTTACAGAATGGCATCAGACCCGAAGAACAGGAGCATTGCTCTTGATCAGTAATATCAACAGATATTACTGATTTTCATATTCCTGGACATCGCGGCTTTTATATTCCAGCACCACCCCTGCCTCCTCAAAAAGTTTTTCAGAATCTTCTGCAGAATGGTATCGTTTTTCGCATACCACACGGATAATTCCGCAGTTTATAATAAGCATTGCGCATGTAGTACATGGAGTCATTCTGCAGTAAAGGGTAGAGCCATCTATCGCTATTCCGAATTTTGCAGCCTGGCATATTGCATTCTGTTCTGCGTGCACAGTTCTTACACAATGCTGTGTAACATGACCATCCTCATGAATTATTTTTTTGAATTTATGGCCTGCCTCATCGCAGTGCGGCAGGCCGGCAGGAGAGCCGACATAGCCTGTAACAAGAATTCTCCTGTCACGGGCTATTACACAGCCGCTCCTGCCCCTGTCACAGGTTGCACGTTTTGAAATAGCGTTTGCTACTTCAAGAAAGTAGTCATCCCATGTTGGTCTGGTATATCCTGACGGCATCTATTTTTAATTTCCTTTTTCAAGTTTCAACGTAATTGTTGTATTATCGCAGACTTCATCAGGACCATAGTACTGGATTGCTCCAGGATAGATAAAGGAAGTTTTCATTGCCCATTCATCCCTGCCGGCTGAAAAGGTTTTGAAAGGTTTGCCTTCCATATCAACAAGGGCTTTTTTGATTACAGGTTTCATTTTCCCTTTCCGCTCTTCCATATTCATCAGCATTGATATAGGTACTCCTCCAGGTGACCACTTTGAAACTGGTTTTGACAGGCCGGTTATGGATGTCATATATCCTGTAAGCCCTTCTGATATCAATATTGTGGCTGTAAAGCCCAGAGAATAGCAGTAGTCAGCGTCAAAATTAGAAGGAAACGCGCACCTTCCTTCATAACCGAAAAAATGGCTTTGACTGCTGAATTTTCCGGTATATTCACCATCTGCCTTAAGCTGTTTCAATTTTTTTTCCACCATTGAAATTATCAGTTTTTCTGTTTCTATTTTTGAAACCTGTACATTCCCATGGGGATCTCTGTCCATCAGCAGCTGTTTCTGGATATTTTCCGGGAGACTTTCAAATACTTTATCGGATGAGGGAGAGAGTTTGCTGCACAGCCAGTCTGACTGCTGTTCAAAAGTTTTAAGCGATGTAAAATATTGTTCGTTATCGCCAAGCAGTTTGTTGATTTCCCTGATAAGAAGACCTACCTCAGGAATAAATTCTATAAGCCCCTCTGGAATTAATACTATACCAAAATTTTCCCTGTTTTTGCTTCTTTTAACAATAACCCCTGCAACATCGTTTATTATACTTTCAAGCGACTGTTTATTATATTCAACTTCTTCTGAAATTATTGCCCAGTTGGGCTGTGTCTGGAGGGTGCATTCAAGCGCGATATGCGAAGCAGCCCGCCCCATAAGCTTTATAAAATGCCAGTATTTTCCGGCAGATTTTGAGTCACGTGCAATATTTCCGATCAATCCGGAATATGTTTTTACTGCTGTATCAAAACCAAAAGATGTTTCTATATATTCACATTTAAGGTCGCCGTCTATGGTTTTTGGTACTCCGATTACTAAAATACCACCTTTTTTTTCTTCAAAATACTCGGCAAGCAGAGCCGCGTTTGTATTTGAGTCATCCCCGCCTATTATAACAAGCGCGTCAAGTTTTCTTTCTTTGCAAACCTGAAGTGATTTTTCAAATTGTTCCGGAGTTTCAATTTTTGTTCTTCCTGACCCGATAAGATCAAATCCTCCTGTATTTCTATAGCTGTCAACAATTTCTTTGGTAATTTCTATGGCTTTGTTATCAAGAATCCCTGACGGCCCCCCCAGAAATCCTGTCAGATGTGATTTTTCACTGATTTTTTTCAAGGAATCAAAAATTCCGGCAATAACATTGTGCCCGCCGGGAGCCTGTCCACCGGATAGTACAACACCTACTGTAAGAGGTTTTTTTGTATTATTTCCCCCTTTTTCTGCAAACTGTACATATTGTTTGCCAAAAGTATTTGGTAGAATTTTCCTGAGCTCGCTGCTGTCAGGAATAATGGTTTCAGCAGCTGATTCTTTACATGATATGGCTGAAATATTTCCTTTCAGGCAATCCGGCAGTTTTGGATTGTATTTTCTTCTGTTTTTGTCTAATGTTGAGATTTTTTCCAATTTTTTCTCCTTTTCTCCATTATAAAATGAATATCTGTATAGTCAAGTTATACTTATTATTTAATAATTGTTAAAATAGTAAAAATGGATATCGGAGATTTTTATGAAAAATAGTGATAATTCCCTATGCCGTGTATTCAAATTTATCCCTGTTTTAAAAAACTATGATTGGGGTTCTGTTTACAGCATACAGAAAATAACGGAAAACAGGGAGCTTGAAGGTAAACCTGTCGCTGAGCTCTGGATGGGTGCCCACAAAAAAGGGGAAGGAACTATTATTGATTCCGCCGGGAAAAAAATCAAAATATCAGATTTTATTGAAAAAGAGAGCGCTGCTGTTCTTGGAAGCAGGTGCAGTAAGAAATACGGCGGGAAACTCCCTTTTTTGTTCAAGATTCTTGCTGCTGAGAGAGCTTTGTCAATACAGGTACATCCTTCAAAAGAAGAGGCGGAAAAAGGGTTTGCTGACGAAGAAAAGAAGAAGATAGATATAGAAAGCAGCAGAAGAAACTATAAAGACAGCAATCACAAGCCAGAACTGATTTATTCACTTACAGAATTTTCCCTTATGAAAGGGTTCAGAAGCGCAGAAGATGTCTGCGGAAATATTGAAAAATACACCCCTTTATTGAATGATTTATTAAGGGAAAAAAATAAAAAAAGAACAGACAATAACCTGCATGT
The DNA here is from genome assembly GCA_034003145.1 of Spirochaetia bacterium. Taxonomy (GTDB): domain Bacteria; phylum Spirochaetota; class Spirochaetia; order CADAEX01; family CADAEX01; genus JACKPD01. The sequence continues at coordinate 17,601 of JAVEZE010000004.1, forward strand.
GAATTCAGGGCGGAAAGAGGGGATTGATGCGCCGGGAGACAGCTGTTCGAACAGCGCACTCAGTGTGAACAGCGTAAACAACACAAGCAGCGTAAACAGCTCTACCAGCACCGACCTTGTCAGGGAGCTTTTTACAATTCTTTTACTTTCAGATAAAAAAATACTGAAAAAGATGATTGACCAGACTCTTGAAAGATGCGGCAAATTCCCCGGAATTATTGGAAAAACTGTAATATCATTGTTTGAAATCTACAGGTATGACTCTGGAGTTCTATCTCCTCTTTTTCTGAATATAATAAATCTCCGCCCGGGACAGGCTCTGTTTATTCCGGCAGGAGAGCTTCATGCCTATATTTCAGGGACCGGATTTGAGGTAATGGCAAGCTCTGATAATGTTATAAGGGGAGGCCTTACAAAAAAACATGTAGATACTGCCGGATTGCTTGAAATTACAAAATTCTCACAATCAGATACTGATCTTCTTGTTCCTCAAAAAACAGATAATGAAATAAAATATGTAACGCCTGCAAAGGAATTTGTTTTTTCTGTTATTTCACTTGAATCCAGAGAATATACCTGCAGTGATCCTGAAAAAAGTATTGAACTTTTTTTCTTTACAGGAGAGCAGTGCAGAGTGAAAATAGCTAATATACAGCAGCCGGTACTGTTTAAAAACGGCGAAAGCTTTCTGATTCCTGCCTGTGCAGATAAATATGTGATTAAAGGTACAGGTCATCTTTACAGGGCTTCGGTAAATATATGAAAATATGGATTGATGCTGATTCCTGTCCTGTTAAAATCAGGGAAATAATTGAGAATGCTGCGGTAAGGACCTCAATACCACTTGTTCTGGTAGCAAACAGGAGTATTCCGCACAGAAAATCAATAATAATTACTGATGTCATAGTTGAAGAAGGGCCTGACAGCGCAGATGATTATATAATTGATAATGCAGGGGAATTTGATATTGTTATAACAAGGGATATTCCCCTTGCTCATGAACTTGTCAAGCGCAATGTCAGTGTTATAAACGACAGAGGCTCTTACTATACAAAGGAGAATGTAGGGGAAAGGCTCTCAATTCGCAATATTATGCTTTTAATGAGAGATTCAGGGATGAAAATCAATGAAGAGACAAGTTTCAGCTTGAAAGATATTCAAAATTTCGCAAATACTTTTGATTCATTGCTTACAAAAAGGATTAAACTATATAAGAAAAGTTTGCTAAATTAAATAAGGAAGCTAAAGGATGAAAGGCGTTATCAAAATGAAAAAACATTTTTTTATATTATCAGTGACTGCAGCATTGTTTTTATATAATTCATGTTCAATTAACAAAATGGCAACAAAAGCTGTCGCAAAATCTTTTTCCGGAGGAGGCGAAGCTGTTTTTACCAGTGATGATGATCCTCTTCTGGTTGAAGATGCGCTTCCTCTTCTTCTAAAGATCAATGAAATGCTGATGGTAAATGATCCGGATAATCATGAACTTAAAGCTTCTGCCGGTAAACTTTTTATTGTATATTCAAACCTTTTTATTCAAACCCCTGCTGATATGCTTGATTATACTGAATGGAAAAAACAGTCTCAAATGCATGCAAGAGCAAAAAAAATGTATATCAGGGGCTGCAGCTATCTGAAAGAATCAATTGAATTAAAACATAAAATCAAAATTGATCTTTCTGATAAAAAAAGTATAGAAGCAGAATATGAGGAAAGTGACGCAGACTCTCTTTACTGGCTCGGCGGCGGTCTTATGAGCGCAATTACAATAGATTTGACTGATCCTTATCTTGCTCCTTTACGAAACACTGCTCTTGAAGTTATGTTTATAGCATATAGTCTTGATCCGGATATGGGGCAGGGCGCGCTGCATGAGTATTTCCTGCGCTATTATTCCTCTATACCGGAATCAATGGGAGGAAGCCTTGAAAAAGCGGAATACCACTTTAAAAAAGCTATCCAGTTATCTGAAGGAAGTAAAATTTCTCCTTATATAGCTTACGCAACATCGGTCAGCGTTAAAAACCAGTCAAGGGAAGGTCTTGAAGATTTTAAAAAAATGCTGGAAACTGCATTGAAATTTGATATTGACAGCTATCCTGAAAACAGGCTTGAAAACACGGTAATGCAACAAAAAGCTGCCTGGTATCTGGAGAATGTTGATAATTTTTTTCTTGTGGATTAGTTTCTGCCGTTTTTACTGTGAGGTTTTATGAAAAAGATATTTATTTTTTTATTTATACTGTTATCAGCTGCTGTTTTTGCCCAGGAAATCAAGATTGGAACAGTTGCGCCTGCAGGTTCTGCCTGGGAGACAACTATCAAGGAAATTGCATCTGAATGGACAAGAATTTCAGGCGGCGAGATTTCTGTTAAAATATATTCAGGCGGAACAGTCGGAGATGAAGAAGATATTATCAGGAAAATAAAGCTTGGAAGGCTTAATGCTGCGGCACTTACTTCACAGGGGATAAAAAGCATATCAAATGATCTTTTTGCGTTAAGTATTCCCATGCTTGTAAAGGATGATGACGAATTTAATTATGTTTTTGAAAAGATAGAACCGCTGTTTAATAAAAAAATGGAAGAAAATGGTTTTGTTCCTCTGGGCTGGGCTATGACTGGTTGGGTCAAATGGTTTACAAAATCAGAGGTTGTGTATCCTGATGATTTGATGCAGATTAAACTTGCGGTTGATAATTCTGATGATAAAGTAATAAAAATTTGGCAAAGTATAGGGTTTAAGGTTATACCGCTTTCCCTTTCAGATCTTATGTCAGGTATTTACAGCGGAATGGCTGATGGAACCTATATAACACCCTACGCTGCCAATGCGATGGGTATTGCCGAGTATACGCCGTATATGCTTGATCTTCAGATAGCCCCTGTATACGGAGTTCTTACAATAAGCGACAGAACCTGGAAAAAGGTAAACGACAGTTATAAACCGCTTCTTCTAAAGAGAACCGGAGAAATATTGAACCAGTTTTACGGAAAAATCACTGTTATTGAAAACGAAGGACTTAAAATAATGAAGCAGAAAGGGCTTGTTTCTGTACCTATTACACCTGATGCTGCAAAAGAATGGGATAAGATTGTTGAAGACGGAGTTGGTTTATTTGTAAAAGAATCTATCAGTCCGTCTCTTTATTCAGAAATTAAAAAGTATATAAATGAATACAGAAAAAAATAGCAAAACAGACAGTTTTCTGGTTTTGATTTCCACAATTCTTGTACTTCTGCTTGCAGCAGTGCCTGCTCTTGAAATTTTGGTGCGTATTTTTTTTAATACCGGTGTTAAGGCATCTTACGCAATTACAAGATATATTGTGCTGTGGATTGCTTTTACAGGCAGTTATCTTGCAACAGCAGGGAATAATCATCTATCTATCGAAGCAGGCAGGAAATATCTTCCTTCAAAATTCAAACCTTCTGTATACGCTGTTTCCAAAATTATTGTCATATCAGTACTTACCGCATTTTTGACAGCATCAATATCATTTATTTTTATTGTATTTGATGCAAATGAAAAAACCGGAATAATAAACACAAGATTTTTAACTGCTGTAATACCTGTCTGCCTTGCCGGAATGATTGTCAGGGAATCAAAAGAAATCTTTAACAGAAATAACACTTTATCCGGCAAATCAAGGTTATTGGTTTTGTTTATTTCCATAGCCGCAGGATTGTTTTTAAGCATATCTTCTGTAACAAATTTTATGTATATACAGCTTGAAAACCCTCCAGGGTTTATGGATCTTCTTTTTGACAAATCAGTTGATATTCTTACTGTTCTTAAACTTCCTGTTATTTTAATCATGATTATATCAGGAGCGCTTGGAACACCTATATTCATAGTGCTTGGCGGAATAACATATATACTGCTTTCTGTTTCAGGCGGTTACACAGAGATAGCAGTAAACGAAATATATGCTGTACTTACAGGCAATATGATTCCTGCAATACCATTATTTACAATAACCGGATTTATTCTTTCTGAAAGCAGTGCAGGGGAAAGGATGATTGATTTTTTTAAAAAAGCTTTCGGATGGTTTCCCGGCGGTATAATTATCGCGGTTGTATTGATTTCCGCTTTTTTTACAACTTTTACAGGAGCTTCAGGTGTAACAATTCTTGCACTCGGCGGGATCCTTTTTATGATACTTGATAAATACGGAGTAGATACAAAATTCCGTACAGGAATCCTCACTTCATCAGGCAGCATAGGTCTTTTATTTCCTCCCAGCCTGCCGATTATTCTTTACGGGATAATAGCAAACCTTGATATCAAAAATCTTTTTATTGCTGGTATTCTCCCTGGTAGTTTACTTGTTTTTTCTCTTTCAGCGGCCGGAATTGTCTATACCAAAAAACATAACATTAAAAGCGAGAAATTCGAGCTGTTTGAAATTCTAAAAAGTATTAAAAACACTTTCTGGGAACTTCTCCTTCCGTTAATTATCCTTGTAAGTTATTTTTCCGGGCTAACAACAATCGTAGAAACCGGCGCTGTGGCAGTAGTTTATGTTCTGATTATTGAAACATTTGTATATAAAGATCTGAACTTTTCAAAGCTTCTTACAGTTGTTAAAAAAAGTGTACCGGTAATCGGCGGAATACTGATCATCCTGGGGATGTCCAAAGCGCTCTCATTTTACATGATTGATGAAATGATTCCCCAAAGATTAAGCGAATGGATTGCAGCTCGAATAACTTCCAGAATTGTTTTTTTGATACTTCTTAATATAATTTTATTGTTGACCGGCTGTCTTATGGATATTTTTTCCGCCATAATTGTTGTTGTACCGCTACTCGTTCCTTTGGGTGAGATATACAACATACACCCTGTTCATATGGGGATAATATTTCTGGCTAACCTTGAGCTTGGATATCTTACACCGCCTGTCGGCCTCAACCTGTTTCTGGCAAGTTATAGATTTGAACAGCCTCTTGAAGATGTGTATATGTCTATAATACCTTTTTTTATAATTATGCTTATCGCTGTTTTCATAATAACTTTTGTTCCGCAGATATCATTGATTTTCTTAAGTTAGCTCAGTAATAGTTTAATTCATCAAGAAACCATGAGAATATGTTTATTATTATATCACGTCTGTATTGGCTTATGGATAAATGTCTTTTTGAAAGTTCATCAGAAAAATGGGATAGTAAAACTGAATGGGATTTTTCTGTAATAGGCAGGTTTTGCCCTGTCAATTCTGTTTCAATTTCCTTGTTTCTTATTATAAACTGGTCAGATGTACTGTAAATGAATTTCAAGAAACTGATATTCTCTTTGGTTATCTTTGCTATTGCAGAAAACGTAATTAAATTCCCATTGTCGCTGAAATCATTGTCGATTTTTCTGTGTATGTTTATGTCATAATCTCCGAGAAATACTCTTATCTTGGTAAGTATCTCGTCTGGAGCAATATCAATTTTATCTCCGTTGAAAAGCTGGCTTGTATAAATCCATCTGGATGAGCCTGCTCTTTTTATTTCAAGCGCTGCGTCAAGAATGCATAATACAGCAAAGATGCTGTTTCTTTCTATTTTTGAGCAAAGCAATCCTCCGATAGTAAGAATGTTCTTGAAATTCGGGGGAGTAATTATTTTCAATGCTTCGAGAAGAATTATCGGTATTATATTTTTTCCCTTATCTATGATATGGCTTATTCTTGTGCAGCTTCCTATTTCAAGATATCTTTCAGAACGTTTCATTTTCTGCAGTTCATCAATTTTTCCAATATAGACAATATTGTCAGGAAGCAAAGGTATTCTCGTGCTTGATGAGAGGACAGTCTCAAGACCTCCTGAAAAAATTATGGAATATGGATGTCTTTTGATAATATTAAGAAGTGAATTCAGGTTTTTGGGTTCATATATTGTAGGCATTTATAATTTACCTGCTTTTTTCTTTCTGTTAATTGTTAGATTTGCAAGTTTAATCCCTTTTTTCAAAGATTTGAAATCTGTGCATTCGCATCTGTTTCCGGAAAGCGCCTCAAATATTTCATTATCGTTAAGCTCTGAATATTTTTGCAGAAGGTGGTGGATCACAAGTATTCTTCCCTGGTAGCAGTATCTGCATAGATTACAGCCTGATGTTTTTAGGGATTTTCTGATTATTTCATAGTTTTCTGTATTTTCAAAACCTTCCAGTGTAACTACAGACCTGTTTTTTACGGTAAAAACCGGTATTACGCATGCAGGTACTGGTTCATCATCAAGAAGTACGGTGCACGAGCCGCATTCACCGTTATAGCAGCTTTCTTTTGTGGAAAGAAGTCCGAAATTATCCCTTAGCACGCTTGAAAGGCGTGAATGGGGATTTACATCTATTTCAGCTTCGACGCTGTTAAGTATAAATCGTATAATCATTTTGACCTGTTTTTATATAAAATATCATGAATATTTTCAGGTGTTACAGGCATCCTGTCAATATCAACGCCCAATGCCTGAATAAGTGCGCTGTAATAAGCGCCTGCTATAAGCGAAAGCGGTAAGTCTCCAATTGAAATAGATTTATTTTTCTTCGTATTGTTGATGTATTCAGTATATATTGGAATATTTAAAAAATGGCGGATATTGTCGTTCTGGATAAGTCTGTTTTTATCTGTAGACATATTTTCTGCCCCTGAAATCCAGCTCAAGCTGTCAATAATGCCTGAATAAACTGTTTTATCAATTATTTCCTTGTGCATTATATGGCCGCAGTCAAAGCAGCAGGTTATTTTTTTGATCTCAATCTCATAGGTGTGATTATCGATAGAAAGTTCAACAACAGCAGATCCCCAGGCATAATCATCTTTACTCAGCTTGTTAAGCGATAGCGATGCGGTAATCTCAATGGGAAGGGGATTTCTGAATCTTTTTTTCTGTAAACTTTGGCATCCGTTTTTTAACAGTTCAGTAAACCCTGCGAGCCCTTTTGAAAAAGGATATGCGGCAGAAGGGGGTGCCAGGTCTGTTTGATGTGGCAATATAAAAATATTGTCTGTTGGTATACCAAGTATTTCCCCGGCTGTGTTTTTCCAGATATCATAATTATGTATTCCGTCAGGTACTGTGCTTGTGTAAATATTAAGGTATGATTTACTGTCAAGAAGCAGCTTTAAAGATAATTTATCCTTGATCATTGATTTAAAAGGGATAGTATTGTTGAAAAAAGATAGCGCCAGTCCTATCCCTGATGAATGTGTTTTTATGTTTTTATGTTTATTTAATCTAAGTAATTCAAAGGAAGCATATTTTCTCTCAAAATCAGAAGCTTTTGAAACATTCTCCAATATAGCTGATGCGCTGTTCCTGTTTGAATTTATGCTTTTTATGTCATCTCCAGGAATGATAAAGAGACTGTTTTTCTTGATCGAATCAGAAAGAATATTTTCCTTCCTCCATGTAACAGGGCTGATCTTTTCCTGGCGGATTATGTTTGAGATATGTTTTTCAAGCGAAATCATTATCTGTGAAAAATTAATACCTGAAATAAACGACATCGGCGGTTTGCTTGTTTGTATTAACCGCAATTTCATGGTTATATCATTGCACTCATAAAGCCCTGAAGCCTGAATAAATGTTTTTTCAAACAACTCTTCGATGATCAGGGGATATGCCCCGGCATCAATATCAAGATTGATGTGCATTTTTAAAAGCTTGCCTTTTGATACCCAGGTTTTATGTGTTATGCGGAATGGATGCTGCCTTGGCGTAAAGTTGTATGTTTCATATTTTGAAAGGATAAGTTTTACAGGTTTTCCTGTAATGTGCGCTGCAACAGCAGCCTGGGAAGAAATAAGGGAGGGGTACCAGATTCTCCCTTCAAGCGGTGTGCTTAAGGCAGTGATTATGACTTTTACGTTTTTCTGGCTGATATTCAACGCATCAGCGACACTTTTCCTGACATGTTCCGGCCATTGCGAGACTGTATAAATTGTTATTCCGTTTTTATCCGGCTGCGCAATCGCGCCGAATGGTTCGCAGTATCTTGAGTGGTACTCGCTGCTGTGAAAATTATCTGTTACAGGAATAATTGCAGTATAAGATTCAAGTTCATCGTTAAACAGGGGATCTGAACTTCCGGAACCAAATGAAAAAAATTTCTGATAAACAATCTGGTTTTCTTCCAGCTTGTCTTTTTCAAACGAAAGAGGCGGTTTTGCCTTAATTCCCGGAATAATTCCATCAAGCGCTGTTTTGTGGTTTTCTTCGCTGTCGTAGACTATAATATAAAGAGGTTCTCCCCTGAAATTAATTTCATAATCAGCAAGAATTGGAATAGATGTACCAAAAAAGTTTATATTTTTTTTCCCTGGAATATCATTATTAGTTATAATCTTATACCCCTTGTCAGTTTCAGGGGGAAGTTTTACTGTCTGAAGTATTCCTTTATCAATACCGGTTCTGTAAGTTACAGCATTTAGCATTCCCGGCATGTAATAATCATTAACAAAAAGCTGTTTATCTTTTAGAATCAAGAAGATCCTCCGTTAACAGTAGTTTGCAGTTCCAATGTCAATAACACTACTGATTATCCGCTCTACCTGATAATCGTCAAGACCTGGATATATGGGAAGACTGAACGATGAAAGGTATTTTTTCATTGATCTTGGAAAATCATCCGGTTTAAGATTATATGCATTTTTGTAATAAGGCATTAGATGAAGCGGAATAAAATGAACTGAAGTGCTGATTCCTCTCTGCAATAATTTTTTTATAAACTCATCTCTTGTTATTTTCAGTTTTTTCTCATTTAGCCTGATAATGTATAAATGCCAGCAATGGCTTTTTGATGAGGGGGGAAGCGTAATAAAATCATAATCTGAAAAATCTCTGTTATACATTGCAGCTATTTCTGCCCTTCTAAGATTGAAAGCATCTGCTTTTTTTAGCTGCTGGATTCCTATGGCGCTTGCCATATCTGTAAGATTGTATTTAAACCCTGGAGTTTTCACCTCATAATACCAGTTATTGTCGTTGGATTTATTCCTGTCCCATGAAGTTTTGTCAATGCCGTGAAGCCTCATTTTCCTCATATGCCGGGCTATCCTGTCGCTGCTTGTCACAACCATGCCGCCCTCACCGGTTGTAATTGTTTTTGTCGCGTAGAATGAGAATACACCTGCTTCCCCGTAAGTTCCGGCGTATTTTCCGTTATCACAGACCGGGAAGGCATGGGCTGCGTCTTCTACTACAGGGATATCATACCTGCGGGAAATATCCATGATCTCATCCATTCTGCACAGATGTCCCGCGATATGAACAGGCAAAATTGATGAGATTTTTTTTCCGCCGGTTTTTATGGAATTTTCAATCAATAAAGGATCAATATTGTAATCATCCTCTGTAATATCGACAAAGAGGGGGTGAAGATTAAGGTAGCGGATAACTTCTGCTGTTGCGGTGAATGTATACGGTGTGGTGATGACATAACTGTCCCGTTCCATGTCAAGCGAGTCAAGAACAAGATGAAGCCCTGCAGTTGCGGAATTTACAGAAACAGAATATGAGGCTCCTGTCCTGTCGCTGAAATCCTTCTCAAACTGTTCAGTAACTTTTCCTGTTGTAAGCCATTTACTCCTAAGTACTTTTATTACAGCATCTTCCTCCTCCTTTCCGATGGAAGGAAGGGCAAAAGGTATTTGATCATTTGTTTCAGTATTCTGGTTCATTTTCAGGCCTTTCAATTGTAGGTATGTATTTTTTTAGTATTTTCCGTAGCATGTGCCTGTTTCTGTATCTATTCGACACTCTACCTGTAAAGTAGCAGATAGGGTATAATTCAGAAAGCAGTTTATCCAGTTTTTCCCCGAGATTGATTCTTTCAATCAAGATATTGACTCTCTGTGTTTCGGTCTGCTTGATTTTTTCATCATCCCGCCAAAGTTTTTCCATGAATTTTTCACCCGGCCTTATCCCTGTATAGGTAATCTCTATATCAATATCCGGTTCAAGTCCATAGAATCTTATCATCTGTTCTGCGATATCTTTTATTAAAAGAGGATCGCCCATGTCAAGGATATATAGATTGCCTGATTTTCCAAAATCTGCAGTTTTCAGCACCAAAGAAACAGCTTCAGGTATTGTCATGAAAAATCTCATTATCTGCGGATGCGTTATTGTAAGAGGCCCGCCGCTTAGAATCTGCTCCCTGAAAAGGGGGAGGATGCTTCCCCTTGAGCCAAGAACATTTCCAAATCTTACAACCATATAATCAGTATTTGTGTTTTTTTGCGATAAAACAATATCTTCGCAGATAAGCTTGGTTGCGCCGTATATGCCGATAGGTTCAACTGCCTTGTCTGTAGAGATAAGTATAAATTTACGAACGTTTGACCTGGCTGCCGCTTCTGTAAGATTTTTTGTTCCAAAAACATTGTTTTTTACAGCCTGTACAGGATTGACCTCCATCATTGGAACATGTTTGTATGCAGCGCAATGAAAAATAACATCAGCCTTTACCCTTTCAAGAAGAAAATGGGTAAAATCCCTGTCCTGCAGTTCTCCGATAATCGGTATAATTGTCGCTTTTTCCCCGACTCCTTCTTTCTGCAAAAGCCTTAGTTCTTTTTCTGTTTCATAAATGCTGTTTTCACCGTGTCCAAACAGGTAAAGCCTTGAAGCTCCGGCAGATAGAAGCTGACGCGCAAGTTCGCTGCCTATGCTCCCTCCTGCGCCTGTAATCAGTACTCTTGTGTCTCTCAGATACTCAAGTGTTTTTTTCAAGGGAATCACGACAGGGTTTCTTCCAAGTATATCAAGTGTTGATATTTCTCTTGCCTGTATAAGGTGCGCGCTCCCGTCAATAATCTGCGATATGCCAGGAAGTATAAGTATTCTCTTGAAATTCCCTTTCTGCAGAAGGGCGTAAATCTCCTTGATCCTTTTCCGCGATGCGCTTGGAATTGCGATCAGCGCTTCGTCTGCTTTATGCTTTTTTTGAATTTTTTGAATATCAGAGATAGGCCCTTCAATAATTATATTTTCAAATACTTTGCCAATTTTTTCCTTGTTGTCATCAACAAAGCATACAATATCACCAACAATCCCTTTTTTTTGTATCTCCTTGCAAAGAGATCTGCCTGCTTCACCTATTCCGATAATTGCAATCTTGTTTTTCATTTATTTTTTTCACTTGTATCAGGGTTATGTTCAAGTAATTCAAACCCGAAATCTATCATAAAAGAATCTTCGTAAAGCTTAAGTTTGATTTTAGCACGTTTTTTCCTTTTATCAACTTTAATAATATATCCTTCAAGTCCTTTCATAGGCCCGTCTGAAACCTTGATTTTGTCATCTGCGGTAAAAAAGACCCTGGAAATACCTGCTATTTCCCCTCCTGAGTGAAGCTTGAAAACAAGTTTTTTATCTTCAACCGGCAGGGGCCGTATATCAAGATTATTTTCCAGAAAACGGATAAACCCGGGTAAACTTTTTATTTTTTTATAATTGTCATAGTTTATCACCTCTGTTTCAGCAAAGATGTAGCCGGGGAAAATGGAAGAAACAGATTTTTTTCTTATCCCGTGTTTTTTGACAATCAATTCCTTCCTGAGCCAGAAAAAATTAATATTTTCCCGGAAAAAATGTTTTTCTGCTAATTTAAGAAAAAGCTCTTCTTTGCCTGTCAATACCTGTATTACGTAATACTCCATCTGCTGCTGATTTGTCTCCGGGTTAATAAATAAATGGCAGTTATCAGTTAACTGCGAATATACCGGAAGGAATTTATCATTTACTGGTAATATCTTCAAGATTTATTGTAATTCTTTAAATTTAACTTATCAAAATGTCTTTCTTTTTAGCCGATAATAATCGCAGGGTGTATAAATGTTGAAAAAAACGATTTTTTTACTTATTCTGCTTAATTCCATGATTGTTTTGCACGCGGAAACAGTGTTTGTATATATTGATAAAGGTGATTTTATTATTGAAAAAAAAATAACTGAAGACAGCAGGACATGGATCAATAGTATTGAAAACGGTATTCTGGATACATTGTTTGAAAACGGGCATATAGTTTTTTCAGGTAATTCCGGCGCTAATCAGATAAAAGATTTTGAAAAGCTTAACCAGCTCGCGAAATCAGGCGGCGCGAAAATACTTATTTCAACTGTACTAAACTTCAGCATCACAAACAGCGATGTTTTTACAACAACAGGTGAATATACAGTATATAATTTATTTACAGATGATATAATTTATTCAGGTAAATATGATTTTAATGATATTTTTAAAAGCAGCGAATTCTATGTCGAGGAAAAATTATTCAGTATAGGGCAGTTTCTGGGCAATGATGTGGTAAAACACTGCTTCTGAAATATATCATGATTTTGGGAAATAAGGTGATGCCAAAACAGGGGTTTAAACAGGAGTTTAATATGGATTATAAAAAAATACTTACAGCAATAATGCTTTCACTGATAACACTTTCTGTTGCTTTTGCTGAAACTGTGTGGGAAGGATCTGCTGCAATGAGCAGATACGGCGAATTCCCCGTAAACGGATTATACGGTGCATCAAATTCTTTTCCTGTAAACACAATCATTTCAGTCGAAAATCCAAAAAACAAAAAAACTATTGAAATTATTATAGTAAATTCCTTAAGCGATAAAAATCTTTTTCTTCTTCTTTCAAAAGATGTCTCAGAATACCTTGATATAAAACAGGATGAGATTATCCCAGTCAAGGCAAAGATTGTTAAGGAAGTAACGCTTCCGCGTATGTCAGAAAAAGTATCAAATACTGATCCTGACAACAATCCCTCATCTGCTGAAAGCCTGCTCCTGCCTGAAGAAAACAAGAGGGAAAGCGGAGTAGTTATATATGAAGAAGCGGAATTTCCTGAAATTGATTCTTTGCCTGATGCGGCAGAAGAGGGGGAAGGGAAAGCGGAAACAGGATCAGATATCCCTGTTGTTGAGTATATAATTGCTGACAGCGATTTTTTGACTACAGATACTGAACCTGACGATATGACAGCTGAAGCTGATAAAGAAACAGATGAGACTGCTGAATTGTCTCCTTTGGAAAAAGAAAAGATTGATTATGAAAAAAAATATATTTTATCTCCCTCTTCCCCTAAACCTCCTGTTCCCAATGGTGCTGAAACTTTGGAAAGAACAGGTATAGAGGATAAAATAACTGCAGATACTGATAAAAAGCTGCTTCCTAAAACTACAGAGGGGGAGTTTGATGCTATTGCCAGAAAAACTTTTGAATCACCAGCTCCACTGAGCAATTCCGGTTATACAGAAAAGCTTGAAAAGAAACCTTATCTGCAGTTGGCTGCATTCAGCGATTATGAAGGGGCTAAACAGAAGTTTGAATCTGTAAATATTGATTACCCTGCTCTGATATATTATGATAGATCAACAGGGATCTACAGGCTTCTTGCAGGTCCTTTAAATAACGATGAAAAGGGTGCTGCGCTTTATAATCTGAGGAAAAAAGGCTTTAAAGACGCATTTATAAAACAGGGTGAGTAAGCAGATAGAACTTTTTAGTGATAATATTGATAATGCTGATGAAAAAAAAGAAATAAATGAAATTAAAACTCTAACTGAAAAACTTCTTTTGTATCAGCATGAGTATTATGTTTTAAACCGCCCTTCAGTCTCTGACAGCTTTTATGATTCCCTTTTTGACCGGCTTCTTTTTCTTGAAAAAAAATATCCCAGCCATGCGAGCGGCAATTCTCCAGTCAAACGGGTAGGCTCTGATATTTCTGCAGAGCTGCCTGAAGTAAAGCATACAATACCGGTACTTAGCCTTGATAAGCTTTACACAGTTGATGAATTGAATAAATGGATAGAAAAGCTTGAAAAAAACAGCGGCAGTGAAACAGTAATAACAATTGAAGAGAAAATAGACGGTATTTCAATAGTCCTTTACTATGAAAAAGGGATATTGAAAAGAGCTGTTACCCGCGGTAACGGAGTAACAGGCAACGATGTAACAAACAATGTTATGACAATTGGTTCTGTCCCGCTAAGGCTTGGTGAGCCTGTAGATGCTGCAGTCAGGGGCGAGATTTATCTTCCTCTGAAAAATTTCAATGAAATAAATGATTTACTTGATGTCAAATATGCCAATCCCAGAAATCTAGCGGCAGGCACAATCAGAAGACTGAAAAGCTCTGAAGTAAAGAAAGTCCCTTTAAATATTTTTGTGTATGAAGGGTTTTTCCCAGATATTTCATTGAATAATTATCACGAGATACGGCATAAACTGCAGCAGCTTGGATTCAGAACAAATAAACGGATAAAGGCTTTTACCGATTCAGGCGCAAAAAAAAATGAAATAGGCAAAATCATACCGGCAGGCAATTTATCTGAAATCATCCCATATATAGAAAATGCGATTGAAGAGCGAAAATCACTTGATTATGAAATTGACGGACTTGTTGTTAAGCTTAATAATATCGAATCACGAAATGCGCTGGGATATACCGGACATCACCCAAGGTGGGCAGTGGCATACAAGTTTGAATCATCTGAAGCAGAATCTGTTGTTAAATCCATTGATCTGCAGATAGGAAGGACAGGAAGGGCAACCCCTGTCGCAAGGATTGAGCCGGTTGAAATATCAGGCTCTGTTGTTTCAAATGTAACACTTCATAACCAGGATTATATCAATTTTCTCTCACTTGCCCCTGGAGACAGGGTGACAGTTTCCAGAAGAGGGGATGTAATTCCGGCAATTGAAAATGTTGTTGATAAAAACAGCAAAGATGAGCTGGCATGGAAAATGCCGGAAACATGTCCTTTCTGCGGCACAAAGCTTGAAACAGAAGGTGCCCACAGTTTTTGCAAAAACAGATCATGCCCAGAAAGGGTAAAAGGGCGTATCCTGTTTTTTGCATCCAGGGACCAGATGAATATCGAGAATCTGGGGATTGAAACAATTGAACTGCTTGCAAGAGAGAAGATAGTTACTGATTTTTACGATATCTATGAAAAAGATATGGGGCAGCTTGAAAACTATGAAGGGTATGGTGCCAAAAAGATAAATCTGATAAAAACAGGTATTGAAAACAGCAAAAAAAACTCTTTCCAAACAGTTCTCTCTTCACTTGGGATTCCTGACATAGGTCCAAAAGTCTCTGAGCTGTTGATCAAATCAGGATATAATTCCATAGAAAAAATTTTTGATCTTGCTCAAACCCGCAACAACGATCTGCTTCTGGAAATCAACGGAATTGGAGTAAAAACTGCGGAATCCTTTTTTAAATATTTTAATGACCAAGAAACAATAAATACAATCATCCGTCTTGCAAAGAACGGCCTTTCCATGTCGGAAAGTGTGCCGGAAGAAAGCAGTGAAGAGCAGATTTTTAGGGGGCAATACTGGTGTGTGACCGGCAGTTTTGAAAAATTCACTCCTCGCAGTATAGCTGAAGAGATAATAAAAAAAAGAGGCGGCAGTGTCGCAGGCCAGGTAAGCGGAAAGACAACACATCTTCTTTGCGGTGCATCCCCGGGTTCAAAATATGATAAAGCTTTGGAACTTGGTGTGGAAATAGTTACAGAAGAAGCCTTTCTTAAACTTATATCGCGGTAAAATCCAGCATCAGAACAAAACACCTGCAGGCAAAGCCAGAGAAAAACAGGGGAAAAATTGGGATATTTAACAAAAAAAGCAATTTTGATACTTGAAAAAAACGGATACGGAGTTATCCATCCTTCGCAGCACCACAGCGATATGGAAGATGAATTTTTCGAAATATGGAAGAATGTTGAAAAATTTACAATGATATCAATTGAACGGGGATACAATATATATAAATCTGTGGAATATATTGTCAATAACGGTATTGAAGGGGATTTTGTTGAATGCGGTGTCTGGAAAGGGGGCGCCTGCATGATTGCTGCAAAAGCATTGCTTGAATTTGGTGTTAGGGAGAGAAAAATTGTTCTTTATGACACTTTTTCAGGAATGACCAGGCCATCTGAACATGACTGCGTGGCATGGACAGGCTCCAATATGCTCCAAAGATGGATTGAAAGCAGAAATAAAAAAGGGGAGAATCTCTGGTCTGCGGGATTGGACGAGGTGAGGCAAAATATTTATTCTACTGGCTATCCTGAAGAAAAAATTGTATTTAACGCAGGTGATGTATGTGAGGTTCTTGATAATAAAAAAAACACCCCGGCTTCCATCTCTCTTTTGCGGCTTGATACTGACTGGTATGAATCTACAAAAAAAGAGCTCCAGGTGTTATTTCCATTATTGGTAAAAGGGGGTATCCTGATTATAGATGATTTCGGTCATTTTACAGGAGCCAGAAAAGCAGTTCAGGAATATTTTTCAGGTACTGATTTTTCTATATATCTTGACCGTATTGACTATACAGGAAGATGCGGTGTTAAAATATAGTGTATATGGGGTTAATTTTGAAAGATGAAAACCACCTTTTTAAATCTGTTAAGCAAAACATTGACGAGACACTCGAAGAGATTGCCAGGGCATCACAATCTGCGGGGAGAAATGAGGCTGAAATCAGGCTGATGGCAGTAACCAAAACAAAACCGCTTGAGTATGCGGAAGCTGCCTACACAGCAGGGTTAAGGCTGTTTGGTGAAAACCGTGTAGCAGAGCTGACAGAAAAATTTAACCTGTTTCATGATGATGCTGAAATTCATTTAATCGGCCATCTTCAAAGGAACAAGGCTAAAAAAGCTGTCCAGAGAGCAGATTCAGTTGATTCAATTGATAAATATGAAACTGCGCTTGAACTTGATAAATTCTGTAAAACATTTAACAGAACAATTGATATACTCCTTGAATTCAATACTTCAAGTGAAGATTCAAAAAACGGGTTTTTGACTGAAGAGGAAATGTTTTCAGCAATAGATAAAATAAGGGAATTGAGCTCAATCAGGATTAAAGGGCTTATGACAATAGCCCCTTTTACTGATGATGAAAAAAGAATCAGAACTGCATTCCGGCAGCTCAAAAAACTGTATGATAAACTATCACTATCCCATCCCGACCTCACATTTGATACTCTCTCAATGGGTATGTCATCTGATTTCAAGGTTGCTATTGAGGAAGGGTCTAATGTAATCAGAATCGGGACACGGCTTTTTGGCAGCCGTTATTGAATCCAAATGAAAATGATTTTCCCCCTTTTGCTTATATTGCTTACTTTCTCTTTTCCTGTTTCACCGGTTTCAGCAGATGAATCCTATAGCGAACTTGTACCTGAAGAATATAAGGATGAGGAGTTTTCTCCTTTCCTGAGGGATTTAAGAAGGGCCGAAGTTATTTTTATCGGCAGTTATCCATTCGCAGTTGTTTTTACAAAAATCGGGTCAGGTATATTTGATTATGCTTCAAGCGGTTTTGCGAGAAGCAAGGCTCCCGCACTGTTCGGCGGAGCAGAAAAGGGTACGTCAAGCAGCGATGAGACTAAAAGAATCCTTATTTCATCGCTTTATGTTTCGCTTTCAATAACTGCAGCAGATTTCATTATCGGCAAAATCAAGAAACAGGTAAAAAATGAGAATAAACGAAACTATTGAAGTTAAGGGCATTCAGCTCCCTGATATCAGGATTGATAAATATATTTCAGATTATTGCAAAATAATATCCAGAAGCCAGCTGAAAAGCAGGAATGCTGCTCTTTATATAAATGAAAAACCTGTAAAACTTTCCAGAATGGTAAAGAACGGGGATTTGATAAAAATTGAATATGACTGTATTCCTGAAAGCAATTTGCTGCCTGAAAATATTGAACTTGATATTATCTACGAAGACGAAAATGTTGTTATTGTAAATAAAAAGCAGGGGATGGTTGTCCATCCTGCCGCAGGCAACCCGAATGGAACCCTTGCCAACGCGCTGCTGTTTCATATTGAAGATTCTTCAGCTGATTTTGATGAAGATGATCAGAGACCAGGAATAGTTCACCGTCTTGACAAGGATACATCAGGGATAATTATTACTGCTAAAAATATCCATGCCCATGATTTTCTTTCCAGGCAGTTCAGTTCAAAAAAAGTTAAAAAAATATATCTTGCAATTGTAAAAGGTAAAATGGTTTCGCGGCAGGGAATTATTGAGACAAATTTAATCAGGGACAGGAATAACAGGAAAAAATTCACAGCTACCCAGGGGAAAGGGAAATATGCTTTAACTCATTACAGGGTTTTAAAAGAATTCTCAGACACAACTCTTGTCGCGCTTGAACTGCAAACAGGAAGGACACATCAGCTCAGGGTACATATGCAGCACATCGGATGTCCCATAATAGGTGATCCGGTATACAGCAGAAAAATTGCTAAATACAGCGAGTTCACCATGATGCTGCATGCATATATACTTGAAATTAAATTGCCTGACTACGGACTAAAAAAATTCCACGCGCCATTACCTGAAAGGTTTAAAAAATTTATCAAATCTGGCTGCTGAATATTTCTTAACCTGAATAATCCAGATGATTTATAAATGGATTAAACTCTTTTTCAGTTTTAAGGGTAGAAGGAGAGCCGTGGCCTGGAAAAATAATAAGGTCATTATCAAGTGAAAAAAGCTTGTTTATAATATTTGTCTGTAAAAGTTTTCTTTGAACTGCCCCATGGGTAAGACCTATTCTGCCTGCAGAGAGAACATCTCCTGTAAAAAGCGCGTTTCGTATCAGGAATACAAGTGAATCATCAGAATGTCCTGGAACCTCTATAACTTTTATATCGAAATCTGACAGCGTTAAAATAGTGTTTTCATTTATGGATACAGCAGCAAAATCATAGATCAGGGGACTTTTGGCATATATGGATGCGTCATAGATCTTCATCAGAGTTTTTACCCCCCGTATATGATTTTCATGATCATGGGTAAGCAAAATAGATTTTATGTAGTAGTTGTTTGTTTCAAGAATATCCAGTATGTGAAGGTCTATCTTTCCAGGATCTATAATAATCGCATCGCCGCCGTTTTCATGGCCAATCAGGTAAGTGTTGACAGATCCTGTTGAATTATAAAGTGTAAATAGTTTCATTGCGCCTCAAACCTGTCCCAGTTGTTGA
>JAVEZE010000005.1:0-35344 GCA_034003145.1 Spirochaetia bacterium
AAAGCAGAATCAGTTTTTTCAATCACAACAGATTCTTTTTTAAGTTTTAAAAGCTTTTCAAGCTGCACCGGAAGCGGGGGCTTTAGTCCTGCCGCTTTCTCAACTACTTCAAGGAATTTCCCCGGGTGGGCGGTAGAGAGGGTCACAATGGCGCTCTTCCTGCCGCTGGCCGCCGCTGAAAGTTCCAAATGTTTTTCCATATATCTTTTTGCCGCGGTATAACCCACAGCAGTGTGGGGATCAATAAACCTTTTTTTCCCCTCGTAAAAATCTCTTATCACATCAATTGTCTCATCATCATCAACCCATTCACCTTTTATCAATTCTCCCATCTTTTTAAAATCATTCTCAAAAAGATCTTTAAGACGCTCAAAATTGCTTGGATTGCCGACATCCATCGCGTTCGAGTATGTCTGAACAGACGGGCGCGGTGTGTATATTCCTGACTCAAGATACTCAGGCACTTCCCTGTTAATGTTTGTCGCTGCGATAAACCTGTTTACCGGAAGCCCCCATCTGGATGCAAGTACCCCTGCTGTGAGGTTTCCGAAGTTGCCGCTTGGAACAGAGAATATGATATCGCTGTATTTTTCCTTGAGCTGATTAACTGCCCAGACATAATAGAATGACTGGGGGAAAAGCCTTCCAAGGTTGATTGAGTTTGCTGAGGTGAGAGGAAGGGATGAGAGTTCCTTGTTCATAAACGCATCTTTTACCATTCTCTGGCAGTCATCGAAAGAGCCTTTGACCTCAAGCGCGGTAACATTACCTCCAAGTGTTGTAAGCTGTTTCTCCTGGAGAGGGCTTACCCTGCCGGAGGGATAAAGGATTACTACCTCAATATTTTTTCTGTTGTGGAAAGCCTGGGCAACAGCGCTTCCAGTGTCACCTGATGTTGCTGTGAGAATTATGGCTTTTCTCTCATCATCTTTTAAAAACTCTTCCATTGAGGCTGCGAGAAAGGATGCGCCGAAATCTTTAAAAGCGCATGAGGGGCCGTGATAAAGCTCAAGGATAAACATATCCTTGTCAGCAGGGGCCAGTTCAGGCTTGAATGGAAATGCTGTTCTGCAGATACTTTCCGCCCTGTCCGGGGTAAGGTCGTCTTTCAGGATAACAGAGGATAGCGCTGTCGATGACTCAATAAATGAAGTGCTGCTGTTCATGGATTTAAAAAGATCTGAAAGATCAGGATATCCGGCCGGGTTGTAAAGCCCCCCGTCAGGTGAGAGCCCCTGAAATACTGCTTCGCGGAAACTTACCATGTTTTTTTTATTTCTTGTGCTGTAAAATTTCATTTATTTATCTCCCTGTCAGCCGAGAAACGATTTATGGATCGCGTTGAGCGCTTTTTTCGTTTCATCTTTACTTATTACAAAAGAGAGGTTTCTCTCTGAAGAGCCCTGCGCGATTGCAAGTACGTTTATGCTGTTTTCACCAAGCGTATTGAAAAGTTTTCCTGCTATGCCGGGGGTACCTCTCATGTTTTCCCCGATTATGGCTATTATCTCAAGGTTTTCAATCAGCTCTAACTGCTGAATCCTTTTTGTCTCAATTTCTTCCTTCAGGTTCTCATTGAGCCCTTTAAGCGCTCTTTTTGAATCTTCCTCAAGGCATACAACGCAGATTGTGTGTTCTGATGATGCCTGTGATATCATGATTATGTTAACATCATATTTGGCAAGCACTCCAAAAACCCTTGAGGCAAATCCATGCAGCCCGAGCATTCCGCCCCCTTCTATGTTGATGAGCGATACATTGCTGATGCTGGCAATTCCTGTTATCGGCCTGTCATTGGGCCTGGGGGATTTTATTATCATTGTTCCCGGAGACTGAGGATTTTCTGTGTTTTTTATGCAGATAGGTATTGAATTCTCTACTGCCGGAATCATTGTATATGGGTGGATCACCTTCGCTCCGAAGTATGAAAGTTCCATTGCCTCTTGAACGCTTATCTCAGGTACAACAAAAGCTGTTTTTACAAGCCTCGGGTCTGCGCTTAAAACGCCGTCAACATCTGTCCATTTTTCAATCACATCAGCCTTGATAGCGGCAGCAATTATTGACGCAGTGAAGTCTGAACCGTTTCTTCCAAGTGTTGTAGTTGAGCCGTCTTCTGCCGAGCCGATAAATCCGGTAACGACAGGAATCCCCTTGATTTTGGAGAGCCTTTCCCTGATAAGGGGGTATGAGGTATCGTAATTTACCACAGCTCTTGTATATTGATTGTTGGTTTTAATGATATCTCTTGCATCAACATATTCTGCTTCTTCCCCTTCCCCCTGCATATATGAGGCGATAAGGAAGTTGTTAAGCCTTTCTCCGAAGCTCGCGACAAGGTCAAGGCTTCTTGGAGAGCATTCCTTGACAAGTTCTATTCCATGAAGAATGTTTGAAAGTTCTTCAATCATCTCTTCTATCTTTGCCATGACTTTTTCTGCCATGCTCTTTTGCAGCAGATCCTTGACTGCCTCATTCTGCCTTGTCCGGAGCAATTCAATGTTTTCCATGTACCGGTTGCTGCCTGCGGCGGCGGTTTTTGATGATTCTATTAAAAGATCAGTAATACCGCTCATGGCTGAAAAAACTACAGCTGTTTTTGCGTTTCTGCTTTCATTTTTTATTATTGAGCAAATTTGCCTGATTTTTCCGGCATCCTGCACCGAGGTTCCGCCGAACTTCATTACCTTTACCATTGCTATATCCTTAGCTGTCAAGTTACAGTCCGCCAGATGTATAACATTTTTTCAACTTTTATTTAAGTGTGTCAGGGAGAAAAAAAACTGGGAAAATATATTGCCTGAAAAAAAAAGATAGTACAAAACCGCTTTCCTGCTGTATATTTTATGTAAAGAGCAATCAAAAAAATAATTCAATAAGATGCGGCAGAGTGGCGGCTTTGATGGAAACCTGTGTCTTTACGGTTTATTTAGGTTCCGGAGTTGTTAAAAAAAGGAATTTTTGTGTTAAAAAAATGGTTTTTACCAGTAAAAGCAGAATCTGTATACAGGAAAAACACCACTTCGCGCAGTTTTATTAATTACCCATTAATACTTACCCCCTGTATTGTCCTGGTTTTTGTGTTGTTTCTTTTTTCCTCATGCTCATCAACGCAAAACAGGGCAGATGAAATTGCCGGTACCAAAGAGGCTGCGGCTTTATCCCTGCCGGAAGAATCTGTCTCTTCTGAAGAAATACCGGGAAAAAAAGATTCAGAGGCAGACACTTCCGGCCTGATGATCCCTTCCGTCGCAGGGGAGTGTTCTGCGCAGGAGATTGAGAAGCTTTATCTTGCTGCGGCCGGGAAAAAGATAATAATTGATGATAAAACATACCTTCCTGTGAGCGAAGGGAAAGAGCTGACCTTTATTTCAGGTGATTTCGCGGGTGACGGGTACTGCGAGTTTTATGTCCTTTATTCCGAAGGGAGTTCAGAAGATGATGTATTAAAACTCAGCATAACTGATCTTAAGAATATATATCAGGATGATGTCGGATTGAGACAGTATCTGCTTGCCTTTTTTGAGTTTTCGAATAACGATTTTACGTATAAGGGATACGTAAGGATTGAAAGCAGGGGCGCTTTCAGCTCTCTTGAAAAAAAAGAGATAGATAAAAATAAAAAAATCTCTGCCCTTTCCGCAGAATTTATAACAAGCGAAGGGACTTCCGAGGATCTGATAGTTTTCAGCCGGGATGGTAAATACTCCGCAATTACAATAAAAAATACACTTTCTGATTCAACCAGGAAGGATGATATTGATAACAACGGGGTTCTTGACCTGCTGCGCTACGAGCAGATTTTTGTTGATGGTTCAGGAGCTGAAACCTTTATTACATGGTTTAAATTCAACGGTAAGGAGTATCTGCCTGTAAAAACCATCAACACGGTTAGGGACCTCAGGAGTTTTCTTGAAAAAACTGAGCTGCTGCTTGAAGGGAAAGAACTTGAAAAATTTATTGAAACCGCGATATCGCCTTCTGTTCTTAAAAAATTAAGATCAGCAGGAATAGGCAGCATGGGGATATTGCAGAGGGTGTTTATCCCCGCCAGGCGTGATACAGGCTCATTTGCTGATATTGAGACGCTTTTATCATCAGAGGCAGGTATTGATTTTAACTTTCCTGTAATACTTGAAAATCCTTTCAGGATGGAGAGAGACAACCTTTACAGCTTTACAACTTATGTCAGGGCTTCCCTGAAAGGGAAAGAGGAGACAGAAGATAACGAGGCAATTTATCTTGTCAGGATTTATATGGCAGCTAACCCTTTTGCCGCGAGAAAATATTTTTACCTTGTTAATTAATCACTGTTAATTTTTATCACAGGTTTGACTCTGCCTTTGGCCGCTGCCCAGCCTTTGGCCCTGCTTTTGCGGAGGTCCTTTCCCTGTTTTTCACCTCATGATTGACAACAGAACTTATTGATTGTAAAGTTTCACATATGTGCAAATATTATGTCGACGGCTCTTTTCCAATTAAGGGAAAAATAAAGGCAAGCGGAAATAAAAACGCGGCTCTTCCATGTATCGCAGCAGCGCTTCTTTCAGACAGCGAGGTTGTTCTTGAGAATTTACCTGAAATTGAAGATGTTTCTGTCATGCTATCAATTGCATCAAAACTCGGCGCATCAGTAAAAAAAATCAAGCCTAATGAATATTCGATAAAAACAGGAAATTTGAAATCAGAGCTGCCACTTGAAGAGGCAAAAGCGGTAAGAGCTTCGATTCTTTTCGCAGGTCCGCTCCTTGCAAGAACAGGCAAAGCTGTTTTCCCCCCTCCAGGCGGGGATGTAATAGGAAGGCGGCGCCTTGATACCCATTTTCTGGCGTTTTCCGAGCTTGGAGCAAGGATTGAGATGGACGGCTTTTTCAAGCTTACCTCAAACAAACTGGTAGGGGTTGATCTTTTTCTTGATGAAGCATCTGTTACCGCGACAGAAAACGCGATTATGGCATCTGTTCTTGCGGAAGGGAAAACCATTATCCAGAACGCGGCATCAGAGCCTCATGTCCAGGACCTTTGCAGGATGCTTGTTTCCATGGGAGCAAAAATAACAGGAATCGGCTCAAATATCCTTTTTATAGAAGGTGTAAAAAAACTTTCCGGAACGAGGTTCAGGATAGGTTCTGATTTAATAGAGGTAGGTTCCTTTATCGGGCTTGCAGCGGTTACAAGGGGAGAGCTTGAGATAGAAGACGCGGTTGCGTCAGACCTTAGAATGACAAGGATTGCTTTTGGGAAGCTGGGGATTCACTGGGAAACTGACGGCAATGTTATAAAGATAAAACCCGGCCTTCAGATGAAGGTTGTACCTGACCTCGGCGGGCAGATCCCGACAATAGATGATGCTCCATGGCCCGGCTTTCCTCCTGACCTTACAAGTATAATTACAGTTGTCGCGACCCAGGTGGAAGGGATTGTTCTTATACACGAGAAAATGTTTGAGTCAAGGATGTTTTTTGTAGACAAGCTGATTGCAATGGGGGCAAGGATTATACTGTGCGATCCCCACAGAGCTGTTGTAAGCGGCCCCAGCAGGCTTAAAGGGAGCGAGCTTGTCTCTCCTGACATAAGGGCAGGCATGGCTATGCTGATCGCCTCTTTGTGCGCAGAGGGTAAAAGCGAAATAAAAAATGTTTATCAGATTGAGCGGGGATATGAGAATCTTGTGAAAAGACTGAAACTGCTTGGGGCAAGAATTGAAAAGAAAAAAGCTTCTGACTGCTGAGCCCATGTCAATGGGTTTTTATGGATGATGCTTTGTTGATTGTAAAAAAGAGGATACCGCAGATTTCAGCAAATGTTATAACCGCGTAGATAACTGCTGTTTTAGCCATTCCCATTTCTCCCAGCAGGGCTGTTATCATTCCGCTCTTAAGGTATATTATGCTGTTTTCAAAAAGATAGATAAGGAAAACCGCGGCCGGCAGAAGCATGAGAGAAAGACGGTTTTTTCCCCTGTTTCTCTTTAAAAAAGATATTCCTGCTGCAATTACAGCAAGCATTGTAAAGATAAAATTGAAAAATCGGATAAACCGGATAAAAAGTTCTCTCACCGGCGCTGTTTCTCCTGCCCCTGAGGCAGAAAACATCGCAAGGTTTTCTGCAAGATATGATGTTTTTATCTTTTTAAGGCGTGTCTCTTCCATTCCCATATAAAGGAGCGCCTCCCTGGGAATATTAAGTTTTACAGAATATATATTTTCACTTATATTTCCTGTCAGCACCTCGGGTAGTATCATCATTTTTGACTCTCTTCCGATACATTGCATGTTAAGATTATTGCCAAGTGATTTTCCATACATCGAATGGATATGTTTTTTAATTTCACCTGTATTTGACAGATGTATAATATCAATATCAAAAAAATAGACACTTTCATCCGCGAAAATAATTTTCTCAGCCAATATAAGCTCTTTGCCTTTATTGTCTGATTGATTTACAAAAGCTATCCCTGTTTTACCCGGCGCGAAATAGAAATTTATTATCTCTTCATAAAAAAAGGATATCTGTGAAAGATGGGAAAATATTCTCTCCCCAAGATAAGGCAGTTCTGCATCAGTCTTGAATTCAAGTGAAAGCTGGTGGAAAAGATAATATGCTTCCTGATATTTATTTTCATTAATCAGTTTTTCAAGTTCAACTTTCCTGTCATAGAGCCTTTCTTCCCTGTTTTTATCAGGTGTATAAGAGGCAAGGTGTTTCTGCGCTTTTTTTAAAACTGCAGCTGCCTTTTCCCTGCTGCTTTTAAACCCTCCTGCCAGCTGAGCGTAATAAACAGCAGAGGGGTAATCCCCTTTTTTTATATATTTCTCCGCATTGTGCAATAGCCTGCTGCCTGTCATGAAGTCGCCGGAAAATGGGCCGAATATCTCCTCATCCTTTTGGCTTCCGGAACCCTGATCTCCAGGGAGAGCTATAATAATATCGCTCTTTTTTTCATTTATCAGTTTGTTGTCAGGATCAATATATAGATAAAGATCTGCAAAAAGAGTGGCTTCTTCCAGTTTCCCTTCATTCAGGTTTTTTATGGTTTCATCAAAATAGAATTCCCCGGAATCAGATAACTGCTTAAGCCACTCTATTTTTTCGATTAATACCGGTTCTGCCGCAAAGACAAACAGCAGGTAGATAATTACTGATGGAATTGCAGCAGGAAGGAGAGAAAGTATCATTGCCGGTCCGCTTGATGGCAAGGATTTTCCGGGATTTCTCGAATTTTTATCTGTCGCCGCAAGCATGATAAATAAAGATGCTGCAGTAACCGGGAGAAAGAGTTTTGAATATATAAAGGCTGTGTTTATAATAATATAAGGGGGGTTCAGGATTGAAATCTCAAGTTTCTCCTGTATTAAAAAACAGTATAAAACAATCAGAATTATCGAGAAAAGATGGGTAAGGAAGAGGTATTTTATGCTTCTGCCTGCCGCGAGTTTCATTTTAGGGGTACTCCGGTTAATCTTTTGATCCAAAAAACAGCTGTGATAATTGCGATGAGCAGGATATATGATAAATACCAGGTTAATGTTTTGTCAGAGAAGAGAGCCGGCATGCTCCCCGGGGCAGAAGGAACAGGAATTCTGTGGAGATGAAAGTTGAGCCAGATAAAAATAAAGATAAAAAACTGTGAAAGCATATAGTTTATTAAAGGCCAGCTTCCTGAAGAGAAAAAGATTGAAATCGCTGATATGGAAATAATAACTGAAATTGTTTTTACCGCTTTTTTGTAGATGGAAGAGAGAGAGCCTCTGCTGATATCAGCTGAAATAAATGAGGAATATTTAATAAGTGAGTTAAAAAATCTGTTTAAGGGGTTTTCTGTTCCAAGTTTGTACTCCCCGCTTTCAGATGAGAGCCTTAGTTTCATGTTCTCCTTTACAGTGTAATTTCCGCTGTAAACAGCCGGATCAGAGGCAGGTGCTGCTGGATTTGAAGTGTCTTTTTTGTTTATGATCACTCCTGTAAGTTTACCGTTTTCTATGCTGTCGACAAACAGCAGTTTTCTTTCTGACTGGTAAAATCTTCCTGCATCAACATCAGGACGGGAAAATACAATATCTGTGTAGGGTGAAAAAATACCTGCAGCAGCCAGGAAGAGAGAAAGTGCTGCTGTTGATATGAGTGCGGTTAAAAACAGGTGTTTTTTGCTCTTTGCCCAGAATGACGGGATATAAAAAATTAGTGAGATTATTACTATCAGGGTGAGGTTTTCAGCGAAAAAAACAGTCAGTCCTGTCCCTGCGTCAGATGCTGATGCGAAATTCTGCGAAAAAACCACTACCGCGCCGGCAGCAAGAAAGAATAAAAAAGAGATTATATTTATTATTAAAGAGGCTATGTTCATACTCCTTGCTCACTTATTCATGCTGCATGAGGATTTTATCATGCGCAGAACCCCATTGCAATAATAATAATTTTCCCAATAATACCCAATAATTCACGTGTAATGGATATCAGTTGTTGTTATGCACAGGCGCCAGCCTTTCCTGCACAAGTTATCCACAGGTAGTTAGGGTAAAATCTTTATAATATTGCTCAATTGGGAGAGTTGTTTAAGCTGAAAAAAATGAACCAGGGAGCTGTTTGCCAATTATTAATAAAATAAATACTTGTAATATAAAGGTTTATTCGCATTTTCTCTAAAAAGCCAATTGTTGATAAAAATTCTAAAATGGGGAATAAAAAACCTGCGGCTAACGGCAGGAAGTTATCCACAGGTTGTTAACAACAGGTTCTATCCATAAAAAAAATTACTGCATTTTCAAAAAAGGATGAGAAAGGATATGAAAAAATAAATAAGGATTATTATCCCAGGAATACCTGTCCATTGTTGTCTATCGCAAGAATGGTTTTACATTCAGAACATCTGAATCTTCCTGATTTTACTGCTTTAAGCTTCTTTGAACAGATGGGACATTTAAATATTTTGGGAAAAACGTCTGAAGATTTCTGCGGATTTCCCTTGTTAAAGAATTCAATTGCATCGTCAAGCGAATCTTTAATATTAAAAAACTGTGAAAATCCAAGAAGCTGGAAAACTTCATAGACTTTCGGCTGAATTTCAAGAAGAACAATATCTCCTCCGCGCGGTTTAACAGTTTTAAGAAACGCGGTAAAAGATCCGATTCCTGTGCTTGATACATAATTCAGCCCGTTACAGTTGAAAATCAGTTTTATAAAACCTGAATCAACCGCTTTAGCAATTCTTTTCTGGAATGAATTTGAATTATAAGTATCAATGTATCCAGTTAGGTATAGTACAAGGCATTTGGGATCACTTTCAACTTTTTGTAACCTGATTTTCAGACTGTCATCTTTTTCATCATCAAATCCCGGTACTATTTCATTATTTGACATATATATACCTTTTTTATTGAAAATAATTTTGCAAAATATTGATTTTTCTTTTTATAATAAAAGTTAATCAGTATTTTGTCAAATAATATATAGCTTAGCACACCCTTAGTACACTTTTCCAATATTAATTATTATCGGCATGATGTAACCATATTGTTTATGGTTTATTTTACAATTATGTTATAATATTCATAAATACCTTATTTAAGGGGGCGGAATGAATAAAAACCTGCTTTTTCTTTTTATAATTTTTATTTCATACAGCGTTTCAATTACTGCTCAGGATGCGGACGGGTTTGATAAAGTCGTGAATTTTGATGTCTCGCTGAAAGAACTCGATACTCTCGCTAAAAACAATAAATTAAAATCTCTGGGAGAAAAATATCTTGTCTTAAACGGGGCAGTTTCTGAATATATGGTTACTGACGCGGAAGATGAGAGCTATACAGTCGAAGTTGTGCTTGTAAACGGCGAGTGGTCAGGAGTTAGCGATGTCTTTATCTACAGAAGCATAATAGTGTTCAAAGGAGCTGAGTATAAGGAAAAATTTCCGGCGAGAAGAAGAAGCACCCCTTCACCTGGTGAGATACCGGTAAATACCGGCCTTATTGTTGTCGCAAAGTTTGCTGAAGTGAGAAACGAGGGAGGGATGGTGCTGCCTGTTCTTGACGGCAGATATCTTAGAGTGTACAAATAACTGTACTTAACCGGCCTGTCTGCCAGTAGATGTTTAGCTGTTAAACTGCCGGAATACCTGACCATGACTTAGCACTAAACCGGAGTCTTTTTTATATGAAACAGTATTTTGATCTTGTAAAATATGTTCTTGAAAATGGGAAAAGAAAGGAAAACCGCACAGGAGTTGCCGCCTTCAGCTGTTTTTCCTGTTTTTATAAAGTTGATCTTGCTGAAGGTTATCCCCTCCTTACAACAAAAAAAATCTTTTTTAATTCAATGCTCAGGGAGCTTCTCTGGTATCTTTCAGGAGACGAGCATATTAAAAACCTTAAAAAACATACAAAAATATGGGATTCCTGGGCAGATTCAGAGGGACATCTGGAGACTGCATACGGCAGGTTCTGGAGAAGGTTTCCTGTTCCTGAAAAAGGGCTTGAAGGGGAAGTCTGGGCAGACAGCAGGTGGGTCAGCAAAGACCCTGATACCGGATATCCGGTTTTTGACCAGATCCGGTATATTATTGATTCGCTTAAGGAAATCAGGGAAAACCCTTATTCAAGCGCGCTTCGGCGGCTTGTGGTTTCTGCCTGGCACCCTGCCAACGCCTCTGTAAGCAGGCTCCCCCCCTGCCATTATACTTTCTGTTTTAATGTGTCTGATGGGAAACTCAACTGCCATCTGACTCAAAGGTCTGCCGATATCGCGCTTGGAGTTCCCTTTAACCTTGCCTGCTACTCGCTTCTTACCATGATGCTTGCCAAAGAGTGCGGTTTTATCCCTGGCGAGTTTGCCCATACCCTGATTGATGCCCATATTTATGAAAATCATGTTGAGGGGCTTAAAATGCAGCTTGAGAGAACTCCGTCCGCTTTGCCGGAAATAATTATTGCTGATAAGCCGTTTGATATGCTCACATTTGACGATTTTGAGCTTAAAAATTATAATCCCCAGCCGTTTATTAAATTTGAGGTTGCTGTTTGACCGCTTTAATAAAGCCTGTGAAAACAATATCCCTGATTGCAGCGATGACAGGAAGCAGGGTGATAGGTAAAAATAATAATCTCCCCTGGAAGATTTCTGAGGATTTAAACCTGTTTAAAAAGATTACTATGGGTAATATCCTGATAATGGGGAGAAAGACATACGAGTCAATCGGCAAACCGCTGCCGGGACGGAAAAACTTTATAATAACATCAACTGCCGCGCATCATCAGGCAGATTCTTCTCAAGCTGATTCTCTCTTTGAAAACGGCAAACCCTATTATTTCTCCTCATTTTCTGATGCAGCATCAGCTGCCGCTGTTACAGATGGAAATCCCTTTATTATCGGGGGAGCATCTATTTACGCGCAGAGCATTCCTTACGCAGACCAGATGTATCTTTCAGTGGTTAAAAAAGAGTATGAGGGAGATGCCTATTTTCCAGATTTTGACCCTGATGAATGGGTTTTGTCTGAAGAGAGGGATTTCGGTGATTTTGTCCTTAAAGTACTTCTGCGAGCTGAAAGATAAGCAGTTGATACCCCTCTTGATGAAGTTCGGGCAGATGAAGCGTTTGCAGTTAAAGGGCGGAATGGGATAAGTGAATCTTTTGAGTTTCCGATAAGATCAGTTCTTCCAGCCTTTTCAAGCGCTTTTCTTGCAAGCTGGTAGTTTTCCGGTTTGTGAAAATGGATTAAAGCTTTCTGCATCCTTTTTTCCTCCTCAGTTGACGGAATATAGACCTTTTTCATTGTAAGGGGATCGACTCCGGTATAAAACATGCATGTTGAAAGAGTACCCGGCGTAGGATAGAAATCCTGCACCTGATCCGGGATAAACCTGCTTTTTTTTAGATAAAGGGCAAGATCAACCGCATCCTCAAGTGTTGATCCGGGATGGGATGAGATAAAATAGGGGACAAGAAACTGCTTTTTCCCCTCTTTCCTGTTTTCTTGGTTAAACCGCGAAACAAATTCCTCGTAAACCTTTCTGGAGGGTTTCCCCATCAGCGCAAGCACCCTGTCAGAGACATGTTCAGGCGCGGTTTTAAGCTGTCCGCTGATATGGTGGGAGCAAAGCTCTTTAAGGAAATTGCCCTCTTTGCCGGATGCGACATCCGGGTCAAGAAGAAGATAGTCAAACCTTATTCCTGATCTGATAAATACTTTTTTGACATTTTTCATTTTTCGCAGCTTACGAAGCAGCGCAATATAATCCCTGTGGTCTACTTCAAGTTTTTTGCATGGCCGGGGGGTAAGGCATCTTCTTTCGCAGCACCCTTTTTCCAGCTGTGTTTTGCATGCTGGATTTCTGAAATTCGCTGTAGGCCCGCCGACATCATGAATATATCCCTTGAAATCCGGCGCTGATGTAATTGCCTCTGCTTCTGCTATTATTGACTGGTGGCTTCTGCTTCTAACTCCTCTTCCCTGGTGGAAAGTGATTGAACAGAAACTGCACCCCCCGAAACATCCTCTTGAGCTTGTTATGCTGAATTTTATCTCCTGTAATGCCGGAATCCCTCCTGCTTCTGAGTAAACCGGATGTGCTTCCCTCGTATAAGGGAGTGCGTATATTCTATCAAGCTTATCCTGTTCAAGGGGAAATCCCGGCTTGTTCTGGATAATATACCGGCTGCCGGTTTTTTCTGCCAGGACAGAGGCGGTAACAGGGTCAGTGTTTCTGTAGGCAGATGCAAAATTTTGCGCAAAAAGTGTTTTGTCTCCGGATGCCTCTTCATACGGGTGAAGAACTGTTAAATCATTCAGGTCCGGCAATTGAGAGCTTCTGTAGACTGTCCCTCTTATATCTGTGAGCGACTTTACGGTTTCTCCTGCGGCAAGCCTTTCCGCTATTTCCAGTATTGCAGCTTCCCCCATCCCGTAAACAAGAAGGTCGGCCTTGGAATCGGCAAGTATGCTTCTTCTGACTTTCCCGCTCCAGTAATCATAATGGGAAAGCCGCCTCAGCGATGCTTCAAGCCCTCCCAGGATTACAGCGGTTTCCTTATACGCTTCCCTGATTCCTGCTGTGTACGGGATCAATGCCCTGTCAGGGCGCAGTCCTGCTTTTCCTCCGGGAGAATAAAGATCGTCTCTTCTCCTTTTTTTAAAGGAAGTATAATGGGCTACCATGGAATCAATGTTTCCTGATGTGACAAGAAATCCAAGCCGCGGCCTTCCCATTATTTTAAAAGGTTCATCCCCTTCTTTCCGCTGCGGCTGGGCAATAATTCCGACCCTGTAACCCTTATCCTCAAGCACGCGTGATATTACAGCAGCTCCGAACGAAGGATGGTCTGCGTAAGCGTCACCTGTCACAAGGATAAAATCAAGAGTATCCCATCCTCTTTCTTTCATATCGTTTTTGTTTACCGGAAGAAATTTATTCATATACAAGTGATACGGTTTAAGAAAACAAATGTCAATTTGCTGATAACCCGGTCATTACCTGAATCAGTCCTTAAAAAGAAATTGACTTATGCTTTTTTTGTTAGTATGATAGCAAATATATCCCCATATTAATAATAACTGTTATATAATATATATTAAATATAGAAAGTATCACGTTTTATTTATAATAGATTATATAGTTATGCTCTTACTGTAAGGAGTTGAGGTGATCAAGACCGGTTTTCCAATTGTGCATTTTTACGATCAGGATTTTGTTGATATATATAATAAAACATGGACATGGTTATATGATTTCTGGAAAAAAGGGACAAAAAAAAACGGTTTTCAGCAAAAATATTATAATTATCCGGGAAATGATTATATAAGCCAGTATGAAGCATGTATTTCAACCTTTTTTCTTGTCTACAGCAATAATATATTCCAGCCTTTTTCTACTCTTGACAATTTTTACGCAAAGCAGGAAGAATCAGGCGCCATAAGAGGGCTCTACAGTGAAGAGGACGGCTCTCCGGTTTTTAGCGATGATAACCCTGAATGTGTTCACCCCCCCCTCTTTTCATGGGTAGAATACAACCTTTACCACAAGATAGGGCAAAAAAAAAGGGTAAAAGAGATAATCCCTGTTCTGGAAAAATATTACAGCTGGCTTGAGGAAACTTTCCAGAAAGAAAACGGTTTATATGAAACCCCTCTTTCTTCTGTTGTGATGGGCAATACCCCGAGAGAGTCAGGGTGCTATCTTGTCGATTTCAATACAATGCAGGCTGTAAACGCGCTTTATCTTTCCGCGCTTGGAGATATTTTAAACGACAAGGAAGTGAGCTTCCGATACAAGAAAAAGTATTTCTCCCTGAAAACAAGAATCAATTCACTGATGTGGAATGAGGATGACGGGTTTTATTATGATCTTGATAAAGATGAAAATTTTGTAAAGGTAAAAACCATAGCTTCCTACTGGACATTGCTTGCCGAGATTCCAAATGAAGACAAGGCAAACGCGATGATTGCAAAACTTTCAGGAGACGATTTCGGGACTGAAAACCCTTTCCCCTCCCTTTCTGCAGAATCCCCTTTTTTCAGCGAAGATGGCAACGGATTTAAGGGGTCTGTTTATCCCCACATGACTTTCATGGTTGTAAAAGGGCTTGAGAAATACGCGAGAAATGATCTTGCCCGTGAGTGTTCCATCAGGCATCTGTATTATATCCTTGATACACTTCACCCGGAAGATGAAAAAAAAGGAAATATATATGAAGCCTATCTTCCCCTTAAGGAAGGAGCGGCAAAATCTGAAGATGCTGACACTGATTTCCCAAGAGAAAATTTTCTGACCTATACCGCTTTAAGCACAATAACCCTCATGATTGAGAATGTAATCGGGCTTTATATAAGTCTGCCGCGTAAAACTGTTGACTGGATTATTCCAACGCTTGAGATAATGGGGATAGAAAACCTGTCCCTGAAGAGAAACATGATTACAATTCTCGGCAACAAGAGCGGGCGGGGCTGGGAGATCAGGCTTGAATCGGAGAAACTTTATTATTTTACAATAAACATAATAGGACTCAAGAAAAAAACCCTTCCCATCCCTTCCGGAAAATGTTCCATGCTGATTGAAAAACTTTAACCGCTATCCCTTGTCAGGGAACATCCCGCACACTTAAGCATCGTTATACGAAACATCATTAATAATTGATAAAAAAAACAGGGCAGTTTCAGATTTTATTCTGGTTCAAAAACCCTGTTTTTTTATGATTTTTCTATGTTAGTCAAGCTTTCCAAGAAGAACTGCAGATACTTCTTTTACTCCGCCGCTTCCGTCAAGTTCAATATACCTGATCCCCTCATCTGCTGCTATTTTTTTGAAATAGTAGGCAGCGGCAAGCGTTCCGTTGCCGCTGTCATAGTAAATACCGTGTCTTTTGTCTATAGCGTTTGAATCCTGGTCATCCGCCCTGGTTGATAAGGGGCCGCCGCATACCCTGCATTTATCCCCGTCCGGTTTCACAGCCTCAAAGTAAATATTGTTGGGGTGGTTGTTGTCATTGGCGCAGAGCCTTCTTCCCATTATTCTTTTTCTTGCCAGCTCCCTGTCAAGAAGTATTTCAATTACATAGTCAAGTTTTATTCCTGATTTTTTAAGCGCTTCTGCAAGTTTTTCAGCCTGGACCTTGTTTCTGGGAAAACCGTCAAGGAGCCATCCTTTTTTACAGTCATCATTTTTAAGCCGGTCAAGGATCATTGGTATTGTAATTTCATCAGGGACAAGATCTCCCTTGTCGATAAATACTTTTGCTTTTTTTCCAAGCTCAGTTCCTCCCTTGATATTTTCCCGGAAGATAACGCCGGATTCAATATGGGCAATTTTGTACTTTTCCTTTACAACAGCACCCATGGTTCCTTTTCCGCTTCCGTTGGGGCCGAAAATTAAAATATTCATATATTTCTCTCCTTCTAAAATAATAATTTATTAATATAGCATTATACAGGAAAAAAATCAGTCAATAATCAGGGGATTTGATTACTTTATTGACTTACTATTTTAATCAAACTATTATGAAATTCAGGGATACCTTTAAAAAAAATAATTCTTTACGCCTTCGGCGATCCCGAAGCGTATACTGTAAGTCCCGGATATAACAAATCCGGGATAAAGGGCCCTTGTACTTTGTTTTACAGGAGATATTATAGTTGGCGCAGGATGATTTGCTTGTTTTCGCAGAAGAAGAAGAACCTGTTGCAGAAGTTGAAGCTGATTTCTGGAACATTCTTATAATTGATGATGAGCCTCATGTTCACCAGGTTACAAGAATGGTACTCCGCGACCTGATTTACAACAATAAAAAGATCAAATTTCACAGCGCTTTTTCAGCTGAAGAAGCAAAAACACTACTAAAACAGGAGATTCAATTTTCACTTGCTCTGGTTGATGTTGTAATGGAAGAGGATGATTCAGGCCTTAAGCTTGTTGAGTATATAAGAAAAGACCTTGCAGAGTATAAGCTGAGGCTGATACTCAGAACAGGGCAGCCCGGGTTTGCCCCTGAAAAAGAAGTTATTATCAACTATGACATAAATGATTATAAGGAAAAAACTGAACTATCTGCCCAGAAGCTGACAACTTCTGTAATTTCCGCTCTCAGGAATTATGAGCATATTGACGCTGTATCAAAACTTAACAACGAACTTGAAAAAAAAGTCGCAGACAGGGTAGCGGATCTGAACGAGGCAAATAAAAAACTGAAAACCATGCTTGCAGCGCTTCAGGAAGATCAGGAAGCAGGAAGAATCATGCAGCAGAAACTTCTTCCTGAACAGGAAAAAAAGATACAGGCGTATGTATTTAAAAGCAGGTTTTATCCATCCATGACATTAAGCGGCGACTTTCTTGATTATTTTGAGATTAATGAAAAATATATAGGTTTTTACATCGCTGATGTTTCAGGGCATGGAGTCTCCTCAGCGATTGTAACTGTACTTCTTAAGAATTTTATTGATAACGCGCTTGAGAAATTCTGGATAGAAGGTGATTCAATGATACTTAAGCCGGACGCGGTATGTAAAAGGCTTAACGAGGAACTCTTAAGGGAAAAACTGGATAAATATCTTACAATTTTTTACGGTATTATCAATACAACTGAAAACAGCATGCGCTATATAAACTGCGGACAGTTTCCCTATCCGTTTATGATTTCTCTTCACAGCTCTGCAGGTACAGCAAAGGAGCAGGGTGAGATCAGGATAATTGAAGGGAAGGGAACGCCTGTGGGGCTTTTTAAAAAACCGATATTCAGGGTAAAGGAGATGCAGCTTGCCGAAGATTTCAGAATTGTGATGTTCTCCGACGGTGTACTTGAGATACTTGATCTTTCTTCAAACGAGGAGAGAGACAATTATATTTATTCCCTTTTTCTGGATAATAAAACAGATATTGATGCTGTTGAAGAGAGGCTTGGACTTAAAAGCCGTCTTTCATTTCCTGATGATCTTACTTTCCTTGTGATAGAAAAAAACAATAATGGGGAAGGCAGTTCTTATGAGTGACGGGAAATACTACTTTGCGCGGGAAGGGGCAAAGGTTTTTTTGAAGCTTACAGGTACTCTTAAATACACGATAAGCAGTAAATTTGACGCATTTCTTGATAGACTGTTTTCAGAGAACGGTAATATCGAGGATGTGATTATTGATCTTTCCGAGGCAGTATTTCTTGACAGCACAAACCTGGGTTTTCTGGCAAAAATATCGGAATATATTACTGAAAAAACCGGAAGAAAGGTTACAATATATTCCCCCTGCAAAGAGATCAACATGCTGCTTGAAAGCGTCGGGTTTGATGAAGTATTTGTTATTGTCACTGATACTGACGCTGACCGCGCATCTGAGGCGCTTCTTGAGGAAATATCATCTGATCTTAAGGAAGAGAGACAGCGCTCTCACATGATGCTTGACACGCACAGGGCGCTGATGAAAATTTCAGAGAAAAACAGTGACATCTTCCGTAATGTTGTTGAGCTTCTTGAGCAAAGCGTTAAAAAAAAGGATCAGGATTCGAAAAAGCAGGCTCCGGGCTGGATTCCCCCGGGTGTACAGGAAAGGTAATCTCCTGAAAAATCTTAGAGGTGATACCCTTCACCGAAACTGTTAAAAAGCTGTCCCGAGAGCCAGTTTTTCTGCTCCCTGCTCCCCCCCTTTATCCGGAGAGGCGAGTTTATTGTAATAATATTTCCCCTCGCAGATCTTGAATGAAAGTTTTTATACCTCAGGTTCATTTTTTCAAATACTATTCCCTTACTGTAATGGTGATGTATATAAACAATATTTCCCTGTTTATCGCATGAAACCACCATTCCAACATGCGTAAGCTCATCATCATCCCTGCCGTTATTGTTCTTGTCATAAGTATTGTCCCAGAATATTAAATCACCAGGTTCAGGCAACCAGTAGTTTTTTAGAAGTTTTCTCTCATCAAGTGTTTTGTATATTCTTTCTGTTCCTGTTCCGCTGTATTGCGGATAGTATTTCTGGAGATCAATCCCCGCGTAGTAGTATAACGCGCTGACAACACCGGAACAGTCCATGTTGAATTTTCTCTCCCCGACCGCGAGATTTTGGGATTTCTGGTATATTCCGGCAGCCTCGACCAGGTCTTTTTTTATTTTTGCAATTTCGGCATCTGTTTTTCTGTCTCCGCTGTAATCAGTTATTCCTGCTTTGCCAGCCGCAGCAGTTTTTTCAGAGCTGCTTTCCATTGTTACGCAGGAAAGAACTGTGAGGAGAAGAACGCAGATTGCCAATATGCATGGGCGCGCTGATAGGCGCAGTTTAATGCTGTCCGTGATAAAACTCATTTGCCCTCCTCCTCTTTCTTTCCTGCAGGGTTGAAGCCTGTCCCTACAAGATATGTTTCAAATGAGATTTTTCTTACTGCTTCAGGTTTGAAAGCTTTTACAGCAGCAAACATTTTTTTCAGTCTTTCCATCAGTTTTTTTTCGTCTCCTCCCTGAAAAATCTTAACCGCGATATTTCCACCAGGCAAAAGGACTTTTTCAGCAAGATCAAGCACAGATGATACAAGCTGGAAAGACCTTTCTGTATCAACTGTTTTGTTTCCTGTGGTAGAGGGGGCGGCATCGCTTAATACAGTATTATACGGCCCTTTCTCAAGGATAGATGCAATACTGCTTTGAGAAAAAGCATCTCCCTGGATAAAGAAGAAATTATCCCCTTTGCATACCGCATCAAGGGGAAGGAGGTCAACTGCTGTAATAACCCCCTTGCTGCCAAGCTCTCTTATCAGGTAAAGGCTCCAGCTTCCGGGGGCTGCTCCTATATCAAGAACTGCGGAAGAACGGTTTATAATGCTGAATTTTTTCTGGATTTCCATCAGTTTGTATACTGATCTTGCAGGATATCCTTCCTTCTTTGCTTTCATGGTATAATGGTCATCCGCTCTGGGATTATTCTTTTTGCTCATATTGACTAAATCTGTTATCCCTTTAAAGTATTGTTATGAATACTGATTATAATCAGAGATTGGCAAAAATAGAAGAATATATTTTCAATATACTGCCTGAAAAGGCTGATCTTGCATGGATAAGAGATATATCCTGTATCTCTGACCCTGAAAAGGCTCTCCGTTCTTTTCTGTTTGACAATATAAACAAACCTGCGCTTGATCTTGTGACAAGAGGGGGGAAAAGATGGAGGCCTATGGTGATGGTTCTTTTGTGCGAGGCAAGGTGCGGCAGTATGGATAAAGCACTTCCGCTTACGCCGCTTGTTGAGCTTGCCCACAACGGCTCTCTTATAATTGATGATATCGAGGATAATGCTGATTTAAGAAGGGGAAAGCCGGCTGTCCATCTTATTCACGGAACTGACATGGCAATAAACAGCGCCAACTTCCTCTATTTTCTTTCCCAGCAGGTTATTGAGAAATCTGATTTTCCTGATGAAATTAAACTTAAGCTGTATATCTTTTACTCGCAGGCTATGCGCCGGCTGCATCTGGGGCAGGGGCTTGATATCCAGTGGCACGGCAGCAGTTCCTTTATTCCGGATGAGGGTGAATATCTGCAGATGTGCCGCTTCAAGACAGGCTCCCTTTCAAGGCTTGCGGCAGAGGCAGGGGTAACTGCAGCCGGCGGAAACCGGCAGGAAGCGTTTGAATCAGGCCTTGCCTGTGAAGAGATGGGGGTGGGTTTTCAGATACTTGATGATATTACAAACCTTACGGCAGGCAATCCCGGTAAAAAAAGGGGAGATGATATAGTTGAAGGGAAAAAAAGCCTTCCTGTAATCCTTTTTACAGCTGCCGGAGGGGATAAGGAGACTCTTTTTGAGTGTTTCAGGGAAGCTGGCGAGCTTGGGATAGAGAAGGGAGAAGAGGCTGTTGAAAGGGCAATCAAGCTTCTGGAAAAGAAGAATTCCATTGAAAAAGCAAGGGAAAAAGCTCTTGAGATACTAAACAATTCAAGGATGAGTATTGAAAAAAGATACCCTAAATGCAGGGCTCTGGATTTAATGGGATTTATCTTTGATACCTTTACAAAAGCTCCTTAAAAAAGCAATCTATATACTTCACAAACAATACAAGGCGGAGGAAATGAAAAATATTTTCAGAAAACAGTTTTCGTACAGCTATAATAACTATCTTTTTATAATAATAGGGATAAATGTTTTTGTCTTTCTTCTTACCACATTAAAACCTTCCCTGCTTGTAAATATCGCGATGAATCCAGTCCTGGTTTTAAAAAGGTTTGCTCTCTGGCAGTTTGTCACATACATGTTTGCCCATGCGAATATGTCCCACATATTCTTCAACATGCTGGGCCTTTTTTTCTTCGGATTTCCTGTTGAAAGAAGGATGGGAAGCAGGGAATTCCTTTTTTTCTATTTTTTCTGCGGCATAGCAGCCGGGATATTCTCTTTTTTTGTTTATTATACAACAGGAAACTACAGGGTTTTTCTTCTTGGGGCATCCGGCGTTGTTTACGCTGTACTTCTTGCGTATGCACTTTATTTTCCAGATTCTTTGATTTATATCATGGGAATTGTCCCGGTTAAAGCGCTTTATCTGGTGATAGGATATACAGCTATTGAGCTTTTTTCCCATGTCACAAATCCATATTCAGGTGTTGCCCATCTTACACACCTCGCGGGGTTCGCTTTTGCCTATATCTATTTTATGGTAAGGCTTGGAATAAACCCGGCAGATGTTTTTTTCAGGAGAAGATAACAGTTTGTCACTTGCGCGCCGATAATTTTTACAGATGAAACAGATAAGTATTCCATGCGCGGTATTGCTGATCTTCATTTTTTCACTTACTGCAGCATCAGGACAGGGGGCTGGTTTTCCTGTATTTGACGCTGAATTCTGGTTTTTTAATGATCATGAGCCTCTCTTCCCCGGCCCTGAGCGGAAAAACAGGGAAGAGGAGAATGAGGAAAACATTAAAAAACTAAAAAACCTTCTTGAAGAGGCTTCCTATGCTTTTTCAGGAATGATATATGGTTTTAATTTCAGCTACACCCCTTCAGACAGATCGCGCGGAGTAGATGAAATTTTCGAGTTTACCCCGGCCGCTGTTATAAGGGGAGGAGATTCTGCCCTTACAGTAAAAAAAACACGCATGGATAAAACCAGGACTTATGTTTCAATTGAATACCGGTGTGATGAAAGACATGAGAACTGGCTGTCATACTGGATGAGCTCTGTCTTTCCTGTTACAGGAGGGAGCGGAAAAGGGATACCTGACGCATCACCTGATGCCAGGAAAAAAGCTGTTTCTGATGCTGTAAAGGAAGCGGTAAGGGATTATATGAGGGGAAGGGTTCATAATAAACCAAGGAGTATTTCAGGAAGCTGTGTTTTTTCAGAGCCTCCTGTGATTTCACACATGGCAGGACTTTATACCGCGTCAGTCAAGATCAGGCTTGATGTTAAGGATGTGGAAAAATATACTGTTTTTTAATATTTAAAAAATTGTGCGGGGAGATTTATGGAAATAGTGCTTACAGGTACAGCCGCAAGTTTTAACATTCCGGCTTTCAGGTGTATCTGCGAAGTGTGCAATCAGGCACGCGAAAGCTGGGACAGAAAATTAAAAAGAAGAAACAGTTGTGCTGTGGTAACCGGGGAGCGTGGAGAGAAGATTCTTATTGACGCGCCGCCCCAGTTTATGAACCAGCTTGAGCAGTGCGGTATTGATGATACAGGGATTGATTCGCTTCTCCTTACTCACCGGCATGAGGATCATGTCCTTGGGCTCTTTTATATGCTGTCGCTAAGAAAATCAAAAGGGGGTGTTGTCAGAGCTCCGCTTCAGGTGTATCTCGGAGCTGACACCTACAGGTCAATCGCGGCAAATTTCAAGACACTTGCAGATACTGAGAAAATGGAAGATCTAAGGGGAATAATTGAGCTGCGCAAAATCAGGGAGTATGAGGAATTCCGCACCGGAAACATCAGCGTTACACCGCTTGAGACAAACCACCTTATCGCTAAATATGCCTCATCCACAGGCAAGAAGGAGCAGTCTTTCGGGTTTCATTTTTACGAAAAAGGGAAAAACCTTTATTACCTTGTTGATGCCGCGAAAACGCTGCCTGTAAAAACCATTGATTTTATGAAAAAAAGAAGGCCGTCCTGCGTAATAATTGACTGTACCTATGAAAAAGCTGATGAGTCATCCGGGCACGGTGATATTGAAAGTGTAATGGCTTTGAGAGAGCTCTTTCCTGAAGGGAGAATGATTATCTCGCATCTCGGGCATACAAATCTTACTCCGGAAAGACTTGCCGCGGTTTTTGACAAAGAAGGGGTCGAGGTAGGCTATGACGGGCTTAGGGTTGTCCTCTGATTATTTAATCAGCTGATAAGGTGGAAATGGTCAAGAATATCTTCAAGCCCTTCGGCCAGGCTTTTGTCAGATACATAAGCAGCTGTTTTTTTTACCTCATCCCCCGCGTTTGACGGGGCGGCGCTGAATCCTGTTTTTGCCATAAATGGAATATCAACATCAGAATCACCAACCCCTAAAATATTCTCAAGCAAAACGCCGCACTCCCGGGAAAGGAAGTCTATCCCCTTCCCCTTGTGAAAACCTTTAGGGATAATATTGATGCTGTCTGATGAATAGATAATATCAAAGCTGCCGCACAGATCCCCCCCTGCTTCAAGTATCAAATCCTTAAGACGGGGTGTTATCCTTTTATCTTTGCTGAAAAGGCTTAATGAGTAATCCTTTCCCCCCTGCATAATAGCCTGCCCTTTTCTGACAATTGTTCTGTTGATTATGTTTTTTAAACTTTCAAGTTTATCCAGGGAGGTGAGATCCGGGTGTGGTTTAAACAGATATTCTTTGGGGTTGTATAATCCTGTTCCGTGCTCAAAAATGGCAGGGGTAAATCCGTGTATTGCCTGAAGGAGAGCCTCCACATAGGTGCCCGGCCTTCCCGTGATTACAGTAACCGGTGGCACAATACTGCTTCTGCCTCGGTCAAGGTTGCTGCTGCCGCTGCCGGCTGCGGCCTTGTCGTTCATCTCCGCGAGAATCTTTATAATTCTTCCTGAACAGAAAGAGCCTTTTGATTTTGAAATCACGCCGTCAATATCAAGCGCGACAAGCTTTATTTTATTTTCCATAGATGATTCCTTATATAAACCTGAACACTGCGGCCTGGCTGCCTGCCCGGGCTGGTCAGGTAAACTTATGCCCTGCTATAGGCATCAGCCAGTATGTCGATGCTTGCGTTAAAAGCTTCCAGTATATTCTGCCCCTTGAATCTTTCAGGGCTCAGCTCAAGGTTATAAAGCCCCTGGTACCCGCTTTCCTTAAGCAGCTTTACATTGTTGAATACCGGTATTGTACCGCACGTAAGGGGCCAGTGGGTCGCGTCTGTACCGGGGTAAAGGTCGTGAATATGGGTATGTACCGCTCCTTTGATGAATTCAGGAGCAGGATATTCTGCGATAAGGCTTCTTCCGAAATTTGAATATGCATGCCCCATGTCCCAGCATAATCCGATACTGCTGCTTCCTGTCTCTTTTACTGCTGAAACCAGATCCTTATAATCAACCGCCGGATCCGGGAAACCTTTTTCCCTCTGGTTTTCGTATGCGATAACAATAGGCAGTTTCCTCTCCTCAATTTCTTTGCAGAGATGCTTTAAAATCGAAACTGATTTTTTGTAATTCTCTTCTATGCTTTTTCCCATTGTTTTAACAGGATGCATCGTAATTACAAGCGGTTTCCCGTCAGGCTGGGATCCGTTTTCAAGATATGAAGAGAGCCACGGCATGCTTTCCATTATGGAAAGTGTATCGTAGTTTTCCTCTACCTCTCCATGTATTGTTATCTGAAAGCCGGCATCACTTACAGTTTTAAACCCTTTCCCTGCCTCAGGCAGTATTTCTTCCTGCCAGTGCCTGAACTCGATGGAGGAAACCCCCTTTTTTTTAAGTGCTGCAAGAAAACTATCGATTGTGTGATTCTGATTTTTAAGAGCAGTGCTTCCCTCATCTGTAAACATCCCTGAGATGAAAGGCCACGGCAACGATACACCAATATTCATATATACCCCTTCCTTTATACAGATAATATGCAACAAATCTTTCAAAGTGTCATCACTAAAATCCATAAATGAAAATATAATTGCATTTATAAAATAATAAATATATAATTTTCAAAAGGAGCAAGCTTCATGAACTGTTATAAAAAAATACTTAGTACCTATGATTCACTCCCGAAACAGCAGAAAAAAATCGCAGACTACATTGTTTTAAATATCAACGAGGTTGTCTTTTTTTCAATAACAACTCTGGCATCAGAACTCGGAGTAAGTGAGGCCACCATTGTCAGGTTTGCGCAGAATCTTGGGTACAAGGGATTTCCTGAACTTAAAAAAGATCTTGTCCATTATTATCAGAATTATCTGACTCCTGGTGAAAGGCTTAAAAACTCAATTGAGATTCTTGCCGGCGGGGATTTTTCATTTGAAAAAGCGATGAGGCATGAGCTTAAATGCCTTGAAGAGACAATTGATTCTGTAAACGCCTCAATGTTTACAGAGATAGTGGATTCTATCTGCAAAAAAAACAGAGTATTTGTTTTCGGGCTGGGCTTAAGCAATGAGCCGGTTGTTAATTACCTCTCTTTCCGCCTTCGAAGGTTCGGTCTTGATGTAAGAGATATTCCCTATTCAGGGAGCAACATGATGGAGTGTATCCCTGCAATCAAAAAAAATGATCTTG
Organism: Spirochaetia bacterium; assembly: GCA_034003145.1. Taxonomy (GTDB): domain Bacteria; phylum Spirochaetota; class Spirochaetia; order CADAEX01; family CADAEX01; genus JACKPD01. The sequence goes on from JAVEZE010000005.1 coordinate 25,189, forward strand.
TTATAATCTACCAGTTTCTGAAGGCTTCCCCTGATTACTACAGCCTTACAATCGCGCTGCAGAGCACCGGTGCTGCGCTGTTTCTTATAACTGACAATAAAAAACTGGATCTAGTTAAAGCTGTAGACAAGGTAATAACTGTAAACCGGGGGCCGGTTGAAAACTATCACACCCTTACAGTCCCGTTCGCGGTTACAAGCGCGATTATCCTGGGTGTTGCTGAAAAAATGGGGGAAAAAGCTATTGATTTTACATCAAAAGTTGGGCAGCTGCGGCGCGGATACTATAGAAGCATGAATGAGGCATACCTGCCGTACAGGGCAGGGGAAAAAATGAAAAAAGAAGCTGAGGAAAGATGATGGGTATTGTAAAGGGAAATGATATCAGGGGTATCTACCCTGATGAGCTGAATGATGAAACAGCCTGGAGGATAGGGTTTTACCTGAAAAAAGTTTTAGGCTGTGACAGAATTCTTGTAGGAAGGGACGGGAGAGCCTCTTCAGAGCCGCTTTTCAAGGCTCTCTGTAAAGGAATTGCGGCTTCAGGCGCAGATGTTGTCTCGATAGGCAGATGCGATACTCCCGCGGTTTATTTTGCGACAGCCAGATACGGTTTTGAGGGGAGTGTGATGATTACAGCTTCCCACAATCCGCCTCAGTACAACGGGTTTAAAATCTCGAGGAAAGATTCTGTACCTGTAGGAAAAGAAGACGGCCTTGGTGATCTGGGTGAATTGATCAGGATAAAACCTGCTGAGGAGCCGGAAAAAGGGAGAATGACAGAGCTTGATATAACAGAAGACTATAAAAAGCATCTCCTGGGGTTCGCCAAAGTAAAAAAACCGCTTAAAGTGGTTGTCGATTTCTCACAGGGAGCTTCCTGTTTTTTCGGGAAGAAAATACTCAGCTGTGTTTCATCTGATTTTATCTATATTTTTGATGAGCCGGACAGCTCTTTCTCCCTGCACGATCCCAATCCCCTTAAAAAAAGCGTACATGATACTGTAAAAGAGGCGGTAATAAGGGAAAATGGTGATTTTGGAGTCTGTTTTGACGGCGACGGGGACAGGGCAATATTTTTTGATGAGAAAGGGAGCTTTATATCGCCTGATATTATTACCTCTTTTTTCGCATCCTACTATTCAGGAGCAGAGAAGGGATGGAAAGCTTTTTATGATATCAGGTCTTCAAACAGCGTAAGGGAATATATTGAAAAAAACGGAGGAACAGCTTCTGCCTGCAGGACAGGGCATTCCCATATAAAGAAACTGATGAAAGAGAACAATGCTCTCTTTGCAGGAGAGCTTTCAGGCCATTACTATTTCAGGGACAACTATTTCTGCGATTCAGGCTTCATAGCTTTTCTAATTGTGCTTTCAGCCCTTTCATACCAGGAAAAAAGTTTAAGCACCCTTTTAAGCGATATAAACCCATACAGTTTTTCTGGTGAAATCAACTTTGAAGTTGATGATATTGACCAGGTAATTGAAAAAATCAGAGCTCGGTATAGTCATGGAAGGATAGATACAACAGAAGGGCTGCGGATTGATTTTGAGAAGTGGTGGTTTATCGCAAGATCCTCTACCGCTGAGCCGGTACTAAGGCTTGTGGTTGAAGCAGAAAGCGATGAGATGATGAAAAAACATGTTGAAGAGATAACTGCGGTTATTAATGGGGAAGAATAAAAGTTTTAGGTAAAAATGAAAGAATAGTTTCATAAAAAATAATGCATGAAAATAATTGTTTACAAATTGAAAAAGCTGTTATATGATTAAAAAAGAAAAATAAGTTACATGGAGGAAATGATGAGAAAGATAATTTGTATTTGTATGATTACTCTGTTTCTGGCCCCTTTCGCTGTATTCGGCGGGGGAGGGAAGGAAGCAGCAGGGTCTGCTGATAAACTTGAAACATGGCTGCAGAATTCACAGATTGGAAAATATCAGCCTGAAAAGGAAGACTGGGCCGCGATTGAAAAGGCCGCAAAAGCTGAAGGGACAGTTGTTGTATATTCGAATTCGTCTAAGGTATATGAGTTCTGCAGAAGTTTTTATGACAAATACGGAATAAAAGCTATTCCCAATGATGTTGCAACAGGGGATATGTTTGAAAAACTAAACCGGCTTCAGGACTCAGGTGTTTATGATGTTGATGTTGTTCTGGTTTCAAACTTACCGGTACTTTACAATGAGTTTGTAGATTACCAGAAAGTATTTAAATATGTGCCGCGCGAGATTGAACCGCTTATCCTTGATAAATACCAGGATGAACCTCTTGGAATTTATAAACTCGGCGGAAAATGCGTTATCTATAATACAGAAGTTTATCCCAATGGGAGCCCGATTGACTCATGGTGGGACCTTACAAGACCTGAATGGAATGGGCGCCTTATCATGAAAGATCCGATGCTTGGAGGATCTGACATCAACCTTGTGGCGATGTTTATAAAGGAAGCCGACACAATGGCAAAGGCGTATAAAGCGGAATTCGGTGAGGAAATAAAACTTAGCAAGGATGTTGAAAACGCAGGTTATGAGTTTATCAAAAGGCTTCTTGATAATGACATGATTCTAACAAGCGGAGGGGATGATGTTGTTATCTCTGTAGGTGCACCCGGACAGAAAAATCCTCCCATAGGACTTACCGGCCCTTCAAAGATGAGTCTTAAGGAAGAACAGACCTTGTATGCAGATATTGTATGGGGACTTGAACCATTTGACATGTTTATGAGCCAGACAGCTCTTTGCATTCCAGCTTATGCTCCCAATCCCAATGCCGCAAAACTGCTTATCAAATGGCTTTACGGCGATGAAAACGGCGGAAAGGGATATGAACCATTTTTCGTAACCGGTACATGGCCTACAAGAACAGATATGAAGGCTGTCCCCGGACAGAAAAATCTTAAAGACCTTAAAATATGGAGTGAGGACGGCGCCTGGTTATACGCTAATGTGATGAGGCTCAGGGATTTCTGGATTCAGCATATGTAATTAAACACTGGAGGAGCTGTGTCTCTTAAAGCGCTCTTTTTTGATTTTGGTGGAACACTGGATATCTATCCTGATGTTCACGAGGAAAGTGTTGCTGCTGCCGGGAAGATGCTTGATCTCCTGGCTTCAGCAGGGCTTGATCTTAATAAAAGATATAGTAATGAAGAATTTTACCATTTTGTCAGGGACAGGAACAGCGAATATAAGAAGTGGAAAAATGAAACCCTGATTGAGCTTCCGGAGAAAAAGGTCTGGAAAGACTATATTCTCTCAGGAGAACCGCGAAAAGAGCTCCTTGACTGCAATACAGTAAGGGAAATTACATACCTTATGGATAATGGTTTCCATTCAAGGAGTGTGAGGCCTGAGGCTAAAGAAGCACTTGAAAATCTTGGGCAGTATGGTCTTGCCATGGGGATAATAAGCAATGTTTTAAGTTCTGTGCAGGTTCCCAGGGATTTAAAGCGTTATGGAATAGATGAATTTTTTGATCCTGTAATTACATCAGCTGATTTCGGGAGGATTAAACCCCATTCTTCCATCTTTATGCATGCGGTTGAAGCTGCGGGCCTTGAGGCAGATGAATGTGTTTATATCGGCAACAGCCCCTTGAATGATATACAGGGGGCAAAGGATGCCGGATTTATGGCAGCTGTTCTTATCAGGTATGAACATACCCCGCTGCGTGACAGCATGACAGAAGCGAAACCTGATTATTATATTGAAAACCTGCTTGAACTTACAGCAATAGTTGAAAAACTTCTTGAATCAAGCCGGTTGACAAATTCCCTGCGCCGCGCATGAGTTATGCGGCAGTATTATTTTGGAGGTTAATATGAGAATGAAATATTTTTTGGCTGCTGCCCTTATCGCGGCATTTTCAATTTCAACCTGGGCTGAGGATTTCAGTAAATATGCCCAGGTTAAACCAAAAGTGACAACAGGCCGCACAGGGAGAAAGTCTCTGGCGGGTAACGCTGACGATCCTGCGGTTTGGATTCATCCTACAAATCCAGCCAAAAGTCTGATATTCGGAGTTGATAAAAGCGAAGGACTATGGGTATGGACCCTTGATGGAAAAGAGCTTACAGCTGTTGATCCTTCAGGGAAAGTCGGTAATGTTGATGTAAGGAACGGTTTTAATCTTGGCGGGAAAAAGGTTGATATTGTCGCTCTTAACCTGAGAAAAGTGGCTTACAAGAGCAGAGTCAGCAAGGTCGCGATTTACGCAATCAATCCTGACTGGACATCAGGAGCGGATGTGTTGAAAGTTCTTTGCAACGGAAAGTCTTCCGGCAACGACCTTCAGACCGGAACATATGGTTTTACACTTTATAAAGATTCCGCAAAAGACAAGATGTATATTTTTGAAGCACCTGACAGTGAACCGTATATGCCCAGGCAGTATGAAATTATCTCAAGCGCAAACGGTGATTCTGTAACTGTAAAACCTGTGAGAGACCTCGCCTACAGCGGCGGAGTAAACGAAGGGATGGTAGCAGATGATGATGAAGGTTATGTCTATATAGCAGAAGAATCCTATGGAATCCACAAATACCTGGTCTCCCCCGATGCTGACCCGAAAGCAGTAAGCACTTTTGCCCTTAAAAGCGATGGTTACAGAAGAGACAGGGAAGGGATTGCTCTCTACAACGCAGGTCCGGGGAAAGGATATTTGATTGTTGTAGATCAGGCTGAAAAAGCAGCCGGAACATTTTCTGTATACAGGATTTACGACAGAATTACCAATAAACTTGTAAAAACAGTTGTTCCTCTTAACAAAGATGGAGACAACCTGTGGGACGATGACGGTGTTGATGCAAATGGATCCCCGCTTCCCGGTTTTCCGCATGGAATTGTTATAGGGCATGACGGGGATAATTCCAATTATCCGATCTATGACTGGGCTGATTTTGCAGGTAAAGATCTTATCCTTTCGGGTAAATAAAGAACTAACTGGAGATTTATTTGATGAGTAGTATTGTTTCTTTAAAAAGCGGAAGCCCGTTCTGGCGTAAAACAGTTAGGGAGCTTTCAAAACCGGAAAAAGTAATGGGGCTTATCCTCATAGCGGTATTGGTTTTCTTTGTACTGATGCCTGCCATTAACCTGGTAATTACAAGCTTTTCCTTTTCCCTTTCCGACAGAAGGCTTCCTGAAGTTGTTGACAGGGGGATAAAAGTAGTACCTGGCAGTTTTACCCTTGTCCATCTTGAAAGAGTATTTTTCAGCAAGCTGACAAAGAAGATGTTTCTTATTCCCCTCTGGAACTCGCTGGTTGTTACAGCCGGGCTTACAGTAATTTCGATGTTAATCGGATGCCTGCTTGCCTATCTTGTTGTCCGTACCAATCTCCCGTTCAAAAAAAAGATTGCCAATGTGGCAATGATTCCGTATATTATCCCGTCATGGCCAATAGCCCTGGCATGGATTAATATATTTAAAAATTCAAAAATCGGCGGAAGTCCGGGATGGTTTGAATATCTTTTCAAAGTCACTCCTCCTGACTGGATATCTTACGGTGCAGTGCCAATAATAATCTGTCTTTCTCTCCATTATTACGCTTTTGCTTTTATTACTGTTTCAGGCGCACTTGCTTCCATAGATTCACAGCTGGAAGAAACCGCAGCTCTGCTCGGAGCATCAAGATCGCAGGTTATCAGAAAGATTACACTGCCTCTTGTGCTGCCAGCCATTCTTTCGGCATTTATCCTTACGTTCTCGAAAGGTCTTGGTACTTTCGGAACATCAGCCTTCCTCGGGCTTCCTGTCCGGTATTTTACCCTTGCGACCCAGATCTACAGCAATGTGAAAAACAATCTTGCTGGGGACGCGTATCTTATCGCGATTGTGATGATAATAATTTCATCACTTACCATTTATATGAATGTAAAGGTTATAGGCGCAAGAAAGAGTTTTGTTACAATTTCGGGTAAAGGATTCAGATCAAAACCGATGGATCTTGGAAAATACAAATGGATCATTTTCGCAGTTGTTGTCATTTTCCTGATACTCGCGGTTTTTCTTCCTCTTTATGTTCTTACATGGCAGACCTTAATGGAAACCAGCGGAGATTATTCCTTAAGCAACTTCACACTCCACTACTGGATCGGGGAAGCGGGATCTTATGGAAGATCCGGGACACTGCTTGGAGAAGGACAGGCCGGCATACTCCGTGACTCTGAAATTTACAGGACAGCATGGAATACTATCAGGCTTTCCATAGTTGTCGCTATCCTTGCTGCCGTAATCGGTTTGTTCCTTGGATACGCGATTGTCAGAGGAAGGGGAACCAAAATCGCAACTATATGCGACACCCTTTCTTTTGCTCCTTATATTTTCCCCGGTATTGCATTCGGCGCGGTATACCTGAGTATGTTCTCAAAACGGATGGGGCCGATACCGGCTTTATACGGAACATTCACCCTTCTCGTTCTTGTCTCTCTTGCCAAAAGGCTCCCCTTTTCATCAAGAACAGGTTCTTCTGCCATGATGCAGGTAGACAAGTCGCTTGAAGAGGCGGCAACCATAGTGGGAGCCGGTTTCTGGTCAAAATTCAAAAGAATTATCTATCCTCTCACAAGAAGCGGCTTTGTCGCAGGTTTCCTTCTTTCTTTTATTACAACCATGAGGGAGTTATCCCTTATTGTTCTTCTTGTTACTCCCAGCAACAAAGTACTTACAACTATGGTAATGAGGTACACAGAGGGAGGTTATCACCAGTATGGTAATGCTATTACTATGCTTGTTGTTGTCCTGAGTATGTCCGGGACAATCCTGATTAAATTATCACAGGGTAAAGATCTTGCTAAAGGAGTCGCAGAATAATTATGGCAAACAAAGTTAAAATTAAAATCGAGAATTTGTCCAAAGTATGGGGAGATGTAAGGGCAATAGATAATGTTTCAATGGAAATTGAGGACAGGAGTTTTCTAACACTGCTCGGGCCGTCGGGCTGCGGTAAAACAACCACCTTAAGGGCAATTGCGGGGCTTGAAGAACCGTCTAACGGTAAAATATATATTAATGATAAACTTGTTTTTTCAAAGAAAGATGAAATTGTTGTTGAGCCGGTAAAAAGAAACATAGGGCTTATTTTTCAGTCCTATGCCCTGTGGCCCCACATGACAGTTTACGATAACATAGCTTTCGGCCTTATAATGAAAAAACTTCCAAAAGATGAAATAAGCAAAAGCGTTAACGCGATGCTTAAAAATGTTCGCCTTGACAAACTCGGACTGCGATTTCCTAATGAACTTTCAGGGGGACAGCAGCAGAGGGTCGCAATAGCCAGAATGCTGATTACAGAGCCCTCGATTTTTCTTATGGATGAACCGCTTTCAAACCTTGACGCCAAGCTCAGAATGGGGATGAGGAGCGAAGTCAAGAAGCTTCATCAGGAGTCAGGCGCTACAACTGTTTATGTCACCCATGACCAGGAAGAGGCAATGACAATGTCTACCCATATCTGCGTCATGAAGGACGGGGTTATCAGGCAGATGGATTCGCCTGAGATGCTTTACAAAAAGCCGGCAGATCTTTTTGTCGCTGATTTTATAAGCAATCCCAAGATGAACTTCTATGACGGTGTGATAGAGCGCGAAGATGGAAAAACATTTGTTGTTTTTGCAGGTTTTAAGATCAAAGTTGATTCCGATCTTGCCGGAGAGAGAAAAGAAGTAAAAGTAGCGGTAAGGCCAGAAGATTATATCCTTGATCCAAACGGCTCGGATTTCAGGGTTGTTACTCAGCTGCCTACAGGCCCGGCCCAGATACTTAACCTTGAAAGAGATGATGAATCTGCAACAATGGTATCTCCGGATTACATAAGGGTTAATCCTGGTGAAAAAATCAAGATCGGCATCAAGGAAGGGACATATAACCTGTTTGATAAGGAAACGGAAAAAAGAATTTTTTGATTTGTTTTAAGGCGTCAGATAACCAGGATTGCATACGCTGATGCGGAGCAGCCGGTTATTTAAGGGAGCTCCAGCCTGATGCGCAGATATTGTTTGTAAGTCAGGTATAGGATTTCCCATATAAGATAACGCTATCCAAGGAGGATTTTATGAAAAAGTTTTCGGTTGTTTTTTTTGCAGTTGTTATAGCATTGGCTGTTTCAGGCTGCGCAGGGGGAACTCCTGATTTTACAGGTTTTCCCGCAGATCAGGGTGTTATTGCTCCTGCTGTAATGTTTGGCGAAAAAGCAGACACGTTTGATGCGGCGGCACACAAGTTTACAGCTCCAAAACCGATCGCTGCTGATATGGAAGGGAATATTATAGTTGGCGGCAAAGCTTTTGACCTTTCAAAATTCAAGGCTGACGGTACATTTGTATCAATCATCGGAGAAAGCGGAAAAGGAAAAGGGCAGTGGGCATACCCAAAAGGGCTTGCCGTCAATAAAAACGGCGACATTATTGTAAGTGATTCCAAAAACCTTAAAATACTTGTTTTTGACAAGACAGGAAAATTTGTAAGGGAATTCGGTGAAAAAGGTGATGCTGCTCATCAGTTCAGCGATCTTGGCCCCTGTGTTACAGATGCTGAAGGAAATATCTATGTATCAGATGAAGGTGCGGTAACCGGTATCAAGAAATACACAGCTGAAGGGAAATTCGTAAGTGTATTCGTACCCATAGTAGCAGATGATGTCCCTGGAACCAAAGCTCTTGCATACAGTGCTATTGATGATAAACTTGGAAGACTTTATGCCGGTGATGACGGCGATGGCGACATCGATGTCTATGACCTTGCAACAGGCAAGCTGCTTATGTCTATAGGAAAACACGGTACAGGCCCCGGCGAATTTACAGAAGATATCGATGGTATCTGCGTAGGCCCCTGGAACACAATTTTCGCAATGAATACTGAAGAAGGGAGAATTCAGGCTTATACACCGGAAGGGAAATTTATAACTGCATTTGGAAAAGCAGGGATCTATGAAGGTGAAATGGCAGGTCCTGAAGGGATTGCATACGATGCTGCAAACAACAGAATCGTAGTTGCAGATGAAAAGAATTTCAGGGTTCAGAGTTTCAATCTTAAGGATATTGGTTTTTAATCTGATTTTACATTGGGAAACATCTGCCTTTTTAATGTATGCATAGTTGTGAAGCTGGTAAGGGCAGATTGGTTTTCTGACTAATTTAAAATACGGCAGGACGGTTATCCGTTCTGCCAATATAAAAATCTCGGAGTTTTATTTTGGGTGTATTTAACGCAAATGATATCAGAGGTATCTTTGATGAAGAGTGGGATCTTGAAACCGCATACAGAATCGGCTATTTTCTGCCGGAAATTCTTGATACTGGTATCATAGCGGCAGGACGTGACGCGCGCCTTTCATCAGGAGAAATCTTTGATCACCTGTGCCGCGGGATAAATGATGCAGGCGCTGATGTTATCGATATCGGTCTTTGCGATACTCCTGCCATGTATTTTACAGTAGGGATGTACGGATATGGGGGAGGGGTAATGATTACAGCCTCGCATAATCCGCCTGAATATAACGGGATAAAGATTGTAAGAAAAGGGCCTTCAGCAATTGGGTATAGTGACGGCATTTCACTGCTTGAAAAAAAAGTAAATGAAAGCTTAGGTGTTGAGCTTGAAAAAAAGAAAAAAGGGGGGATAGTTTTTAAGAATATTGAAAAAGACTATCTTGATTTTTATTCCGGGTATACGAAGAATATTGGAAATCTTAAAATTGTTGTTGACTGCTCAAACGGCACTGCCGGTGTATACGGAAGAAAAATACTTACCGGAACCAATGTGAATGCTGTTTACCTGAATGAAAAACCTGACGGCCATTTTCCGGGCCACGGCCCTGACCCCATGAAAAGGGAAAATCTTGCGCAGCTCTCTTTTGCTGTAAAAAATGAGAAAGCGGATATCGGTCTTTGTTTTGACGGAGATGCTGACCGTGTTGTTTTTATTGACGAGAAAGGGACTTCTGTATCACCTGATATGATAATTGCTATTTTAGGTAAATATTTTTTAAAAAACGGAAAAGAGACAATACTGTATGACCTGCGGTGCTCAAACGGTATTGCTGAATTTATTTCCGAATGCGGCGGGGATGCTGTAATGTGTCCTGTCGGGCATGTATTTTTAAAGAAAAATCTAAAAGAAACAGGGAGTGCCTTTGGCGGGGAACTTGCCGGG
>JAVEZE010000006.1:0-33590 GCA_034003145.1 Spirochaetia bacterium
ACAGCACCCTGTCCGGAGGATTTTTAAGATATTTCCCGAATGAATCCCTGTTTTTAATATTTTTCATAATAACTTAACAATTAAGTTCTTCTCTTCAAAAAATATCAGTAATCTGGTATAGAATATATGTATAACAAATAATAATTATTGAGGTTGAAATGGACAAATTCCCCTATCTTGGAATGATAGATTCAAAAGATGAACCGGAACTTGAAAGATACATAAATTTTAAGCTTGCCTCCATGGGTAAGCCCTACCGCGGTTACTCTGCCAAACCTGCAGAATCCGCTGAAACTGCAGGAACCGGAGAACCCGCGGCATACGCGGGAACCGGACAAACCATCTTGTCAGGCGCAGACGCAAAAGCAGAGCCAAATGCGGATGCTGACGCGGAAGCAGATGCTGACGCGGACAGGGAAAACTGCTCTGCGGCAGGTTTTATAAAGATCGCAGGAAACCTGATCCAGAATTACAGCGAGAGAAACCGCCTGTTAAAGAACTATCTATGCGCGGCGGACAGGAGGCTTAACAGCTTTTTAAAGCGCTATTTCAGGGATACAGGGGAAGAGGTATCAAACATCCCGACAGGAACATTTGTTCTTGACAGATACGGCCTTGCCCGGCAGCTTAGCATTCCGCCGGGGAAGAATGAGTTTTTAAATAATTATGTTGAGTCCTACAGAATCAAGCAGGGAGTTCTTCATAACCCTAAAAGCGATAAAAGGACTACAGTCGGGACTTTCCACATAGTTGAGGGGGGGCTTCCAGTTCCTCCTGATAAAAAAGAGGTGCCCAAACTCGCGTTTATAAGGCTTTTAAAGGAAGCTGTAAATCCGCCTGATGATCTGATGATGCTCCCTTTTACAGCTGACCAGAAGGAGAAGGCAAAGCTGTTTGCCTCTGTTTACTTAAAGCCCCTTGTCCAGCCTGAAGTTAAAGGGATCATGAGCGAGAAGAGGATGGAGATAAGGTATTTCGCCCCCGGCTCCCTTGTCAGCAATATCGATTTTGTAGAGTCTATTTTCGGAAACGCCGGAGATCCGGGTCTTATTGAAAATGATTCAGCCCTTGATATTGAAAGATGGAGCGGCCACACAGGCTGCATAATCCTTGCCCCTCATATCACAAGGTTTACAAAAAAAGAGCTTGGCCTGCCGATGAAAAAAGACGCAACCTCCCGTCAGTTAAAGGATGAGATGTACTGGGAAAAAGAGGATGAGCTTTATAACGGCGGCAAGGCTTTCAAACTCTCCTGCAGAAACGAAGAGGGTGTTGTCATAACACTTATAGCAGATAACTATTTCGGCTACACAAAAAAAGAGGTTAAAACACAGATATCCTTTGCGGCAAACCTTCTCGGCCTTGCCGAGGAAGAGCACGCAGGCGGCGCTCTTGTATTTCCGAGGAAGAGCCTTGGAGAGCACTATTACTGCGATATCAAATCGCATACGTTTGATGAGGTTAAAAAACTATACAGCGCGAGGATGCACCTGAGGGATGAGGAAAATTACGCAACAGACAGGGAATATCCTTCAATTGTTTATCTGCCTGAGTTTGCCGAGTTCAGCCTCTACAAGCAGGAGATTACCTGGGAGTATAAGAATAAAGAGGTGAAAATAAAGCTTCTGCCTGATAAGACATATATTCTCCCTGACGGCAGCAAGATCCAGATGGAAAAGCATCCGATGGCTCCCATGTGGCGCCTTATAGGCACAGCATCAGAAGGGACGCTTTGCCACAAGCCTTTTACAGTATCAGGCGGGGGAAAGTCAGAGATCTCAAAATCGCTGCTAAACTCTGTGATCTACGATACATTCTATATAAATAACTTTACCGAGGATTTTGCACTTGTTGAGAAGCTGTTTGACTACGATTACAAGGGAAGATGGAAGGGTGAAGAGACCCGTACCCGCCCCAGCAGGCCTTTCCTTGACCCCAGGCGCTCACTTGGTTCTGTAATCAAGCTGCTTAACCACTCGCCCCATTATACAGATGAGTATAACTATTTTATAAACTCCATTCCCAACAGGATTAAGGCATTGGCGCTTTTTGTGAAACGTTTTTACCGCCCTGATTGGGAGAACAACTGGAAAGAGCATTTCAGCGTCCGCATAATAAACGGCAGGGAAGGCAATGCCCTCTTCTTTGACGGAAGGCAGATTATAGCTAGCTTCCTGCGGGTAGGTTTTGCCCCTGACAGCTCCTGGTATATCCATAAGCTAAGGACAGATTTTATAGCTTCTGAAAAACTGCAGCAGGAAGATGATATTACTGTCTCAATTACACTTGATTCCGCCCTTTTTGAAAGTCTTCCCAAAAGATACAGCGGAAAGAGCCTTAAAATACTTCGCAACTGCGAATACCGCCTTTTCCAGAGGCCGGATGAGGCTATACACAGGGGTTATGATATTGAGGCGGAAGCAGACCTTGCGGGGGATAATAATTTTATCTCAAACTATCAACCGCTTAACAAGACACATGCCAAAGAGCTTATTGAAAACGCCATAAATTTTGATGAATACACTGATCCCATAAAAGAGATAATCCGCAACGGCGCAAAGAGCAGGGAAGGGACATGGTTTATTACCCCTTCCCATCCGCGAATGGTTGACGGCATAATAAGCACAAACCCCCGTTATCTGCAGGTGAGGCCTGAGATAACAAAGCCGAGGTCTTTTTACATCGGGGAAATGGGGACAAGGCTGTACAGAAAGATTCCACTTGATAAGGCAGTTTATACTCCGGTTGCAGCAGTCCTTCCTTCAAGAAGAAACAACCGCCCTGATGAGAAAAAAGGGATAAAAGGCTTAAGCGTTTATAACCCGATCCATTACCAGGAGCTGCCTGAGCTTTTTATGGATTTTATCTGCAGCCTGTCAGGGAAATCACCCTCAACCACAGGGGCAGGTTCAGAAGGCGCACTTACAAAAGGGCCTTTTAATATGCTATCCGGAGTTACTGATCTTAACAACGCGCTTTTGTCATTTATACTTACCGGCTATTCAGGTTTTACATCAGTTGCGGGATGGGTCGGCAGCTACACCCGTTTTGACCATGACATAAGCATACTTATCCCCGAGATCTGGAGCAGGCTTGATTATGAGGAGAGGGAACCGAAAAAGCTTATTGCTGAAGGATCTCTTGAAAAGATTGAGGATTTTGAGTGGAAGGGGGAAAAAGTCCTTACAAGCCGTCTGGGCTACAGGATAACAGAGGCGTTTTTGTTTAATTATATGGGCCGGATATTTGATGAGCCTCTTGCCGTGTTTAACAATGATATGCTGAGGCCTGAGAGGCAGAATATTGATGCGTTTATCGATGGAGTAAATTACATAGTTGAAAGCCAGAGAAAGGTAGCGCTGATGTATTTTGAGGATGGAAGCGTTGATTCTGCAATCCCTCCCCTTAAAGCCCTGATTCACATTATGGCATACGGTAAGTTTGAAGGAAAGGAGGTGAGCGACCCTGAAATAAGGTCACTTTTCGGGCGGGAGTATGTGCTTGGCAGCAGCTGGTACAGGGAAAGGCTTCTCCTTAAACAGAAGATAGAAATAAGGCACTGGAAAAACCTGATTCAGTATATTACTGATTTCATTTCAACAGAAGAGAACAGTGAACTTTGCATTAAGCTTGATTTGAAGAATAAACTTGAAAAATGCAGGGATAACCTGGCAGACTCTGAATCTGAGGATTACATAAAAAAGATTACAGGAACGATAGGGGCTGATCCACTTTTTAATGGAAGGGTAAGCTGAGACTGCTGCCTGTTTTCCTCTTTGGAAATCAGGCAGCTAATAAACAGCGCAAAGAGCATCTGTTATACAGGTGATTAAGGCTTTATCTTTATCCCTCTTTTTTCCCGGTACTCAGGTATATCTATCATTGGGGGCCGCTCTTCCTCTTTAATATGAATCTCAATCACTTCAAACTTATTGTCGTGGGCCTGGAACTGCCTTAGTATATTGGACTCAAACTCTTTATATTTTACAATGTCGTGGGCAGAGAGCCTTTTAAAAAATGCCTGAAGTATTCCAAACGCCATTTTCCCAAGATCCCGTGTCGGCTGGTTTCTGTGGACCCTCTGGTCAAGATCTGTCTGGGCAAAAGCCTCCATTCCCCATTTGTGGTAGATATCAATAAGATGGGATGTTTCAACGCCGTACCCGATCGGAAAAGGTATTTTTTCAAGAACTTCCCGCCGCACAGCATATTCACCTGAAAGAGGCTGAATAATCGGAGTAAGTTCTGGATAGAAAAGCGAGAAGAGGGGGCGTACAAGTATCTCTGTAACCCTTCCTCCCCCTGTAGGCCTTATTCCGTCTGAAAAGGCAAGAGGACGGTCGTAAAAAGCCTTTACATACATTACCTCGTCCCTGTAGATAAGAGGCCCCAAAAGGCCGTATACAAACCTTGGATGGATGTTTTTTATATCTGCGTCAATATATACAATTATGTCCCCGTCAAGCTGATATATCGCTTTCCACAGGTTCTCCCCCTTTCCTTTCTTTTTCTCAATGTCAGGAAGTATATCAGTGGAAAGGTATACGTCAGCACCGTATGAAGATGCAATTTCGCGTGTCTTGTCTGTAGATCCTGAATCAATTACAGCAATCTCATCGACAAGAGGGACCCTGTTCATCAGTTCAGATTTGAATATTATAATTTCTTTCCCTATAGTCTTTTCCTCGTTCAGGGTAGGGATACAAAGTGAAATTTTATATCCCTTTTTTTTCTTTTCCTTTACAAGGTCTGCGATATTAACAAATTCGGAATGATGATATGTGTTTTCTTTAAGCCATTTGTCAGGATTCATCATATTCCTCCCTGTCAACAGAAAGTATCAGCCCCAGCAGGGTTTTAAGCCCCTGGGAAACAGGCCCGATTTCAATCTCTTCGTTATTCTTGTCTTTTATTGAGCCGTTTGTTATTCCAATTGTTACTGCAGGAATACCAATGTCAATAAAAGCTGAAAGCTCGTTAGTTGTAGGCTGTACCGTGGTTTTTATGTCAAGCGCTTCCATTATGTCTCTCACAGATGTTATCAGCGGATGGGTAAACGGGATCCCTCCAGGGTTTCTCTGTCCAACCACATCCATTGTAACCTCAATCCCGTAACTTGATGAAACTTCCGCTACAATATTCTGAATTTCATGTTTTAGCATTATTACCATCTCTTCGGATTCGCTTCTTATCTCAAACCTTAATATCCCTTCGCTTGCGACAAGGCTGTAAGCTGTACCGCTTTCTATTGAAGCGAAAGAGACAGAGGTCCTTGGTTTTCCCGGTATAGGAATCTCCCTTATCCTGCTTATTATCTCGCTTAGTGTTTCTATGGCGCCGATTCTTCCGAACATTCTCCAGTCAAAATTATCAGGTGTATTGTAAATTATTTCACACCTCATCATTCCAAGCGATCTGTGGCTTATCTCACCCAGATTCATCCCTTCAAGACATATCCCTGCTTTTATCGGGTGGCGTGTGTTTTTCAAAAAAAACCGAAGCCCCCCCAGGCTCCCCTTTCCCAGGCTTCTGCTTGATCCCATCAGTATCAGGTTTGATTTAAGTGTAATGCCGAGTTTTTCAAAAAGCGCCGGCAATATGGTTATTGCCGCAAGCCCGACCGCGTTATTTCCTACAGCAGGGCCGGTTACTGTTCCAGGCCCGACACTTACAGAATGATCTGCTGTGAAATCTACTGATGTGTCGATATTGGATACAATAAGTATGTTTTCCCCCTCTTCTGTCCCAGGAAGGATCCCCAGCGCGTTGCCGTACTCGTCGGTAGAGGTGTTTATCAGGTTTGCTTCGGAGAACTTGTTGAGTAGAAATCCCACACGCTCCTGCTCCTCGAATGTCGGGGCAGGTATTTCACTGATCATTACGAGATTGGATAGAAAAAGTTCTTTAATTTCCAGGAAAACAGGATCAAAATCTATGAGGTCCGCAAGTATTTTGGCTTTTTTTTCTTCAGTCATTTAGACCTCCTAAAAACATTTTAATTTAAGGTGTTTTAAATTGCAAAGAATATCTTCTTGTGTAATTTTTATGATCAGTAACTGTAATTATATCACAAAAGAGGAAATATCAGGAAATAATTATTTATAAGCTCTTTGAGAGGTTCTTTTAAAGGTATTTTGAAAGATATTCCCTGTCAGCCGGGTTTTAGTGTTTCCCTGTAAACGTTCCAGGATGATGCAATAAGTATTTCAGCAGTGCTGTTTGCAGCGTTCCATCCAAGCAGTTTTCTTGCTTTTTCCGACTTTGCTACAAGTTTTACCGGATCACCTGCTCTTCTTTGCGCTATTGCAGAAGGGATAGCCATTCCTGTAATAGATCTTGATTTCTCAAGTATCTCAAGAACACTCAAGCCTGATTCGCTTCCCAGGTTGACGGTAAGGCTTTTTTTCTCACTCATCAAGTATTTCATCGCAAGGTAATGGGCTTCGGCAAGGTCTGTGACATGGACATAATCCCTAATGCAGGTACCGTCGAAAGTAGGGTAGTCATCGCCATATATATCAAGGCGCTCCCTTATCCCGGATGCTGTCTCCATAATTATTGGCAGAAGATTTGCCGGGTTTTTCTCCAGCCCCCTGATTCTCATGTCAGGATCATAACCGGCTGCGTTAAAGTAGCGTAGTGATGCGTGTTTTAATCCCTTAAGCCTGTCGTACCAGGTTAACAGTCCTTCAATCTGCAGCTTTGTATATCCGTAATAGTTTTCAGGATTTACCGGGTGATTTTCATCTATCGGTATGTATTGGGGCTCGCCGTAAACAGCGGCAGAAGAGGAAAAAACCAGGTTTTTTATCCCGGCCCTGCAGGCAGAGTTTATTATGTTTATTGTACCTGTGATATTGTTAACTGAATATTTTTCCGGCGAAGTCATTGATTCCCCTGCAGCCTTGAACGCGGCAAGGTGTATTATCCCGTCAAAGCCTTCTGACATGGCTGAATAAAGCTTTTCCTGATCAAGGATATCCCCTTCAACAACACTCTCTTCCCTGAATATGTTTATCCTCATTCCTGATGAAAAATTGTCATAAACTGTTACTTTGCACCCTTTGTCAAGAAATTTTCTGGCGACATGAGAGCCAATATAACCGGCTCCGCCGATAATCATTATTTTAATAATATGCTCCTTGAGATTTCTATTTACGGCAACTTTACTATATAACTGCCTGATTTTTTATGCAAGTCAAAGCCTTGTTATGCCTCAAGACTCGTTATGTTAATGTTTTGTCAATGTTTTGTCAAAATATGCATATGTGAGAGCATATGCTTTTGGGTAAAAAGATGGTTATGGGGGAAAAGAGTGGTATTACTCTTTCAGATAAAAAAAGCTTAAAAAGGCGGCGTTATTCCTGCTGCATAAGAGTGAAGGTTGATATCTCACTGAAATCCTTGTCCCAGACAACATCAGGGTTTCGTCTGTCAGGTATTATTTTCCCGTTTGCAACATAATAATAATTGTGTTTCCCCGGCGGCAGTTTAAGTGAAATATAGTATTCTCCAGCCCTTTTTTCCGAAAGAAGATACATGAAAGGGTCCCAGCCGTTAAAACTTCCGGCAAGATAGACACTTATGTTAGCCTCTCCTTTATAATAAAAATTGGTATAACCGTCTGCGAACCTGGGATAGTTGATCTCGCTGTCTGATTTTTCCGGCTGCCGCAGGATTGAGATTTCAACAGAATTTATATCCCTGATTTTTTCTCTGTTAAAAGGATCCGGCATCCAGAGCCCGTCAACTATCAGCCTGTATTTTATAATCTCTTTACCGGGATTGGCAATTACAAGAAAATATATTCCTTCCGGAGTTCTTTTAAACTGGTATACCTTTGTAAAATTGTTGAAATCAAATGAAGCTCCGACAAACGCGGTTTTTTCGCTGCTTTTGAATGTAAATAATATATAATCATCAACAAAAACAGGTTCAGAGGCATCTGTTATGTTGATTAGTTTTTTATGTATATTAGCCCCTTCAAGTTCAATTGCGTAAATATGGGCTGCCATAAACAATGCAAAGAGGATTGAGAAAAATTTTTTCAAATACATATTATCAAATTCGGCTGAAAGAGGCTCTATTATTAATAATTAATTAGGAAATATCGCTTCTCTGGCTTTGCCTGCTTAGTGCTGTCAGCTCCTGTTCTTTAATTCGCCGCTGCCTATTCTTACCCGGGTATTTTTTTTAACTGTCATTTATTGTAAATATGGTATAAATTAGCTAAGAAAGGTTGATTTCTATTCCGAAATTCTGAATAAGGGACAAATGCCTGAAATAAGAGATATTGATAAACTAAAAGATAGACTTAACTCACTTGGCGATGAGCCAGCCATAATGGCAGAGCTTGGAGAAGAAATTGCAGATGTGAAGCCTGAATCAGGCGAATTGCCTGATGATATTTCAGCGCTTTTAGGCAGTTTTGAGGATGATGGGATAACCGGGGACAATTCTTTTCAGGGCCTTGATGAGGAATCTCTTGAAAACCTTGCTGATCTGACAGAGTTTTCCGATGGACCTGATGCAGGCATGGAAGATACTGTGCCGCCTGATGATTTTTCCGCTGCCGGTTTAACAGGAGAAGAAGATGAATCAGTCGACGATCTGGGCAAACTCCTTGATGAACTGCCTGAAGATTTTGAGACAGAAGATGAAACAGGAGAAGCTCCCAAAGATATAGATGACCTTTTCGGCGACAGTTCGCTTGACTTTGATGACAATCCTGATCAGCTGCTTGACCAGTTTTCTCAGCAGGAGGAAGAAGCCGCGGATGATACTGTATTCGGCGCTCTGGATGATTTTGAAACTGATTCTGACGCTGAGGCAGACATTGCAACTGACGCAGAAGAATCCTTTGATTTGGGTGATCTTTCAGATATTGACGATAGTGAACTGGAAAGTGATGTCTCTGAGGCAGAACCTCTTGATAATTTTGAATTACCGTCACTTGATTTGACAGGCGGAGAGGATCAGCCTGCTGATGCGGATTCTGATGAAAAAATTGATGGTTTTGCTGAAGATGCAATCTCTGATGAAGATTTTGATATTGGTGATATTGAGACAATTTCGGTAGATGATGAATTTGATGATACTGATGTAAAGCTTCCCGATATCAAGTCAGGCGAAGATGAACCTGAAGATCTTTTTGAGGATCTTGACGAAATTGAAGAGCTTGGCGATCTTGAGACGCTTGATGATGAAGAGCTTAATAAGGATGAGTTCAGCCTTGAAGACCTTGGTGAGGAATTCGGGAATATTGATGAGCTTGACGAAATAGAACAGGAAAAAGAGGTAGAAGAGCCTCCTGAAGCAGCCGCTGAAACACCAGATTTACCTCCGCATCAGGATGAAGAGGCAGCGGGACAATTCTATATATCTGCCGATAAACTCAAACAGGTAACTGATACCCTTGCGCAGCTTCCCTGGAATCTTAAATTCTTTATAGAAGATTTAATCGGAAACAAGGAGCTTGCCGGGCGTAATCTTGATGTTCTGGTCGATAAGCTTGCCTCAGGCGCGTCTCCCCGGGAGATTGCTGACCTTGTTTTTAAAATATCAGGAAAAAGAATAAAGATCCCTGCCCAGTACGATAGAAAAACATGGGAAGAGCTTGAAAAAGAAAAAGCCACATTATCCTATATAATCAAGAATAAAGTTGTCCCTTTTGTTGCCAGGTCCCTTGTATTTCTCTTTGTAGCCTATTTTCTTTATTTTATCGGATTTAATTTTGTGTGGAAACCTGCCCGCTCATACTGGCTTTATCAAAAAGGCTATGAAGCGCTTCAGGCTGATAAATATGATGTTTCTGAGAATTATTTTATCAAGGCAAGTAAGTTAAGGGCAAACCGTAAGCAGTTCTACCGTTATGCGGATTTATACATAGAAAAAAGAAAATACAATCTTGCCGAAAAAAAGTATATACAGATGATAGGCCCTGATCTTTCTTCTGTGAAAGAGGGAAACAAAGGTGCCCCCATCTACGGCTTTTTCAGGGAAGATAAAAAAGCTTTTCTTGATTACGCCGCTCTTAAGACTTTTTATCAGGGAGAATATGAAAACGCTGAAAGAATAATTGATGATTATCTTAATCTCCACAGGAAAAAATGGGATTATGAGATGCTGATCAGCAAGATTGATAATTACCTTAACTGGGCAGTCAAGGATGAGGAAAAATATGCAAATGCCGAATATACCATCAATGACTCATTATTTAAGTTTGGTAAAAAACCTGAGCTTTATTTCAGAAAGATCGCCTCAGATCTTAGATCAGGAAAACTTTCAGATAAAAGAGAAAAAGCTGCAGAGGCATCCGCAGCTGCTGAAGAAGGTAAGATTCCCCTTGAAAAGAGACAGTATTATGGCAAGCTCGGAGAGTACAGGGGATATATAGAGAACATCAAGGAAAAGCATCTTGACCCTTACATCGCGGTTGATTTTTACAGATACCTCATTGATACAGGAAATGTTGACGGAATAGAGAGAGAGCTTATAAAGCTTTCCAATATGGATAAAAAATTATCAGAACCCCATTATCAGCTCTCAAGGCTGTGGAGAATTATTGAAAAATCAGAGCTTGAAAGAAAAAGTCTAAAAAATGTAGAAGAACTAACAGGAGATGATTCACTCAGCCGCATCAGGGAAGAATATCCCCATTCATACATGTACGCAAGAAAAACAAGAAAGAATTTTGAGATAGCTTCTCTTAACCGGCTGGGGTTTTTTGAAAAAAGAGACGGCAAAATACTGATTGCCCAAAAATATTACCAGAGAGCTATTAACGAATATGAAAACAACCTGGACCTTCTTGGAAAACTTCCTGAATATGGAAAGCTCTATGAAGATCTTGGTGATATATATTACTATAATGCCGGAAAATATACCGAGGCTTACCGCGAATTCATGAAAGCTGAAGGCACAGGCTACAGAGACAGCAACTTATCATATAAAATAGGATTTATATATTATAAAAACCAGAATTATACAGATGCGTCTGAGCGTTTTTATAACATATCGCTTGATAAAAGAGATAACGAATCAGTATTGTTGGCATTCGCTAACTCGTCTTACTATAATAATGTTTTTTCGCCTGCAATGGCTTTTTATGAACAGGTTGTTGAAAAACTTGAATACTGGAGAGACCATCAGGGATTTATTGAGCTTGACACCAGAAGAGACCAGCAGCTTGTGCTTGAAAAACTAATGGAAGTTTATAATAATCTCGGCGTTACCCTTTACCGGCTTTCAGAAAAAAACAGGAATAGCAGTTATTATTCAAGCTCTCTGGTTTATCTTACCAAATCGGCAGAGCTGTATGATCTTTTAAGCAGGGATCCTGAAACACTAAACAGAAGTTTTACCAAACCGCTTGCGCAGGTTAATATGCGCCATGCTATTATCAATGCAGGCAGAAAAACCAACCAGGCCGCATCCGTTATTCCCTACAGCAAAGACAACATGGAGATTGAAAACCCTGTTATATATAACGCGATTGACCAGGACATCTACGGCCGGATAGAGATGCTGACGGAGCAGGGATAACTCATCTGCCGCTTCTCTGCTTCAGCAGAATCAGGCAATAAAAAAGGCAGCTGGTAAAAGGGCCGCCTTTATTTGTCAGTTACAATTGAACACTGAAATTTTTCAAACTTTGAACATCCATCCGTATTTATCTTCTTCCTTTCCGTACTGGATCCCTTTAAGTTTTGCAAGAAGCTTACTCGCGACATCTCCCATTTTCCCGTTGTTAAAAACTACTTTTTTTCCGTTATGGTTAATCGAGTCAAGAAATGTGATTCCGGCTGCTGTCCCTGAAACAAACATCTCATCCGAATCGCTCATTGCCTCATCTATTGATATTTTCCGCTCTTCAGTTTTTATCCCCATATCGGAAGCTATTTTTATAACAGTTTTTCTTGTTACGCCGGGAAGTATTGTATCGCCAAGGTCAGGAGTTACAAGTGTTCCGTTTTTAAGGTAACAGAAAATGTTGGAAGAGGAGCCTTCTTCAAGATATTTATGCTCCAGAGCGTCAAGAAAAACCGCTTCCATATAGCCTGCCTGCATTGCCTCATGTTTAGCAAGTGCGGAAATTACGTAATTCGCGTCTGTCTTTAGGCATCCTGTACCGTATCTTGTTGCTCTTACCCTTTTTGTTGTTGTCGCTCCTGAATTTCCTGGTGCAAAATAGGCTCCTACCGGGGTCGCTATTGTAACAACCCAGGGGCTTGTAGAAATATTTACTCCTATGCCAGGCTCTGTATATGAAAATGGCCTAATATAAACAGCAGTTCCGCTTAAAAAATCATCCTTTTCCCATTCTTTATCATATTTTGGAGCAAATCCGAGCTGTGCGTTCTTTTTAATTACTGTTTTTACTGAATCGACAAACATTTCGACAGGGAACCCAGGCATATAAAGCCCTTCCATCGACATTTTAAATCTCTTGCCGTTTTCATCAGGCCTGAATATTTTAAGTGAACCATCCGGCTGGGGGAAAGCCTTTAATCCTTCAAAACATCCCATTCCGTACTGGGTTGTGTAATTTACAAGTGGAAGGCCCGGAATATAGTTCCTCTCCATCTGCAGTTTTGAAGCTGCCTCCCCTGTCATGGATTCTTCTTCCCCGGGACTTTTATGCGGCTGTTCAATATATTTTTCCGACCATTTTTTATCTGAATATTTCGCAAGGTATAACCAGGGATACATGGTAAGTGAAAAACCTTTAGCCATTGATGTTCTCCTTTAAGTTTGAAAAGTAACTTAATTTTACGGCAGAAAAAAATTCAGGTCAATAGCACATTTTTTTACTATTGTGGAATTGTTTTTTTAATGTATATAATCTACAGATATGGTAGATAATGTTTTAATCCTTGCGGGCGGCTCAGGCACAAGGCTATGGCCTGCTTCGCTTAACGAATCGCCCAAGCAGTTTATAAAGGTAAAAGGGGAGAAAACCCTGTTAAAGCTTACGGTTGAAAGGGCGCTTTCTCTTGATATTCCAGGAAAGATAATAATTATAACGCTTAAATCACAGCTTGAAGATGTTCTTGCCGAGTGCGCCCCTTATTCCGGGAGCGGGAAAATTATGGTTCTCCCTGAACCTGCCGCCCGCAATACCGCACCCGCGATTACAGCCGCGGCCTGGTGGTTCAAGCTTACAGGAAAGCTTCTCTGTACATCACTGGTACTTCCGGCAGATCATATGATAGAGGAGCTGGATTTATTTAAAACAAATGTTACCGAAGCAGATTCGCTTGCGCGGGAAGGATATCTTGTAACCTTCGGGATCACTCCAGAATACCCTGAAACAGGATACGGCTATATAGAAAGGGGAGAAAAGCATAAAAAAGGGTTTAAGGTCGCTTCTTTCCGTGAGAAGCCTGACCTTGAAACAGCAAAAAAATTTGTTGATGACGGCAGGTATTTCTGGAATTCAGGGATGTTTGCTTTCAGCATGGATGTTTTTCTTGAAGAAATAGAAAAATATTCCCCGCAGATTACATCAGCATTCAGAAAAATAGAAAAAGCACCTGCTCCAGTTTCCAAAAAAGGGATAGAAATAATAATGGACAGCAGCAGGATAGAGTCTATCTACAGCAGTTCTCCCTCGATTTCCATAGATTATGCTGTGATGGAAAAAACTCTCATGTCTGCGATGGTTGAAGCTGATTTTTCATGGAACGATATAGGAAGCTGGGACCAGTTTGAAACAATCATAAAAAACCTTGGAAAGGGAGAGCTTTATGAGGTTGAGGCGTCAAACAATATTGTTTTTTCCGATATCCCGATAGCACTATGCGATGTAAAAGACCTTATAATTGTTATAAAAAACGGAAAAGCACTTATCTGCAGAAAAGGCTCATCCCAGAAGGTCAAGGATATCCGTAGTATGATTGAAAAAGACAACAGAAAAGACCTTCTCTAAGAAGAACTGATTTGATGAGTTACGGCAATAGCATCTGGCTTATTATAATTTTAGCTGCTTAAGCGGAAGGGGCAAAAATGGATCAAGTCAGCGCAGAAAATACCTTTTTTATTCTGCTGTCCAGAGCGCTTCGGTCAGTACCCTCTCCCCGATTTTAAGGGTCCCCTTGAATAAGTCTCCCTGTTTTATAAGGCCGACCCCTTTTGGAGTTCCTGTCATTACAATATCCCCGTCATTAAGCGTGATGAATTTTTTTATCTCTGAGAGGATAACATGGGGTTTGTAGATCATATGGCTTATGTCTGATGACTGGACTGCAGTGCTGTTTATCTCAAGCAGAATGGAAATATTATCAGTGTTATCTATTTCAGCAAAGCTGCTGAAAAGTGCGGAAGAATCAAAAGCTTTTGCCCTCTCCCATGGCAGCCCTTTTGCTCTTAGTTTGCTTTGGAGTTCCCTTTTTGTAAGATCAAGCCCGAATCCCGCAGCTGAAAAGCACCCTTTTTCATACAGAAAAGAAATTTCCCCTTCATAATGGAGCTGTTCGGTATGGAATGAGATCAGCTTTGATGATAAAGCTGAGTTGGGTTTGATAAAGATTATCATTTCATCCGGTATCTCATTCCCGAGTTCTTCAATATGCTCTACAAAATTTCTCCCTATGCAAATTATCTTAGAAGGGACAATGCTTCTTTTTCCAATTGTTACACTGTTCAATTTAAACCTCTCTGGTATAATTTTTATTTTTAAAAAACCTGTTTAGATCGGGTTTTCCGCGTGTTTTTCAAGTATTTTAATGATTTCAAGGCAGAACTGCCTGCTTATTTCCCTTTTCCCTGCCTCAGATAAGGCCATGTTATAATAGTGTTTTTCTTCGATTGCAAAAGACTCGTTAAAGCTTTTCTCAAACTGCTTTATAGTCTGTATTATTTCAAGTATCCGGAATTTTTCCCTGTCTGCGTAAACCAGGGTAGTCTTTATTCTGTCTGAAGTCTCTGCCTGTTTTTTAAGAAGCTCTGCTGCAATGGAAAGATCGTAGGTCTCAAGTATATGTTTATTCTCTCTTTTTTTCTCGTCAATAAGTTTGTCTTCTGTAGTAAGGGCTTTATAACTGACAAGCAGCTTTGAGATTATCTCATTTAAGGTTTTTGAGTAGTTTAATCTCATTATTTCCTTTTTATCGGCAGGGATATTTGGAAGGATCTTTTTCATTGTTTCGTTTTCTTTTTTATATTTACTCACCTGAACTAAAATATTTATTACATTTTTGTTCGACTTAAGAAGAGGGTCCTTTTTTACCAGCTCCTGTACTTCTTTAATTATTTCAATTATCTCTGTAAGGCTGTATTTCCTTACACTCTCTTTTTCAGCCTCGTTTTCCTGCTCTTCGGCCTGGGGAGCTCTTAGTTTGACAGCTTTTTTTGTGATAAGCCTCTGAATCAGTATTACATAGGTGAGGCAGTTGATATTATTTGCTGTCTCTTTTATCAGATGAAGAGAACTTGTATCGTAATCAAGGGAAGCAATAAGATTATAAACAGATTTGAGCTCTGTTTTTTTAAATTCTGTAATTCCCCCCTCGATAGAGGCTTTGAGTTTTATGGCTGTTTTCTTTAAATCTTCATCTGAAAGTTTGAAGTAATCGCGGAGATTTGCTATATTTTCGATATTGGATCTGATTTCAAACCAGCTTCCAATAATTTCTTTTTCAAGTTCTACCATACATATGGAATTTAGATACTGTTACAGAAAAAATCAATTGCTTAATGTAAAATATATATTTTTTTATAATTATATGTAACTAATTCATACATGATTTGTTTAGTTTATAAAAGTGTGAACTTTTTCATAATACCTCCTTTATGAATATTCCCCCGACCGGTTTTCCTCCTTTTTCCGGCGGGGGATTTTTTATTCAATCAAGGCTTTTCTGCAGGCTAAATAAGCAGCGCGCTGTAGGCCTCAAGGACACTGTTTCCCGAATTCCCCCCAAGTACTTTGCCTGCGAGTTTTTTCCCCAGCTGCACCCCTTCCTGGTCAAAAGAATTGATATTCCAGATAAATCCCTGAAACATTGTCCTGTTTTCAAAGTGGGCAAGGAGAGAACCCAGAGATGAGGGGGTAAGCCTTTCACCTGTGATAAGGTCTGATGGCCTTCCACCCGCGAAGAATTTATTCGGGTTCTCATTGTCCTGACCTAAAGCAAATGCTGTAATCTGCGCCGCGAGGTTTGCGTTCAGTTTCATCTGGCAGCTGCTCCCTTCGTAGTTTATATCGATGAGCTGCTGGGGCTTTTTAAATCCAATAAATTTAAGAGGCAGGATATCTGTTCCCTGGTGGAGCTGCTGGTAAAAAGAGTGCTGCCCGTTTGTCCCGGGTTCACCGAAAA
The DNA here is from genome assembly GCA_034003145.1 of Spirochaetia bacterium. GTDB lineage: Bacteria > Spirochaetota > Spirochaetia > CADAEX01 > CADAEX01 > JACKPD01. Next base: position 16,320 of record JAVEZE010000006.1, read on the forward strand.
TCACTGGGCAGGTGGCGTAATCAAGCCTGTCCCTGTTTACACTAACACTTTTTCCGTTGCTTTCCATCATCAGCTGCTGAAGATGGGCAGGAAAGCGTGACAAGGCCTGGCTGTAGGGGAGAATCGCCTCGGCTGTGTACCCGATAATATTTCTTTCATATATGCCGAGCATGGCATCAAGAAGCGGGGCATTTTTCCTGATATCATTTTCGAAAGCCAGTTTGTCGCTTTCATGCGCCCCGTCAAGAAGCTTTTGAAAAACCTCTCCTCCGAACGCGAGGCTTAAAATAACACCTCCGACCGCGCTTGTGGATGAATATCTTCCCCCTATAAAATCATCAATATAAAATGAGTCAAGAAAGTCAGGAGAGGATGCCATGGGGCTTTCTTTTGAAGTAACTGCTACCATATGCTTTGAAATATCTTTCACAGGTGAGAGCTTTTTTACGAGATTTTTGACAAGATAGCTGTTTGTAAGTGTTTCCTGTGTTGTGCCGCTTTTTGATACAAGGATAAAAAGGGTAGTTTCGGGATTAATCCGGTTAATCACATCAGATGCGTCATCCGGGTCAACATTTGAGATAAAATCACAGGATAAAAATGGATTTCTCCCTTCACAGGACATAAACCCTTTAAGCGCAAGATATAAAGCTCTTGGGCCAAGGTCTGAACCGCCGATTCCTATCTGGATGGCTGTGTCAAATTTGGCTCCGGTTGATCCTTTTATGATTCCCCTGTGAATTTTATCAGCAAAATCATAAACTCTTTTTATTTCAGATTTATAGAAATCTCTCCTCTCTTTTACTTCTCTGCTTTCTGTCCCGAAGTCTCCGCGGGTATAATGATGGAGAACCATCCTGTTCTCGCCTTTGTTCATTATTTCTCCGGATAGAATTTTTTTATACTTTTCTATAACCTGCTGTTCATCAGAAAGCATCTGAAGCGCCTCAAGGACAGCTTTGTCTGCGCATTTTGCAGAATAATTATAATCAATGCCGGAGCCTGCTTTTACGCTGAATGAAGTGACCCTTTGGGGTGTAATTATTTTTTTTATGTCAGGTACTGATAATGTTTTTAATTTTTTATAGGATTCCGCGCTGCTTAGGTTTTTATATTTTATTTCCATGTTTTTCTCCTCATCTGCTATTATAGCAGAGAGTTTTGAAGTTTGCATTTAATTAAAAAAAGGCTGCCCCCCGTTTTCCGAAGGACAGCCGCGTGGAATGTATTTAAAAACAGTTTTAGAGAATCATGTGCATCGCAGTCTCATCGCAATTTTCAAGTTTTGGGCATTCAAGGCACTCTCTCCACACTTTTCTCGGGAATTTGTCCTTGTCTGTAAGTATAAATCCCAGTTTTTTAAAGAATTCAACCTGATAGGTGAGGACAATAATCTCAGGCACCTTTACAAAATAGCCTCTTGATATCAATGCTTTTACAAGCTCACTTCCAACCCCTTTTTTCTGCCACAGCGGGTCTACAGCCAGAGCCATAATCTCTCCAAGATCGCTCCACAGAAGAGAAAAAGCGCCGCATCCGACTGTGTAATCATTTTCATCAACTGCTACCAGAAAATTCTGAAGTATCGAGATTATCTTATACTTGCTTCTTGTAAGCATAAGCCCTTTCTCCGCCATCTGGTTTGTGAGTTCAAAGATCCTGTTTATTTCTTTTACTGTTGCCGGCCGTACCGTAAATTTTTCTTTCATCTTTTTATTCTTCGTGGATCGATGCTATCTGTTTGATATCTTTAACCTGTCCTGTATTCTGGGTAATCTTGTTGTGCACAATTGCTGTGACTCCGGTTGAAAGGCCGAAAAGGTTTATAAATCCTGTAGCATCATGCTGGTTGTAGCTGCTTTCCCCGAATGAGGCCAGATCCTCAATATAAAGAGAGTAGGGTGATTTCCTTCCGCCTATAAGCACATTTCCCTTATAAAGATACAGTCTTACAGTCCCTGTCAGAAATCGGCTGCTTTCTTCCATGAAAGCTTCCAGCGCTTCCCGAAGCGGTGTAAACCATTTACCAACATAGATAAGCTCTGAATATTTTATAGCCATAAGCTGTTTATAATGAAGCGTATCGTTATCAAGGCAAATCATCTCAAGTTCCTGCAAAGCCTTGTTAAGGACAGTTCCGGCCGGAGTTTCATATACTCCGTGGCTTTTCATCCCCACTGTTCTTGTCTCAACAATATCAGCCCTGCCGATACTGTGTGGTCCTGCTATTTTATTAAGCTGATCAATAAAGTCATAGGGAGAAAGTTTCTTGCCGTTAAGCGCTGTAGGATACCCTTTTTCTATTTCAATGATAACCTCTTCCGCTTTGTCGGGGGCAGATTCAAGAGAGGCTGTTCTCTGGTAAATACTTTCAGGAGGTGTCTGCCATGGATCTTCAAGTTCCCCCCCCTCGTGGCTTGTGTGCCAGATATTCTCATCGCGCGAGTAGATATTCTTTTTTGTGATATTTCCAAGCGGGATGTTGTGTTTTACAGCATATTCAATCGCATCTTCCCTTGAGTTTATATCCCAGATTCTCCAGGGAGCGATAACTTTTAAGTGAGGTGCCAAAGCCTTGTATGTTAATTCAAACCTTACCTGGTCGTTTCCCTTTCCTGTGCATCCGTGGGCAAGAGCGTCCGCCCCTTCCTCCAGAGCAATCTCTACCTGTCTTTTTGCCTGAACAGGGCGGGCTATCGATGTTCCGAGAAGGTATTTGCCTTCGTAAATCGCCCCTGCCCGTATCATCGGGAAGATGTAATCTTTGACAAATTCCTCTTTTATGTCTTCAATATAGATCTTTGAAGCTCCTGATTTTATTGCTTTTTCTTCAATTTTATCCCACTCTTCTTTCTGCCCAACATTGGTGCAGACGCAGACAATCTCTGATCCAGGGTAATGCTCTTTAAGCCATGGGATAATGATTGATGTATCAAGCCCGCCTGAATAGGCAAGCGCTATCTTTTTAATTGTATTTTCTTTTTTTCCCGCCATCTGTTTCTCCTTAGTAAACTAAATACTGAATTCGCCCAAAGTTTTCTCAAGTATCGCTATCCCTTCATCAATCTGGATTTCCTCAATAATAAGGGGAGGTGCTATCCTTACAATGGTTTTTCCCGATTTAAGGACAATTAGGCAGTTATCCTCGCATTTTGAAATTATTGATTTTATAAGATCGCCTTTGTAATTCTCCGGCTGCTTGATTTCGATACCCTGAAGCAGCCCTGTTCCTCTAACCTCTCCGATAAAGCTGAATTTTGCGGCAAGGTTTGCAAGTTTTTTCGCAAGATACTCTCCGTTTTTCCTTACATTCGCAAGAAAGAGCGGATCAAGGACTATATCAAGCACTTTGCCTGCTACCGCGCATGTTACAGGGCCGCCGCCGAATGTTGTTCCGTGATCCCCGACTTTGATAAGGTTGTTTATTTTTGCTGGAATCAGGGTCGCTGAAAGAGGCAGTCCTCCCGCAAGGGGTTTGGCAAGTGAAATTATATCAGGATTAAGACCGACAGAGGCTGATGCAAAAGGCCAGCCTGTCCTTCCAAGCCCTGTCTGCACCTCATCTGCTATAAGAATTACATCGTGTTTTTTACAAAGCCGGTTTAAGGATTCAGCGAATTCCCTGCTCATCATCTGAAGCCCTCCCTCTCCCTGGAGAACTTCTACAATAACGCCTGCGAAGGTGCTGTCAAGTTTTTCTTCCAGCGCTTTTACATTGTTAAGTGGAGTAAACTCAACTCCTGGCATAAGCGGCTCAAAAGGGGTTTTATAGGCAGGATTGTGTGTGCATGAAAGAGCACCGATTGTCCGTCCGTGAAAACCTGACTCAAGCGCAAGCATTTTATGGTTGCCGGCCCCTTTTTTGTTGTATGAGTAAAGGCGGGCGTATTTTATCGCAGCCTCGTTTGCCTCGGCGCCGCTGTTGCCGAAATGAACCGCGTCAAAATTACCGGTTGTAACCAGTTTCTCGGCAAGAAAAACTGAAGGCTCTGAAGTGAAAAGGTTTGATGTGTGGATTACTTTTTTCATCTGGCTGCAGGCAATATCAGCAAGATCGCTTCTGCCGTGGCCGAGTGCGTTAACTGCTATGCCAGAGCCGAAATCCAGATATTTTTTTCCTGTCGGATCGTATAGATATACTCCTTCTCCTTTCTCAAATACAAGAAATTCTGACGCGTAATTTTTAGGGAAAGGGACTTTGTGCGCTTTTGATTGTTTGACCATTTATTTTCCTCCGTAGTTAAGAGACAATATTAAAGAATTATACCTGTCCCTTTTATTCCTTCCAAAATTGATGAGAGATCGCCGTTTTCAAAGTAATCTCCAATGATAATAGTTTTGACCCCTTTTTTAAGAGCTTCAATTGATGATTTTACCTTGGGAATCATACCGCCTGAAATTACGCCGGCTGATATTTCTTCTATCGCTGATTCTTCAGTAAGTAAAGGTATTACCTCTCCTTCTTTCATCACACCTGGTATATCTGAAATGAAAAAAAGCTTTTCAGCCTTAAGCGCTGATGCAATTTCAAGTGCAGCCTCATCCGCGTTAATATTTAGAGCAGTACCGCTCATTGTCATCGAGGTTGATGAGATTACAGGCATGAAGCTGTTTTCAAGCAATATTTTGATAATATCAGGCTTTACTTCTGTTATCTTGCCGGTAAGGGTGTTTTCTCCTGCCTCTTTTCCGGTAAAAAGAAGACTGTCGCTTCCGCTTAAACCCACAGAGACAACACCGCAGCTGTTTGCAAGCCGCACAATCTCCTTGTTCATTCTTCCAGATAATACCATGTCGACAATTTCCATCTCATCCGGTGTTGTAAGCCTTATTCCGTCCTTAAACTTAGCCTCAAGGCCGAAGATTTTGCTTACTCTTGTAACCTCAGCTCCGCCGCCATGCACAAAAACAAAGCTGTATTTATCTTCAAGCTGCCTCATCTCCCGGAAAAGGGATGCCATCTCCTTTTTGCCGGATGCAGCCTTTCCGCCGCTCTTGATTACAATTATTTTTTTCCCGCTTTCCTTATCAGTTGTCATTTTATCTCTCACTCTCCTGATGCGCTTCTAAAGCTTGACCGTGCAGTTAAAGCTTGACCGTGCAGTTAAAGCTTGACCGTGCAGTTAAAGCTTGGCCGTACAGTTAAAGCTTGGCCGTACAGTTAAAGCTTGGCCGTACAATTAAAGCTTGACCGTTCAGTTAAAGCTTGACCGAACAGTTAAAGCTTGACCGTGCAGTTAAAGCTCGCCGTACAATTTAAGTCCGGCGCTCTCTTTAAGGCCGAATCTGATGTTCATGTTCTGAACAGCCTGCCCTGATGCACCTTTTACCAGGTTGTCTATTGCTGAAAAGAGGAACAGCATGTTTCCCTGAACCTGCCATGCTATATCGCACCTGTTTGAACCCCATACATCACGCGATTCCGGAAGTGTGCTCCCTTTCAGCATAATAAAAGGTTTATCTCCGTAGTATTGGGCAAATATACTCTCAATCTTTTCCGCGTTTATCCCGCTTTTAAGCTCTACAGCGCTTGTCGCATACATCCCTCTTTTTAAGGGGACAAGGTGGGGTGTAAAGTAAAGCTCAAGCGAGCTGTCAAATGAAACAATCTCTTTTTTTATTTCTGTAAAGTGCCTGTGGGTCTGTCCCGGCAGATATGCGCTTGTGTTTTCTGTCCTTTCGACATAAAGGTTGTTGATTGTCGCTTTTCTTCCCGCTCCTGAAATTCCTGAAAGCGCGTTGGTAATTATTTTGCCCTGTATTACCCCTTTTTCAGCTAACGGTAGTACGGGAAGAAGCGTGCATGTGGGGTAGCAGCCGGGGTTTGCTATAACATCAGCTTTTTTTATCTCTTTTTCGTAGATTTCGCACAGTCCGTATGCCGCTTTTTTAAGAATCTCCGGCCTGGGAGGTGCGGTTTTATATGCTTTCATGAATAGATCGTGGTCTTTTATCCTTAAATCAGCTGAAAGATCAATTACTACCGACTTGCCGTAAAACGGGTCGCAAAAAGCGGCAGACGCAAGATGGGGCAGGGCAGCAAACACAACATCAGGTTTCCTGTTTATGGCATGGGTAATATCAACCATACATCTGTTTGACGGTTCTGTTTTTTCTGTCACTGCTTTTCCAATTCCAGGATCAGTAGAAAGTATTTTTTCTCCTGCTTTTGATGAAGATACAGGAATTATTTCATTAATATCAGGATGATCTGCGAGTAACCTGAGTAAAATCATTCCGGTATAACCGGAAATACCAAGTATTGCTGCTTTCATTATTTTCTCCTCTTGTCTGTTTTGCAGTTCTATATATCAAGTCCTGGAAATCTTTCCCTCAGGGCTTTTAAAAAATCTGATGAAGTAAGTCCTTCCCTCATTATTGCAAGAACTGTATCATCCCCTGCGATAGTGCCTATTATCTCGTCCACTCCAAGATTATCCAGCGCTATGGCTACAGTGTTGGCATGAGCGGAAAAAGTCCTTACTACAGCAATATTACCTGAAAAATTGATTGAAAGAAAACCTCTGTTTAAATCCTTGATATATCTTTCTTCAGAAACTTTTTGCGCCTCATCTTCAAGCAGTGTATAATAGTAGCCATTGCTGCTGTCTGCGACCCTGCTTACCTTTAAAAGTTTAAGATCACGCGACAGGGTAGCCTGCGTAACGCAGATATCCTCGCTTATTAAAAGTTCAAGAAGTTTTTCCTGGCTCTCAATCTTGTTTTCTTTTATGAGATTTTTTATTATTTTTAATCTGTTTCTTTTTACGCTCATATTGATGCGTATAAATATACTCTAAAAATGCATATATATGCAACATGTAGGGGTAAAATTTTATTGTAATTTTTAATATATTTTATAGCTGCAATTCCTGCTGGTTGAATTCTTGCTGGTTGAAATTATGCCGGAATATCTGCATATTTGGATACCTGCGAACTTTAAGTATACGGAGTTATATGTGAATCGTACCAAAGATAGTAAAATAATCCTTGCTTTAAGCGGCGGAATTGACTCCGGGATGGCAGTCAGAAAGCTTAAAGAGGATGGATGGAAAAATATTATAGCTGCAAATCATGTTGTTTACAGAGGGGTAAAATCAAGCAGCCGGGAAGTGCTTGAAAGAGCGGAAAAACTATGCCGCGATGAAGAGATCCCTTTTTATATTATAGATGCGGAAAAAGAGTTTGCCGGCTGTGTAATAAACAATTTTATTGAAAGCTATGCACACGGCGTGACTCCAAACCCCTGTGTAATCTGTAATGAGAATATCAAATTCACCTGGTTTTATGATTCTGTTGTAAATCGTCTCATTGAAGAAGGAAAAGCATCTGCTGTGGAAGATATTTTTTTTGCGACCGGCCATTATGTAAGACTTGCTGAAAAAGATGGTGATATATTTTTAAGACGCGCATCAGACAAAACCAAGGACCAGAGCTACATGCTTTACCGCCTGCCCCAAAAGATACTCAGGCGGTGTGTGTTTCCAATGGGAGAAATACTTAAAAAAGACCTTGCATCTGAGGCTGCTGATCTTGGGTATTCTTTTGATTCTGTAAAGGAAAGTCAGGATATATGTTTTATTGAAGGGGAATACGGCAATTTTATAAGGGAAAAAGCCCCTCCAAATCTTTTAAAGGTTAGGCCGGGACGGATTGAGGATACTTACGGTAATTTTTTGGGCAGGCATAAAGGATATGTCTACTATACAGTCGGCCAGAGAAAAGGACTTTCACTTTCAGACGGCCCCTGGTATGTAATATCGGTAGACAGTAAAACAAATACTGTCACTGTAGGACGGGATGAGGAGCAGGGGAGAGATGATTTTTATATTGAAAAATCAAACTGGTTTATTCCGGTACCTGTAAACGGTAAAATCAGCTGCAATGTTGTTATAAGATATAATTCTTCTGAAATCCCGTGTGAGGTTGAAATCACAGGCCTGGGCAGCGATAGCGGATGCGGGAGCGGCAGCAACAGCAGCAACAGCAGCAACAGCAGCAGCAACAGCAGCAACAGCAGCGGCAGCGTAAAAGTTACCCTCTCTGCCAAACAGGTTATTACACCGGGACAATCTGCCGTGTTTTATAAGGATGATCTTGTCATCGGGGGAGGGATAATATGCAGAAGCTGAATATAGATAACCCTTTCAGCAGTATGCCGGGCACCACTCCAGGCAATCAGCCATGCAGGAGCGGAAAAGCTGAGATTTACCATAAAGAGATTACAGATTCCACCATGAATGACGCAAGAGAGCTTATCCTTTTTAACCCTCCAACAGGAACGCTGGTTGTCTCCTCAGAGCAGACAGCCGGAAGAGGGCGGGTTAAGGGGAGAAAATGGATATCAGCTAAAGAAGAAAGCCTGATGTTTACAATGCTTATAAAAAATGATGATCTGAAATTCCCTGCCACTTTTTTACCTCTTTTCGCCGGTTTTGCAGTTTCCGGGTTTCTTGAATCTGAATACGGGATTAAATCAAAAATCAAATGGCCCAATGATGTGCTTGTTGAAAGGAGAAAAATATCAGGAATCCTGTGCGAGAACAGCTCAGGTTATATATTATGCGGCATTGGGCTTAACTGCGGCAGTTTTGCGGAAAAAGAGATTGCGGGAAACAGTATTGCGTCAATAGGTGAGATTACCGGGGTAAAGCCGGATATTTTACAGACACTTACAGGGCTTTTGTTGTTTATGCAGGAAAACTGGAGCAGCAATACCTGGCAGGCTGCCCTGGAAGAAAAACTATACATGAGGGGGGAGAACGTACTCCTGTGCGATGGTCTTCCGGAAAGCGGAAAAAGGATTGAAGGGATTATTATCGGCCTTGGAGAAGATGGTGAGCTTGTAATAATGGAAAAAAGCACCGGAAAAAGAAGGCATGTTTACAGCGGCGAGATTTTATGCAAGTAATTTTGTCAGAGAAGAGAAAAAAAACAAAAAATCAGAAAATTACTTGTTGATGATTTAAAAAAGTATTTGTATCTTCTTTATGATAATTTATATCCACAACACATAAACATATTTAAAGGAAGGGAATAATAATGGCTAAACAGTTAGAATTTAATGAAGCAGCAAGAAAAAAGCTTTTTATCGGAGTAGAAAAGCTTTCAAACGCTGTAAAGGTTACACTTGGCCCCAAAGGGAGAAATGTTCTTATTGATAAGAAATTCGGTGCACCGACTGTTACAAAAGACGGCGTTTCAGTTGCTAAAGAAATCGAACTGGATGACCCGTTTGAAAACATGGGAGCGCAGCTTGTAAAAGAAGTAGCGACAAAGACAAACGATGTAGCAGGAGACGGAACAACAACCGCCACTGTACTTGCTTATTCCATAACAAAAGAAGGGATAAAAAGTGTAGCAGCAGGTCTTAATCCGATGGCTATTAAAAAAGGGATTGACAAGGCAGTTGCTATTTCTGTTGATGAGATTAAAAAAATAGCAAAAAACATCAAGGATAAATCTGAAATTGCTCAGGTTGCCTCAATTTCAGCGAACAATGATATGGAAATTGGCAATCAGATTGCGGAAGCTATGGAAAGGGTTGGAAAAGACGGTGTTATTACAGTTGAGGAATCAAAAACAATTGACTCCTACATTGACTTTGTTGAAGGGATGCAGTTTGACAGAGGTTATCTCTCTCCCTACTTTGCTACAAACAGGGACACAATGACCGCGGTTCTTGAGAATCCCTATATACTTATTTATGACAAGAAAATATCAAACATGAAAGATCTTCTTCCTGTACTTGAAAAAGTAGCGCAGGCAGGAAAACCTATTCTTATAATTTCAGAAGATGTAGAGGGCGAAGCTCTGGCAACTCTTGTTGTAAACACAATCAGGGGTACACTTACCGCTGTAGCGGTAAAAGCTCCCGGTTTCGGAGACAGACGAAAAGCAATGCTTGAAGATATTGCTATCCTTACAGGCGGACAGGTAATTTCAGAAGAACTAGGCCTCAAACTTGAAAACACAGACCTTGAAATGCTTGGAAGGGCAAAAACAGTAAAAATTGAAAAAGAAAATACAACAATAATAAACGGAGAAGGCAAAGCTTCAGACCTTAAAGACAGAATCGCGCAGATCAAGGCCCAGATCGAAGATACAACATCAGATTACGACAGGGAAAAACTGCAGGAAAGGCTTGCAAAGCTTGCAGGCGGAGTTGCTGTTATCAATGTCGGCGCACCAACAGAAGTTGAACTTAAGGAAAAGAAACACAGGGTTGAAGATGCTCTATCAGCTACCAGAGCTGCCATAGACGAAGGAGTTATCCCTGGCGGCGGAGTTACTCTTATCCAGGTTGCCAATGTCCTTAACAAGGCAGACATGACTTCTGTTGCAGAAGAAGAGAAAGTCGGGTTTAACATTGTAAAAAGAGCTCTTGAAGAGCCGATCAGGCAGATCGCGGAAAATGCGGGACTTGACGGCGCGGTTATCGCGGAAAGAGCCAGAAATGAGAAAAAAGGGATCGGTTTTGATGCCAGCAATATGGAATGGACAGATATGCTTAAAGCTGGAATTATTGATCCAGCCAAGGTTACAAGATCAGCTCTTCAGAATGCTGCTTCAATCGCAAGCCTGCTTCTTACTACAGAGTGCGTAGTTACAGATGTTCCTGAACCTAATGCGCCTGCAGGAGGAGCTCCTGGAATGGGCGGCATGGGCGGAATGGGCGGTATGGGCGGAATGATGTAATTCCCTTTTACTGACTGACAGGGGGGAAATGTTCTTGTTTGGAACTTCCCCCTTTTTTGATTCAGGCAGCAGCTTATCAGCTGCGTTTTATCTGTTTTAAAGGTATTTACTTATGAAAAGGGAAGATTTTGTTTTTACGATTGGTTATGACGGAGATTCTGCTGTTGTAGACAGCAAGGCAAAAAAAAAGTACAGCTCTTATACAACTGCGCAGCTTCTTGAGGAAGGATTTTTCAAACCAGCCCTCTGTTCCGCAATATATTCAGGAAATGAAGAAGAATTTAAGGCAGTGCTTGAGAAGTATAATTTATTAACAGATAAACCTATTGCAAGTATTGAACAGCTCAAGATGGTTCTTGGTGTTCATAGATTACCGGATGAAATTACAAAAACAGTTCAAATTTAATCCTTCAGTTACTCCGGTTTTGCATTTAATATCCGTTCTTGACTACTGCTGCGATAGTATGGTAACTTTTTTTGTAATTTTAAATAAAATATTCAAATAAAGGAAGTTATTATGATTAGCTTTACCAGTAGTCTTCCTGTCCTCCAGGCAGGCGCCGGCGGATCAATGGCTACAACATTTATCACATTTGGTGCAGTAATTGCTGTATTCTATTTTTTTATAATCAGGCCGCAGAATAAAAAACAGAAAGACACTCAGAAAATGATCAGCGAGATCAAGAAATTTGATAAAATTGTTACAATCGGCGGAATAAGAGGTGTAGTTCAGGCAGTAAAAGATACTACAATTGTTGTAAAAGTTGATGACAATACCAAAATTGAGTTTACAAAAAGCGCTGTAGCGACAGTACTTGAAAAACATGAATCAAAAGGTGACAAAACAGACGTTTCTGCGTCTGACGAAAAAAGCAAATAAAAAGAGTTTGACAACCGGAGTAACTAAATGAGCAAACGTTATAGATTTTTTGTTATACTTTTGGTATTGGTCATTGCCGGAGTTTTTCTTTATTCAACTTATAACTGGTACTTCAGAGTGCCGGCTGATGTCAAAGAAATAGCTTCAGGGTCAAAAGAACAGATCCGCACCTATGCCTTAAGTAAAGCAGCTAAAGAACTGGACAAAATAAAAGAGCTGGCTGTAAAAGACCGCACCATTATTGTCCCTGCTGAATATGATTTTCTTGTAGATAAAGCCAGGGAAAATTACAAGCTGGCAAAAAAAACCCCTCCAAAAGAATGGACTCTTGATGAGCTTTTAAAAAGCCTTAAAACAGAGGAAAACACATTCAATATTATTGAATCCCATTACAGAAAAGAAATTCTCGATAAAAAGGAAACCAGCAAAGGTATTCTTCAGCTCGGACTTGACCTTTCGGGCGGAATGAGCGTACTTCTGCAGGCAGATATGGACAGCCTCGGCGAAAGATTGGGACATACGCCTACTTCTGCAGAAAAAGGGGCAGCTATCGACCGGGCTATGGAGATTCTGAATAACAGAATTGACAAGTTCGGCGTAACAGAACCCCAGATAAGAAGACAGGGTGATGATTCCATCTATATTGAAATTCCAGGCGCGGCTGACCCTGAAAGGGTTAATACATTCCTTATGGGAAAAGGGAGCCTTAATTTCCATATAGTTGATGATGAGGCTACAGAAAAGCTGCTTCAGTATATCAGCGAAAACAGGGGAAAAGCTCTCAGGCCGGATAATAATCAGCCTTTTGATCCTTCGGTACTTCCTCCCGGGATTGTTTCAAGGGAATTTGTACAGAAGGATGAGTACGGCATAGACAGGGTACAGAGATATATAGCTATCAGGGAAGAAAAAGGACTTGACGGAACTCATATAATAAATGCCCAGGTTGGAAACGATCCCATTACAGGCAAGCCGATAATAAACTTTACCCTTGACAAGGAAGGCTCTGACATTTTCTTTAAACTTACATCTTCCAATACAGAAAAAACAATGGCTATTGTGCTTGATGACAGGGTTAAGGCAGGTGCAGTTATTCAGGAGCCGATCCCGTCCGGACAGGTCAGAATGACAGGCTTTGACAGACAGGAAGCGGCAGACCTTGCGCTTGTCCTTAGAACCGCGGCTCTTCCGGTTGATCTTAAAATAGACAACCAGCAGGCAGTAGGGGCATCACTTGGCGCAGATTCAATCAAAGTCGGGATCAGGGCTATTACTGTCGGTTTTCTTCTTGTTGTAGGATTCATGCTGATCTACTATAAAGGGGCAGGGCTTATTGCAAATGTTGCTCTTTTTATGAACCTCTACCTTACAGTCGCTGTTCTTTCAGCGTTTAACCTTACCCTTACAATGACAAGCATCGCAGGGCTTATCCTTACCGTAGGTATGGCAGTGGATGCAAATGTAATTATATTTGAAAGGATAAAGGAAGAATACAGACTCGGAAAATCAGCTGAAGCTTCTGTCAATGCAGGTTTCAAAAAAGCGTTCTGGACTATCATGGACGCTAACATTACTACATTTATCGCAGCTGTTTTCCTTTCACAGTTAGGAACAGGCCCGATTCAGGGCTTCGCCTATACACTTGCGGTAGGTATAGTCTGCTCCATGTTCACAGCATTGTTTGTATCAAGACTGTTATTTGACATATCCCTGGGGTTTTCCAGAAAGAAAATGCTGAGCATCAGTTGGAGGATTAAATGAGCGAAAAGATAATTCAATTCACCAAAGTGAAAATTCCAATGATGCTTTTGTCTCTGATCGTAATCATAGGCGGTATAACCGGAATCGCCCTTAACGGCGGTTTCAATCTTGGAATTGACTTTCTTTCAGGTGTAAATATGAGGGTGCAGATTGCTGAAAAAGCTCTGCAGGTTTCATATACAGGAAGCGACAGGGCTGTAATAAATATAAGCGAAGGAATCTTGCAGATAAACAGATTCCGCGAGGGCGGCCTTGTAAAAGAGGAAAAAACATTTATTCTCTCTGAATATCCGGATGTTTCAGCTCTTGCATCAGCAGTCTCATCAATTGAGGATATAACGGTTGAGAGTATGGGAAGCGGAGCGCGCTCTGCCGCATCAATTATCGGACTTAATTATGAATCAGATTTGACGCCTGAAGGTGTAATGCTAAACTGCGAAAATACAAACCAGAATAATTACGCAAATATTTCAGACGTAAGGGAAGCTTTATCAGATCTGGGAAACATTCAGATACAAACAGTAGGTAATGAAGCAAGCCAGGAATTTATTATACGGATGCAGGATAAGGAAGGGGAGCCTGATTTTAATACAAAAGCTTCAAACAGCATACTCACCCTTCTTGAAAATAAATTCGGTACTTCAAATATAATTATAAAGCAGAGCGATTATGTCGGCCCTAAATTTTCAAAATCAATAGGATATCAGTCCGCATATCTGACAGGGTTTGCCCTACTTCTTATTCTTGCCTATATCTGGTTCCGCTTTAAGCTTGCCTATGCTGTGTCCGCGATTTCAGCACTTGTTCATGACGTTATTGTCATGTTAGGCGTTATAGGGACATTCCGGATTGAGGTAAATACAGCTACAATCGCCGCAGTTCTTACGATAATAGGTTATTCGCTTAACGATACAATAGTAATTTTTGACAGGATAAGGGAGAACCAGACTCTTTTGCGAGACAAGGATTTTGTCAAGGTAGTAAACATAAGTATCACACAATCCTTAAGCAGAACTCTTATAACATCTCTTACAACACTTCTGGCAGTTTTGGCAATCTATATCTTTGGTTCAGGAATGATCAAAATATTTGCCCTGAATCTGATAATAGGTGTTGTAGTAGGTACTTACTCATCGATTTTTATCGCATCTCCGATCCTTCTGGAATGGGTCAAAGCAGTCAAAAAGAAAAAGGTTGACGCAGCAGAGAAAAAATATGTTGATAAACAGATTTCTCAAGAGACAAAAGAAAAAACAGCTGCGGAGGATGAGGTAAAAGAAACACCGGTAAAAACTGTAAAACCTGCAGTCCGGCCTGCTTCCCCGAGGACAAAAAGATCAGGGAAAAAAAGATCATCAAAGAAGTAAAATAATATGAAAAAGGCTTTCCGGTAACGGAAAGCCTTTTTGCTTTGTGCGCCCGGCAGGACGAGCTGTTTTTGCGTCAACGCTGCTTTGTATCGTCACTGCTTTGTATCGTCACTGCCTTGTATCGTCACTGCCTTGTATCGTCACTGCCTTGTATCGTCACTGCCTTGTATCGTCACTGCCTGTTCGGCTGCCGGCAGCTGTATCAGCCAAGAGCGACATCAAGCATCATCATGACCGCAAAACCAAGCATTGCCCCAATCGTACCATGATCGCTGTGTTTTTCTATCTGCGCTTCTGGGATAAGCTCTTCAACTACTACATAAATCATCGCGCCTGCGGCGAAGGAGAGGGCATAAGGGAGAATACCTCTCATTGATATTACTGCCAGAGCGCCCAATACGCCGGCTACAGGTTCAACAATTCCTGATAACTGGCCGTAATTGAATGCCTTTAATCTGCTGAATCCCTCCCTTCTCAGCGGCACTGAGACTGCTGTTCCTTCGGGGAAATTCTGCAGCCCGATACCTATGGCAAGTGCTATTGCGCCGCCTATTGAGGCAGATGGAATACCTGATGCTACTGCTCCGAATGCCACTCCGACAGCAAGTCCTTCAGGAATATTGTGTATTGTTATTGCGAGAACAAGCAATACACTCCTTTGCCACGAAGTTTTAATCCCTTCTGTTTTTCCCTTTGCAAAGGAGGGGTGGGCATGGGGCAGTATTTTATCCACCAGCCATAGGAAAACCCCGCCGGAAAGAAAACCGGCTACAGCAGGAATCCACGGCCTGCTGGTTACCTCTTCCGCAAGCGCTATTGCAGGGGCCAAAAGAGACCAGAAACTGGCTGCAATCATAATACCTGATGCAAAGCCCAGCATGCCGTTAAGGATTTTTTTGTTTATTGTTTTAAAGAAAAATACAACAGATGCGCCAAGAGCAGTTAGTCCCCATGTAAAGAGAGTCGCAAGCAAAGCCTGTATTACCGGGTTTAGTGCAATAAAATTTTCAAGCATTTACTCCTCCGTAATTAGTAACAATTATCATAACAATTATAATATAATTTATTTCTTTCAGGTAATAAACAGGATAATAAACATGATTTATGATAACACTTGAATGTTGCAGATGTTTTCTATAATATTTTTACTGCCAGATGAAATTTTACTTAAAATTATAAATATCGTAAAGGTTGTTAAAAGATTGTCAAATAGGGGGAATTTATGGAATTTTTCAAAAAAAGGCTGAAAGAAAGCGATCCTGATGTGTGGGCTACCATACAAAACGAGAAAAACAGACAGAACAAAAACCTTGAGTTAATTGCTTCAGAAAACAATGTATCAATGGCTGTTCTTGAAGCAGACGGTTGTATCATGACAAACAAATATGCGGAAGGATATCCGTCAAGGCGATATTATGGAGGATGCGAATTTGTAGATGAGGCTGAAAAACTTGCCATCGAAAGGATAAAAACACTTTTTAACGCGAAGTTCGCGAATGTCCAGGCCCATTCAGGATCACAGGCAAATATGGCCGCCTATATGTCTTTGGTAAAACCTGGAGATACTGTTATGGGGATGGATTTAAGCCACGGAGGACACCTTACCCACGGGCATCCACTTAATTTTTCAGGATCACTTTATAATATGGTCGCGTACCAGGTTTCACCAGAAACACAGCAGATAGACTACGATAAACTCAGGGAAATTGCCAAAGAAAGCAGCCCGAAAATGATAATTGCGGGTGCCAGCGCCTATCCCAGGTTCCTTGATTTCAAAAAATTCAGGGAAATTTGCGATGAAGTAGGCGCCTCATTGATGGTTGATATCGCGCATATCGGCGGCCAGGTAGCAACTGGACTTCATCCCTCTCCTGTCCCATACGCGGATATTGTAACCGGAACTACGCATAAAACTCTCCGCGGCCCGAGAGGCGGTTATCTTTTAACAAATAACGAAGATATAGCCAAAAAAATAAACAGGGAAATATTCCCCGGAATCCAGGGCGGCCCGCTCATGCATATAATCGCGGCAAAAGCAGTTGCTTTCGGCGAATGCCTTAAACCGGATTATAAGGTTTACATGAAGAATGTAAATGATAACGCGAAATCACTTGCGTCTGCCCTTATGGAAAGAGGATTTACCCTTGTTTCAGGCGGCACAGACAACCACCTCATGCTTGTTGATGTATCAAAGAAAGGACTTACAGGAAAAGCAGTTGAATCTGCGCTTGATAAAGCAGCTATAAGTGCGAACAAGAATACGATACCGTTCGACCCGCAGAAACCGATGGTAACAAGCGGAATAAGAATCGGAACCCCCTCACTCACAACAAGAGGGATGGGCAAGGCGGAAATGGCTGTTGTTGCTGAATTCATAAAACAGGTTGTTGAAAATATTGATGATGATAACGCCCTTGCTGCGATAAGGGATGAGGTTTATACATTTACAGCGAAATACCCGATGTACGAATAGATCTTACCATAAAAAACTGATGACAGAGCCGCCCCTTGCAGGCAGGGAGCGGCTTTTTTCACTTATATTTTTTGATTATTAAATTATCC
>JAVEZE010000007.1:0-32840 GCA_034003145.1 Spirochaetia bacterium
TAATATCTCCTTGTATGCCTTGATACCCCTGTCAATAACTGCCTTTGTAAGGGCAAGAGCAGTATTTGCCTTTGCCATGGCTATTGTAACATCGTGGGCATCAATGCTGTCAGGATCTGTTTTCATCTGCACATTAAGATTATCACTTTCCTGCTGCAGTTTATTTACTCCGTTTAAAGCATCAAACATCATGTTTTCAAATGACTGATCACCTTTTTCAGTCCTGCCGGACAGCGTTCCCGCGCCTGCGAAATGCCTCGGGTCAGTCTGTTTTAAAGTCAGTTTATGGCCTGATACCTGATCAAATTTCAAATATTCCATCTATTACCTCCCGATCTCAAGTGCTTTTAAAAACATGCTTTTCGATCCGTTAACCATTGCTATATTTGCCTCGTATGAACGGGTCGCGGAAATCATGTCTACCATTTCATTTACTATGTTCATGTTGGGATATTCAACATATCCTGCCCTCGGGCCTGTTTTAATCGCATCAGGATGTGTCGGGTCATATACAAGGCGCGGCTTTTCATCCATATCTTTCTCTATCTTGGCAACCCTTACCCCTTTACCTATTCCGTTATCAAGGAAAGAGGGTAAAAATGGGCTTTTCCAGTAGGGCTGCGAAACCCTTGGCCTGAAAACAACCCTGCTCCTTCTGAAAGGGCCCCCTTCTGTAGTCCTTGTGGTATTGGCATTTGCGATATTATCTGAAATTACATCAAGCCTCAGCCTCTGTGCTGTAAGTCCTGATGCTGCTGTATTTATATTTGTAAAAATACCCATCTAATTCTCCTATCTCAGAACCATATTGATCTGGCTGAACTGGTTTGATACTGCCTGTGTAAGCAGCTGATAATTAAGCTGATTTTTTAAAGAGAGCATCATCTCTTCCTCAACATCCACATTATTCCCATTGTTTTTTGACTGGGAAAGGTAATCAAGCACTCTTCTCGGCCCTACAGAACGGTAGTCAACAGGCTGATAAAAAGGAATATGCCTCTTGTTTGTCATTTTAGCTTCAAGAGCAGGTTTTGACTGCGAATCAAAAGCTCTTTTCAGCTGGGCTTCAAAGTTGACATTGCTTCGCTTGAAATTGGGTGTATCCGAGTTTGCAAGGTTATCCGCTATTACAGAGCGCCTGAGCATTGAAACATCCATTGTCCTGTGAAGAATATCAACAACCCGTCCATAACTGTTATTCAAAAACATTTTTTTCTCCTGAAATAAGCCTTTCTATAAATATCGGAAATTTACAGCCCTTGATTACTTTTTTCACAATATATACCTGCTAAGGTCCTGGTCTTCTATAATATTGATGAGTTTTTCATCAATATATGACGGTGTTATCGTAATAGTCTGTCCTGCAAGATCATTTGCCTCGAAAGATATATCTTCAAGAAGATATTCCATTATTGTATGGAGCCTTCTCGCGCCGATATTCTCTGTCCTTGAATTGACTTCCTGGGCAAGTAAAGAGATTCTTTTTACTGCATCATCTGTAAAATCAAGTTTTACATCCTCTGTTTTCATAAGCTCAATATACTGCTTGATAAGGGCATTTTCCGGCTGTGTAAGTATTTTTTCGAATTCAGCCGCTCCAAGAGCCTCAAGTTCAACACGGATGGGAAACCTTCCCTGAAGCTCGGGTATTAAATCTGATGGTTTGCTCATGTGAAAAGCGCCTGCAGCTATGAAAAGAATATGAGATGTGTCAATCATCCCGTATTTTGTATTGACCTTGCTTCCCTCTACTATGGGAAGGATATCCCGCTGTACACCTTCGCGGGAAACATCTGCGCCGCTTCTGTTTTCCTTGCCCGCGACCTTGTCAATCTCATCAATAAAAATAATACCCATTTCCTGGACACGTTCCCTCGCGATATCCGAAGCTTTATCTGTATCAATCAGCCTGTCAATTTCATCGTTAAGGATAACATCTCTTGCGTCGCTGACAGACATTTTTCTTTTTTTCTTCTTGTTTCCGCCAAGCAGACCAGAAAATCCGCCCAGGTTGAGATCCATATCCTCAAGGCCTGTTCCTGCAAAGATTTCAAAGGCAGGAGTGCTTTTTTTATTTACATTGACTTCAATCTCTTTATCCTCAAGCTGTCCGTTTCTCAGCATTTTCCTGAATTTCTCCCTGACTGAAGAGCTTTTATCACCCGAGTCTGAAGCGGCAGGCAAGGCTGCCGGGGCGGTTGAAGCTGTTGAACTGTTTTGTAAACCCTGCGCTCCTGCCGGCGGGGCAAAACCGGTTTGGGGAACAGGTTTTGCCTCTTTTTTTATCCCGGGGAGAAGAATGTCAAGGATTATCTCTTCTGCCCTTGCCTCTGCTTCCTTTAAAACCTGTTCCCGCATCTCGGCCTTGACCATGTTTACAGAAACGTTCATCAAATCCCTCACCATTGACTCAACATCGCGGCCAACGTAACCTACTTCTGTGTATTTGGTTGCTTCAACTTTCACAAAAGGGGCGCCGCACAGTTTTGAAAGCCTTCTCGCGATTTCTGTTTTACCAACTCCTGTGGGGCCTATCATTATTATATTTTTGGGAGCAACCTCATCTCTCATAGCCTCATCAAGCTTCTGCCGCCTTACCCTGTTTCTCAGTGCTATGGCGACAGCTTTTTTTGCCTTGTTCTGACCAATTATAAACTTGTCAAGTTCTGCTACTATCTGTTTGGGGGCAAGTTTATCCAGTTCAAGCATTATATTTCCTCCAATACAAAGTTATCATTTGTGTAGATACATATTTTTGACGCTATTTTAAGTGATTTAAGCGCTATTTCCCCTGCAGACAAGTTTGAGGAATCCATATAGGCAAGAGCTGCAGAATAGGCAAAACTGCCTCCCGACCCGATCCCCATAACACCTTCTTCCGGCTCTATAACATCACCGGTACCGGATATCAAAAGTATCTTGCTTTTGTCTGCCACAAGCAGCATTGCCTCAAGCCGCCTTAAAGCCCTGTCCATTCTCCAGTCTTTCGCAAGCTCAACCGCCGCCCTTGTGATGTCGCCGTTATATTCCTTAATCCGTGCCTCAAACCGCTCGAACAGGGTAAACGCATCAGCAGTCGCACCGGCAAACCCGACAATAATCCTGCCGTCATAGATTTTTCTCACTTTTTTGGCATTACCCTTCATCACAGTATTCCCAAGAGTAACCTGGCCGTCAGCCGCCATTGCAACATTCTCATTATTTTTTACAGCAAGTACTGTCGTTCCCCTGAATTCCATATTATTCAAAACTCCTTCAATTTTCTTCATTCTGATTGTCCCGTTTCCCATGCGGATGAGCATCTCTATAGACATTTTTAAGCCGCCCTATCCCGACATGAGTGTAAACCTGCGTAGTTGAAAGGCTCTCGTGGCCAAGCATTTCCTGCACAAATCTTATATCTGCCCCTTCAGTTACCAGATGTGTCGCGAAAGAGTGCCTGTAGATATGGGGCGAGACTTTTTTCTGCATATATCCGTTACCAGCTATTTTATCAATTATATAGAATATTCCCCTCTCTGTTATTCTGCTCCCAGCCTTATTCAAAAAAACAGGAAGCTTTTTTTTAAGTCTCAGTTTTTTAAAATCCTCAAAATAATCAATAGTGGCAAAATAATCTTTCATTGATTCAACTGATTTTCCCCCGAGATATACAATCCTTTCCTTGTTTCCCTTGCCCTTAACCCTGGCGCTGCTCATGGCTAGATCAATTTTTTCCGTGTCAAGAGCAGAAGCTTCCGAGACTCTGCAGCCGGTAGAATAGAGAAAATCAAGCAGCGCTATATTCCTTTTTTTTGTAAAATCATCTGATTTCATGTTTTCCGCGCTCACATGCATTTGATTTACTTCAGAATACTGAAGATATTCAGGCAATATAGTTTCCTTTTTCATGCTCCTGACCCTCTCAAAAGGATTTACCGGAGAAAGATTATTTTGAACCGCATAATCGTAAAAACCTCTTGCAGAAATTATTTTTCTGTTGATAGAGACAGGTTTTAACCCGCAGTCCCTTAAAAAGGCAATATAGGAGCGCCCTGTGTTTTTGTCAGGGTTTGCGATATCAAGCCCTTCCTCTTTCATATATTCCTCGAACTGGAGAAGGTCTTTTTCATAGGCTTTGAGTGTTGCCGGAGAAAGGTTTTTTAAATTTTCAAGATAACCTAAAAATCTTTTAATCACTCTTCATCCGCCTCCATTGAATTTTTACACTCATGATTGCTGCAGGAATAATATGTTCCCCTTGTCTTGTCATATTTTTCAACCATAAAATATCCGCACACAGGGCATTTTTTGGATGTCGGTTTGCTGTGGCTTATAAAATCGCACTCAGGATAATTTGTACAGCCGTAGAATTCCTTGCTTTTCCCCCCCTGTTTTTTCCTTGCCACAATCATTCCGCCGCATCCAGGCCTTGGACAGTCGGCAAGAGGTACTGATTTTGTGTTTTTACATTCAGGGAAACCGGTGCATGCGAGAAAATAACCGAAGCGGCCCAGTTTTTTAACCATTGGCTTGCCGCAATTTTCACAGACATAATCTGTTTTTTCGTCAAGCGCCCCCTTGATCGACTCAAGTGTCTCCATTACATGATCAACTTTTTCATTAAATGGTTTATAAAAATCCCGTATCATCCCAACCCAGTTCTCATTATTTGTCTCAACATCATCAAGTTTTCTTTCCATTTCAGCAGTAAAATTGACATCAAGGATATCGTTAAAAGAGTTGACAAGTAATTCATATATAATCTTTCCAAGCTGAGTGGGAACAAGCTGTTTATTTTTCCTTGATACATAATGGCGGTCTATCAGAAGTGAAATTATGGGGGAATAGGTTGACGGCCGTCCAATTTCCTTTTCTTCAAGTATTTTTACAATGCTGGCGTCTGTAAAACGGGCCGGGCCCTGAGTAAAATGCTGCTCAGATTTAAATTCAGATAGAACAAGTAAATCTCCCTGTTTAAGTTCTGGTATTTTCTCAGATTTTTCCTTGATTGCAAGAAGCTTTAATACTTTCTGGAATCCTTTTTCCTTTACCCTGGTCATGCTTGCGCGGAAAAGAGCATCACCGCATTCTATCTCTGTTGTCGTAGTTTCAGAAACTGAATTTTTCATCTGGGAAGAGATAAAGCGTTCCCAAATCAATGTATAAAGTTTAAGCTGATCTTTTGTAAGATATTCTTTTACATAATCTGGTGTATATGAAGAATAAGTAGGCCTTACTGCCTCGTGAGCATCCTGCGACCTTTTGGCGGGAGAATAATTTATCGGGTTTTCAGGCAGCTCATCAGGGTAATTTTCACCTATAAACTGTCTTGCCTCTGCCAATGCCTGATTTGAGATACGTGTTGAGTCTGTTCTCATGTAAGTTATTAAACCTACACGGCCTGAGCCGATATTTATCCCTTCATAGAGCTGCTGTGCAATCTGCATTGTTTTTCTTGATGTAAACCCTAGTCTGTTGGCTGAATCCTGCTGAAGTTTTGATGTTGTATAGGGAGCTCTCGGCTGGCTTCTTTTTTCAGTTTTCTTTATTTCACGGACAGTAAAGTCTCTGCCATCAAGTTTTTTCTTTAGCTCTTCTACAGACTTGCTGTCCGGTAAAACAGGTTTTTCACCCGCGAATTGCACCAGCTGCGCGGTAAAAAGGTGTTTCTCTTTTTTAAGTTCAGCCTCAAGTGTCCAGTATTCCACAGGGGTAAAGTCCTCGACCTCTTTCTCTCTTTCGCAGATAAGCCTTAAAGCTACTGACTGCACCCTTCCAGCGGAAAGGCCGTTTTTAACCTTTTTCCACAGGAGGGGAGAAAGCTTATACCCCACAATCCGGTCAAGCACTCTTCTTGCTTTCTGGGCATTGACCTTTCCTGAATCAATTTCCAGAGGCATACGGATGGCTTCCCTTATAGCCGCGGGGGTAATCTCGTTAAAAATTATTCTTTCAATTTTTGCTTTTGTATTCTTTTTCTCAAGAAAAGTTTTCAGATGAAAAGAGATAGCTTCCCCTTCCCTGTCATTATCAGATGCAAGCAGTATATGGTCTGCTTTGGAAGCTTTCTGTGAAAGTTCCTTAAGTATTTTGGCTTTTCCCCTTACTGTTATATATTCCGGCTCAAAATCATTATCAATATTGATTGCCATTCTTGATTTCGGCAGATCAATAAGATGGCCGATTGACGCAGCCACAGAATAGCCTTTTCCAAGATATCGCTCGATTGTTTTTGCTTTTGCGGGTGATTCCACAATCAGCAGCGTTGTTTGTTTTTTATTATGCTCAGCTGAGGTTTTAGCCATTAATTGTTCTCCTGTACAAGAGGCCCTTGTAATTTACGATCAAATCATTTATTTCATCTTCCACAATCCCGGGACTGTCAAAATATTTATTATCAGGTTTATAATCAGCTTCAGATTCAAATCCGTAATAATCAGTTATAAAACAAGGTTCATCAAAAACCATGGCACCGTCATCCGAAAGCATTTTTCCGCCTCTGCCGTACTGTGTAAAAAGTCCCGCGCTGTGGATAAAAATATCCCTGTTGTGTTCAAGTGCGTAATCAGCTGTAATAAGGGCGCCGGATTTAACAGGCGCTTCTATTATTACAGTTCCGGCAGAAAGACCGCTGATTATCCTGTTCCTTTCGGGAAAATGATATTTAAGCGGTTCTGTCCCAGGCGGGTATTCGCTTAAAAGAGCACCGCCCTGCTGCAGTATCCCTTCTGCCACTCTTTTATTGCAGACCGGATAAACCATCTCAGGTCCGCACCCAAGGACAGCAGTTGTCTTTCCGCCAGATTTAATGCTTCCCCTGTGGGCCTCTGCATCTATTCCCATGGCAAGCCCTGATACTACATTGATTCCTGCCGAAGAAAGATAAAAACCTGTTTCGAAAGAGGCTCTCAAGGCACGCCCTGTGGCATGACGCGTCCCCACAACTGAAATATTGAAACTATCCGGATCAGGCAATGCTCCTCTCACATAAAGGATAATCGGAGGATCATATATTTCCTTTAAAAGAGCAGGATAGGAGGTATCATATATTGAAATAATATCAATCCCGTGATTTCTGCATTTTTCAGCAATTGCATTTACTTCATCG
Organism: Spirochaetia bacterium; assembly: GCA_034003145.1. Taxonomy (GTDB): domain Bacteria; phylum Spirochaetota; class Spirochaetia; order CADAEX01; family CADAEX01; genus JACKPD01. The sequence goes on from JAVEZE010000007.1 coordinate 7,091, forward strand.
CAATTTTTCTGCAGTTCTGTTCTGGAAAGGGCAAAAAAAGATAAAGCAATACCGGGAAGATCAGACTTGCCCGCAGATTTAAAATCCACAGATTCCGCCATCCACTGGAGATGTTTGATTTTTTCCTTCCTGTTAAACCCTTTCAGGTTTGAAACAAAAAGAGGAACAAGATTATATCCCCTCATATCCACCATCCATCAGTTTTTTTTTATTGGCTTCAGCCTGATCTTTGTATGCGCTGTTTTTTGTGTTTTTTATAATCCTGTCATACATTTCCACAGCCATATCAGAGAGCCCTATCCTTATATACGCATTTGCAAGAAGAAACATTGCTTCATAATCAGATCTCTGTGTCTCAAGCAGCTGCTCAAGATAGCTGACAGCTTTATCTGGCTGATCAAGCTCAAAAACATATAACACAGATAACGCGTATAATGCTTTATGAAAATTTATATTAAGCTCCAGTGTCCGCAGGTAGAATTTTTCTGCTTCAATAAAATTCGCGAACTTTTCTGTTTCACTCATCAGGGATTTTGCATACCTTGCATGGGCAAGAGCTGCATAATAAAAAAGAACAGGGTTTTCATTGTCAATTTTAATTGCTTCTGTAAACTGTTCTATAGCCAGAAGATACATTCTGTTATCAAGATAAAGTTTTCCAAGTGTTTTATGATATGTGCCGAGGTTCCTGGCAGCATCAACTTTCTTCTCAAGAATATCCCTGTATTCACTGATTGTTTCTTTTAATTCCTTTTCCCTTGCAGAAAGTTCACCAGCTGAAAGATACGGGGAATCCATTCCATTTATATTATCATAGAGAATTTTATTTTCTTTGCTGCATCCCGCCGCTGAGAGGGCAAGTAAAATAAGTATATATTTTTTCATACCCGCTCTCCTTCAGGATGATATTTTCTGTGATACCCTTTAAGGTCATCCCTGGTTAAATGGGTATACACCTGTGTTGTTGAAATATCGCTGTGGCCCAGCATCTCCTGGACTGATCTTAAGTCTGCCCCTCCGGTTAAAAGATGGGTGGCAAATGAATGGCGGAGAGTATGCACCCGGCTTTCAATGCCGCAAACAGACGCGAGTTCATTAAATCTTTTCCAAACCCCTTTTCTTCCTATTCCTTTACCCCTGTTGTTTAAAAAAACAAAGTCGGTTTTTATCTTTTTCAAAAGGAGCGGCCGTGACTCTGTCATATACCTTGCAAGCCAGAGTTCAGCTGTTTCCCCGAGAGGAACAATGCGGTGTTTACTTCCTTTTCCAAGAACCTTAATAACACTGTCGCCATGCATTATATTTCCGCATTTGAGTGAACAGGCTTCAGAAATTCTAAGTCCGCAGGAATAAATAAGCTCAAATATTGCCCTGTCTCTCAATCCTGCAGCTGTTTTTATATCAATTTGATTCAATAATGTGTCTATGTCGTCTATCGAAAGAAAATCAGGGAGTTTTTTTTCTTTTCTGGGTGACTCTACATACCGGGAAGGATTGTCATCCCTAAAATCTTCCAAAAGCAGAAACCTGAAAAATGATCTGATGCTGCTTGCAAGTTTGCTTATTGTCGATGCTTTTAGAGATTCATTATATTCCGGCCTCTGCAGCGGATCTGCCTGAGCCGGAAGGAGGTGCCCTTCCCTTCTTTGAACAAGATAATTTTCAATATCAGATGTTTCCGCAGTCAGGCATGTTTTTCCAATGCCGGCAAGATATTCAGTAAAAAGAGCTGCTTCTGAGGTATAAATAGCTGATGTTGAATCTGAAAGATTCAACTCTGCCTTGAGATATTGCCCGTACTTTTTAAGAATATCGCTGTGCAGAAAATCTGTCACTTTATCTTGTCTCCTTTACCTGCATATTCATTTTCCCTGTCTCTAACACGGTCGCGATCGCGTTCCCTTTCAAGGTCCCGCTCAAGGTCTCTGTCGTTTTCCCTTTCCCTGTCTCTATAAAAGGTGGGAATATCAAGATCTGCTTCACTTGAATTCCGTCCTGTAAGGTATAAATCATCCCGTCTGCCGAAAATACCTTTGCGCAGCTGGCTCCACTCATTGTTGCTAAGGAATTCGCTTTTGACAGCAGCTGCCGGCTTCTCATCCTCTTTCCTGTTTTCGGGGGGATTAAAACCAGTAGCTATCACTGTTACCTTTATCTCATCCTTAAGTGATTCATCATTTACAGTGCCTGTTATTGTAAGTACATCGCGGTCTGCCGTGGATGTGATTATCTGCATGATTTCATGGAATTCCGAAAGTGAAAAATCAGGGCCTCCGGTGACATTTACAAGTATTCCTTTTGCCCCTTCTATACTTTCATCCTGCAGCAGAGGGTTGTTTATCGCGTTTGTAGCTGCATCGATAGCCCTGTTCTCACCGCGGCCTGAGCCGATACCCATCAGGGCATCACCCTTGCCGCTCATAATGGTTTTCACATCAGCGAAATCAATATTTATGTCCCCTTCCCTGGTAATCAGGTCTGAGATTCCCTGCACCCCCTGCCTTAATACATCATCAGCAATAAGCAGTGCCTGTTTGAAAGGGGTCCTTCTGTCAATGATATTCATCAGGTTTTCATTGGGAATTGTGATAAGGGTATCAACTGTCTGCCTCAGATTTTTAATTCCGTCTTCAGCAAGTTTTCTCTTTTTCTCCCCTTCAAGGGCAAAGGGTTTTGTGACAACTGCGACAGTGAGTATGGAAAGTTCTTTCGCGATTGACGCAATAACAGGAGCAGCGCCTGTTCCTGTCCCCCCCCCCATTCCGGCAGTTATGAAAACCATATCTGCCCCTTTAAGGGCGTTCTTTATTGTTTCCTTATCCTCAACCGCGGCTTTTTCACCTATTTCAGGTATACCTCCGGCTCCAAGACCGTTTGTGAGTTTTGTACCGATAGGTATTTTGGTTTTAGCCTTAGATTTGTTCAGATCCTGAACATCTGTGTTTACAGCTATGAATTCAACATTGCTCAAACCGCTTTCAATCATCCGGTTTACAGCATTGTTCCCTCCGCCGCCTACACCGACAACCTTGATAACAGTAGGATTTGTATAATTCCTTTCTTCTACAACTGTGATTTGCATTCCCCCCCCCAGTGAAATACACTTTAAAAACTAACCTTAATTCAAAAAAATTCCCTGAACCAGTTTTTAAATCTCCCGACAATAGAGTTTTCATTTGACAGAACAACTTTTCTGTCAAAATTCCCGCTTATTTCATCGGTAAACATTACAAGCCCGACTGCTGTCGCATACATCGGATTCCTGAATTCTTCTACCATTCCGCCGCAGCCTGTCGGATATCCTATCCTGGCAGGCATGCCGAATATCTCGCTCGCAAGCTGTGTAATACCTGGCATCAAAGATCCGCCTCCGGTAAGCACAACACCGCTGTTAAGCAGTTTTATATAATTCTTCTTGTCAAGCTGCCTTTTGACCATCAACAGGGTCTCAACAACTCTCGGCTGTATAATCTCGCAGATCTTCCGCCGTGAAATCGGGGCAGCCGGCCATCCCCCGACTCCAGGGATTATCACATCCTCATCATCCTCAATCAGCGGAGCATAACAGCATCCAGAATCCAGCTTTACCTTTTCCGCCATATCAAACGGAATTTTCAGGACAATGGAAAGATCGTTAGTGACCTGCTTGCCGCCGACAGGAACAACATCTGTATGATAAGGCGCCCCTTCATGGTTGACAATAACATCAGTTGTACCGCCTCCGAGATCAATCATAAGTACGCCCATCTCTTTTTCTTCATTCCTCAGTACGGATTTTGAAGAAGCAAGGGATTGAAGCACTATATTGTCCACCCTGAAACCTGCCCTGTTTACGCACTTGATAAGGTTCTGCGCTGATGTCACAGAGCCGGTAATAATGTGGACCTCAGATTCAAGCCTGATCCCGATCATCCCGAGAGGGTCTCTTATTCCCCCCTGGTCATCTACGATAAATTCCTGGGGAATTACATGGAGCACTTCCCTGTCCATCGGTATTACAATCGCTTTTGCTGCATCTATTACCCTTGAAACATCTTCAGGAGCTATTTCCCTCCCTTTCCCTGCAACAGCTACAACGCCGCGGGAGTTAATCCCCTCTATGTGCCCTCCTGCGATTCCTGTTACAACTGAATAAACTTCCCGGCCTGACATCATTTCCGCGGATTCAATAGCCTCAGAGACAGCTTTCATTGTAGCTTCAATATTTATTACAACACCCTGCCTCAGCCCTGTTGATGGAGCTTTGCCTATTCCGGTAATTTCGAGTCTGCCGTTTTCATTATACTCACCAATAACGGCGCAAATTTTAGTGGTTCCGATATCAATACCGACTATAATATTGTCAGAAGGCAACCTGTCACCCCTCCTTAACCCTGAATACTACCTGCCCGGATCTAAAATCCAGCTCAGTCATTTCTGACTTTAGCCCATTTTTTTCTATAATATCAAGTACAACAAATATTTGTTTCACCAGACTATCGCTTATTCCGCTCCCTGTACGCACTTTTATGCCGCTGCCGGAGGGATATAAAAGAACTTCATAATCATTTTTATGCTTGTTGATAAATTTAAACTCGGAAATCTGCCCGAAAAGAAGGGGATTGGATTCCTTAAGTATTTTCAGCTCGGCAAGATAGGAAGTGAGCTCCCCGGGAAGCCTTAACCCCAATTTAAGGTCGACAAATTTAAGCCCTGATACAACCGGCAGCTGATAATTTGAAACAGATTTGCCTATTTCAAAAATCACACCCTCCTCGTCGAAAGCGACAGGAATTGTTCTTCCGCCTGAATTGACAAGCGCCATGGCAAGAGGTATCCGTTCATTTATGTAAATTGACATGGAAGAAGGAAAGTGTTTTTCCAGTTTTACACTTCTAATAAGGGGATGCTGCATAAGTCTGCTTTCAATCTGGTCAGTATTTGCTGAAAAATAGTATAAACTGCCCTCAAGACCGGCAAGCTTAAGTATGTCGCTGTTGCTGATCGGGAAGCTGCCTGAACAGTGCACTTCTATTTTATCAATAGTTAGTCCCGGCGCAATATAAAGCTGAAACGCGGCCTCAACTATTACCAGCGCGGCAAGAAGGAAAAGCAGCGTATTGTAAAGCCGTTTTTTTCCAGGGTTTGAATTATATTCTTTTTTCTCTCCGCCAACATAACCGGTTGAAAAAACTATACTGCTCATAACTTTAAATCCCTTTCGCTTTTTGTACTCCGGGACAGGTTAAGAAGTATCCCGCACATAAGAAGTGTAACCATAATTGAAGAGCCTCCATGGGAAAAAAACGGCAATGGTATTCCGGTTGCCGGAATGGCGCCTGATACAACCGCCATATTCATAAGAGCCTGATACAGAATTGACGTTGTTATGCCGAAACCTGCATAAAAGCAGAAACGGTCCTCGCATCTGAATGAAATCATGTAGCCTCTTGCCGCGAAAATTGTAAACAAGATAACAATTATCAATATCCCGATAAAACCTGCCTCTTCCCCGATTACAGCAAAAATAAAATCAGAGTGCGCTTCTGGAAGTGTCCCCATTTTTTTAAGACCGCTTCCAATCCCCTTTCCCCAGAAACCTCCGCTAACAAGAGCCTCTCTTGCCTTGATTATCTGATATCCCACACCTGCGGGATCTTTTTCCGGGTCAAGAAATGCGATAAGCCTTTTTACCCTGTGTTCCCTGCTGAAAACAAGGATCAGGAGAAATGGAACAGAAGCGAGCAGCCCTGAAAGGAAATAACGGTATTTCACACCTGCGATGAAAAATATTGCAGCTCCGATAAATACAAGAAAAACCGCTGTGGAAAAATCATTCTGCGCAAAAGTAAGTATGGAAAACAGCAGAACCATAACAAGCGGATGTGAAAGTGAATAAAAACTGTCAAGACTCTCTTCTTTTTTGCTGAAAACATCTGCCAGATAAAGAATAAGGGCAAGTTTCACAATTTCAGAAGGCTGGAACGACCTGCCTCCCACTATTATCCAGCGCCTTGCGCCCTGGATATCCCTGCCAGCCAGAAGCACTATGACAGAAAGAAACAGGGAGATGAGAACTGTTGCAAAAACCATTTTTTTAAGTATCTTTATCGGAATATTCATCAAAAACAGCGCACCAGCAAATCCCGCGGCTGCCATAACAGCCTGCCTGAATAAAAAGAATTCAGGAGTTTTATTGAGCCGGATAGCATTCGGGTAAGATGCTGAAAAGAGAAATGTAAGCCCGATTCCCAAAAGCAGCACAATTACTGACAGCAAAAACGGGTCGCTTGATTGCCTGTTTTCCCTTTCAACGATAAAATTACCTGTCATACATCTCCCGTTACTGGATTTTCAAGGTTGATAAACTAAGAATTACAAACAGACCGCCCAGAATCCAGAATCTCACAACTACTTTGCTCTCATTCCATCCGCTTAGCTCATAGTGATGATGAAGCGGCGCCATTTTAAATACCCTTTTTTTTCTTTTTTTATATGAAATCACCTGTATAATAACAGAGAGAGCCTCAAGAACAAAAACTCCTCCTACAACTATCAGCAATATTTCCTTTTTTATCAAAAGCGCAATTACACCTATTACTCCGCCAAGAGAAAGGCTGCCTGTATCCCCCATCATGATTTCTGCCGGATGGCAGTTGAACCACAAAAATCCTACCGCGGATCCGACAACAGCCAGACTAAGGACAGCAAGTTCACCGCTTCCTGCGATATAGGGAATCTGCAGGTATTCAGCGTAATCCGCCCTTCCGGTAAGGTATGTAAGAATCGCAAACGCTATTCCAGCAAGAATTACAAGCCCTATCGCAAGCCCGTCAAGGCCGTCTGTAAGATTTACCGCATTAGTAGTACCTACAGGAAGCAGCACGCCAAACGGGATGTAAAAATATGAAAGATCAAGTACAGGGTATTTAAAAAACGGTATATAAAGCAGAGTTGTCTCTTTGTTGCTGTTAACAAAAATAAAAGTAACTATTACAAGAGAAAGCAGAATTTGGGCGATGAATTTAAATTTCGCGTGCAACCCTGTAGAATTCTTCTTAAAGACCTTGAGGTAATCATCAACAAATCCGATCAGGCCGAAGCCGAGAATAGATATAATAGATATCCATGTATAGCAGTTTTTTATATCCTGCCAGAGCAGGACAGAGACAACAATGGAAAATATTATAAGAATACCGCCCATAGTCGGAGTTCCTGACTTTGCCTTATGAGTGCTTGGACCGTCCTCCCTTATCTCCTGCCCCATTTTCTGTTTTTTGAGCCATTCGATAAGCATCGGCCCGAAAAAAAGCGATAAAAACAGGGCTGTAACAGCTGAATAGGCTGCCCTGAATGTAATGTACTGAAATATATTTAAAAATGTTAATTTGCCGATAAGGGGCAGAAATATTTCTTTCAGCACTTTGGCGCCATCCTGTTTATTTTCCCGATTGTTTCCAAAAATCTCTCAAGAGACATTCCTCTTGAACCTTTGAGAAGGATAATATCTCCATTACACAGGTAACTGGAAAGAGCATCTCCCATCTTTCCCGGATCATCACTCCAGAAAATATATTTATCACTTATTGTGCCGGACAAGCCAATCCAGGCTTTTTCAAGTTCTTTCCCGAAAAGAAAAACCGCATCAGCACAGCTGTCCGCAGCCATACGCGCGACTTTTTTGTGGATTTGCTCCTCGCTGCTTCCAAGCTCAAGTATTGACCCGAGAAGAAGAGCTTTTCTTCCTTTCCATGGAATAGTCTCAAGAAAATCAAGAGCAGCCTTGACAGATTCCTGGTTTGAGTTATAACAGTCAGATATTACTGTTACACTACCTTTTGTTATCTCTCCCCTTCCAAACAGAGGCTTTGCATCTTCAAGTGCTTCTTTTATTTTTGAATTATCAATTCCAAGGTATTTTGCAGCTTTTATTGCGGCAAGCGCATTAAGGAGATTATGCTTCCCGATAAGGGGAAACAAGATCCTTTCTTTTCCAAGTGTTATTTCAGTTCCGTTTAATCCTCTATCAATAACTGAAATCTCTTCTTTCTGACTTTCCATCCCGAAAAACGATATTTTATCTTTGAATTTGCTGTTTTGCGATATTTTTGATGCAAATTCATCATTTTCATATACAATTCCTGCTTTCAGATTGCCAAAGTCATGAAATATCTTTATTTTTTCATCCGCAATCCGCTCTTTTGAACCAAGCAGGCCTATATGGGCTGTTCCGATATTTGTAAGTACAGCGTAATCAGGCCTTAAGATATCGACAAGAACTTCCATCTCACCCGGATGATTCATCCCAAGCTCAAAAACGCCGAATCTGTGCTCAGCTTTTATCCTGAACATTGAAAGGGGAAGCCCTGTTTCCGAGTTAAGGTTGCCTTCATTCATAACTGTCAGATTCTTTTTTGAAAGTATTGAGGAAAGCAGTTCCTTTGTTGTTGTTTTTCCGCTGCTCCCTGTAATTCCAACCATAAAAATTTTTTCAAATTTGGCGCGGTACTGCCTGGCAAGCAGTTGAAGCGCTTTCAGCGTATCCTTTACAAGGATAAATAAGCATGACTGCGCTTCTTTTAGCGCGATTGTCTCATTGTTTTCTTTTTCAATTACGCAGCATACTGCGCCGGCGGAAACAGCATCTTTTATATACATATGGCCGTCGCTTCTCTCACCTTTAAGTGCGAAAAACAAGGCGCCAGGCTCAACACTTCTTGAATCAATCGAGACAGAGCTTAACCAGGGTTCCTGCCCCTCTGTCAGCAGTGTGCCGTTCATCATTAAAGAGGCTTCCCTTACTGACATGAGAGACTGATTACTCAACTGCGGCTCCTTCCTGCTGCTGGACAAACTGGATAATTATGGCCTGTCCCGGCTTTTGTATGTTTAACTCTTTATCCTCATCAACAATTTTTTTAACCCTGGCCGGAGAGCTGTAGACAGAAAGAGCGGCAAGCATCCGCTTATTTTCCTCAAACCATTCCTTTTGTTCATATTCATAGTTTCTGATTTCAGCATTCATCCTTTCAAACCTGAATCCCTGCCAGGCATTCAGAAAGAGGAGAACAGGAATTGTAATAACAGCCAGTGCCACAAGAACTGTTTTTTTTATATTTTTCATAGTTCGTTAACCTTTTCAATGACACGCAATTTTGAACTCCGCGACGGTAGATTATCACTGGTTTCTTCCCCATCCGGAACTACAGGCTTTTTTGTGATCAATTCAACAATTTTTACGCCTCTACAGTTACATATCGGCGCTTCGGGAGGACATATGCAATCTTTAGCCATATCCCTGAAATAATGCTTTACAATCCTGTCCTCAAGCGAATGAAAGCTGATTACACCGATCCTGCCGCCCACTTTAAGGACAGAAAGCGCCCCCTCAAGCGCTTCCTTAAGCCGCGCAAGCTCACCGTTTACAGCAATGCGCAAAGCCTGAAAAGTACGCGTGGCAGGATGAATCCTTCCATGCCGGTAGGAAACAGGAACAGAATTCCAGATAATTTCAGCAAATTCTCCTGTAGTTTTTATCTGGCTCTTTTTCCTGTATTTAACAACAGCTTCAGCAATTCTCCTGGAATACCGCTCCTCGCCGTATTCGTAGATTATGTCTGCAAGCTCTTTCTGCGGGTAGGTATTTACGATATCGGAAGCTGATATTTCAAGATGTCTTTCAAGCCTCATATCAAGTATTTCATCCTTTCTGAATGAAAAGCCTCTTTCTGATTTTTCATAATGAAATGTTGAAATACCCAGATCAAATAAAATCCTGTCCGGCCGTTCAAGTTCTGAGGGATAATCCCTGAAAAAAGAGTTAAACCACCTGTTGTAAAACCTTACCTGGCTTCCAAAACACTCAAGCCTTTTTTGGGCGATATCCATTATCGCCTCATCAGCATCAAGGCATACAACATTGAGATCAGGATAGCGCTTTAAAAACCACTCGGAATGGCCCCCCTCGCCTGTTGTAGCATCAACAAGGAGCTGGCCCGGTTTATCAGGTTTCAAGAATGAGACAACTTCATTTTTCATTACAGAATAATGGACAACTTCTACCATTTTCATACAGAGACTATTTTACCAAGCTCTTCCGCAGCTTTCTGAAAATCAGCCTCATTCTCCTCCCAGTATTTCTGATAAACCTCTTCATCCCAGATTTCCATATAATTGTTTATTCCCAGTATTACGCATTCTTTTTTAAGCTGGGCAAAAGACCTTAAAACAGGTGCTATATTAATCCTGCCTGATCTGTCGATTTCAGTTTCCTGCGCAGGTGCGATTATTCTTCTCTGTATCATCCGCGCCCTTGCCTGAAGAATTGAAGTTGCCGACATAATCTGCTGTGAAACCTTCTGCCATTCAGAAACAGGAAAAAGCCAGAGACATTGATCAACACCCCTTGTAAGGATAAGGGTATCGCCTTCTATTGCTGCCCTTAACTTTACAGGAATCATAATGCGACCTTTTTCATCAATATTGTTAACAAATTCCCCGCTTAACACACTAAATACCACTTTCCCCTATTTTTTACCACTTTTTACCACTCAAAGTAATCATAAAGGATTAAATTCATATGTCAACTTTGTTTTTTTAACCATTATTGAAAAAACTTTGTTTTATTCTGCTAATCACTTAACATATTTTAAGTATGGAAGGATAAAGGGATTGCTTTTACTATTGTTAAATAATATTTGGATAAATAGAGGTGCCGGTGAGATATGATATAAGAGAAATTGTATACCCGGAAGGAGACAGGCAGGAAATACCCCACATGCTATCTGTAAATCAGATAGTAGACATTAACGGCTATCCGGCGCGCCTTCCTTTCAAAAGCGTAAAAACCATTGCGTTCAGGGTGTATAAAAAAACAACCAGGGAAGAGAGAAATGAAACTGTAACCTCATTTCATCTTGAGCAGCTTACCTTATATGAACTTGAAAGCCTTGTTTGAGTTTGAAAGCATTATCAGATCCGGCTTCTGACACTGTTTCCTGGGTTTTAGATACCGGATACTATGAACTGCTGTCCATAAAAATCCTGTAATCAATGTCAGGGAAAAGATTGTTTTCCTTCTCAATTCCTGTCAGCCATTCAGTATCTACAGTGTTGCGGCAGAGATTGTCGTATATTACAAGAAAATTATGGATATGCTCTTTTACCCTTTTCTCGGCATACGGTTTTGCAATTCCTGTCTGCATGATAAAAGGCCAGTCTGATGACTGGGAGAGAAGGACTTCCCGCGCTGCCTGGTTAAGCGCCCGTTCCTTAAGTCCTTTTTCATCTGGAAACCTTTTGACAAGCTCTGCCATTTTTTCAATAACTATGTGGACATGCTTGTAAACCCAGTCATTGCTTCCGTTGCACCACAACCTGGCATATCCGTTATTTCCCCAGCTCGCGAAAGAAAGATCGCTCTTCTGGTTTTCAGGCCATTTTTCAAGATACTCATCCGCGCATATATTGCTTAGCCTGCTTTCCGCCGAAGAGAGCCTTAAAACCTTTTCAAGCCAGGGAATACCTTCATACCACCAGTGGCCGAATATCTGCGCATCGTAAAGACATACAAAAACTGGAGGCCTGTCCATTTGTTTAAGCAGTTTTTTCACCTGTTTCTGCATCCGATAGATAAAGTTTTCTGCATGATCATTTACTTTCTGCTGCGCCTCATCAATATCATAAGGTTTTTTCTCTTCCTTCAGTTTGCCTGTATTGGCATAATACTTGAATCCTGTATTAACCCTGATACGGTTGTTATAGATAATATTCTCAAGGTATTCATCTGTCATTTCAAAACCGATATCCCTGTAATATTCCCTGTAGGCATGATTGCCAGGATATCCGTCATCATAAGACCAGACAGAATTGGATGTAAGTATGTCTCTGCAGAATGCGTTTATGCCTGTGGAGCTGCCAGAGGAGGGGCATGAAACCGGGGCGTAGATACCGTATTTGGGGAATTCTTTTGCGAAAAGAAATGAATAGCCGGCTGTGAAAAAATATTTTATGTTATTTGCCTTAAGTGTTTTCTCAATGCCGGGTGAATAACCAAGTTCCGGCAGCCAGAAGCCGGACGGTTCTTTGCCGAAAATCCTGCTGTGGGAAATTACTGCTGTCTGTACCTGCGCTTCAAGTGCATAGCTGTAATCAGAATAAAAGGGAAGATATGCGTGGGTTGCGGCTGATGTTATAATACGAAGCCTCCCCTTTTTTTCAAGCTCCCTGAAGCCTTTCAGGATATTTAATTTATAAAGATCAGTAAAATCTATCCTGTTCTGGAGGTTTGAGGCATGATACATCTTCGCGAGTTTGTTAAAACCAGGATCAAATGATGTTCTTTCAATCTCTTTTTTACCCAGTTCAATTCTTTTTTCAAGGTATTTTAGATACCGCTCCTGAAGCAGTTCATCAGAAAGCATGGAAGCAAGAGTAGGAGAAATAGATATTGTCACACAAAACTGAACATTATCGCGGTCCAGCCTGTTAAATGCCCTTAAAAGGGGAAGATAAGTCTCTGATATAGCGCCATAAAGCCAGTTTTCCTCAATAAAGCGGTCATAGGATGGATGTCTCACAAATGGTAAATGAGCATTCAAGACAAATAATAAATATCCGTTATGCATTCTTATGTCCTCTTAATTTTCTGTATCAATCAGGTATTTGTTATCAAGAAATGAAATAATACGCTGGGGTATGTTGTTATCAGATGGTTCATCAGCAAAATCGTAAAAACCGGAAAGGACAAGGAAATCCTCGTTCAAACAATCCTGACAGGTTTTTATATCTTCCATTGTCCTGGGAGGGCCTGTAATTGTGTTTGATGTGCAGAGTATCCTTTCTTCCCCATACATAAATAATATAAGTTCAATATAATAGCTTGAATTATGCGATGGAAGGTTGATATACCAGTTCTCATCCTTAATCCTTACAGGAATGTCAAAAAAATCAGGTGTGTTCTCATCTTCAATTTTATTATCTTTTCGTTTTACATGTACACGCAGAAGCAGCTTGCTGGGTTTAACAGTATTTGAATATATTTGCCTGTCTTTTTCACAAAGATCCCAGTAAGCAAATGCAAGCAGAGGTTCTACAAGCATAATATGTATTTTTGTTTCATTGTAGCTTTCAGGTATCGCATATTCATTTGTATCCTGGGATTCAATTTCCTCATCCCTGAATATATCAAATTTTTTCTCTTCGCCCCTGATAATAATACTGTTGGAAGTTATTCTGTCATTTCTGTTTTCTTCAAGAGCTTCTATAACAGCATCGATAAGTTTTTCCAGAGGGAGATTCTGATAGTTAACTATTCCTTCCTTTTTAGCCATCTCTTTTAAAGAAGAATATGAATAAGACTTGAGTCTATCTTTGGTCACAAGCTCTCCCTCCGATTTTTTAAATTATCCTATTAAAATGATTTTGTAGTGTCAATAGCGATATTTTGTTTTTGATTTATGGCTAAATCAAGGTGTCAGAGTTGTCAAAGATGTCATTACAGATGTACTCCAGCTTAAAACAGTAAACAAATCAGGATTTTTATCCTTTTTTCTGTAAAAGCATTACCATAACATCACCTGTTCCGGTTTTTTTGGCAGCTTTATCAAATATTTTTTTTATACCAGCAGGGGCAAGGCCTCTGGCAAGGCCTCCCCATGTTTTTTTCCTTATCCGGGTAAAACCATATTTACAGCACATATTCTCAAGCGTTTTAAGTGAATAGAGAAAAAGATGATCAGCAATTGCAGACCTCCATTTTGACCTGAAAAGGACTCCCTGCAGACTGTCAATATTGGGTGTGACAATTATCAAATACCCCTTCTCATCAAGTATCCTGTATATCTCTTTGAGGAATGAACCGGGATCATTAAGATGTTCAATAAGATGCGAAGCATGAACAACAGAAAAACTTTTATCAGGAAACTGTGCATCTTCAAGCGGGCAGTTTTGAATATTAACACCCCTGTGTTTATTGCCGTACTGAGCTGCACTTTCGCATATTTCTACTCCTGCGGTTTTCCAGCCCCTGTTTTTGAACTCAAAAAGAAACCTGCCTGTCGCGCATCCTATATCAAGAATACTTTTCTCACTTGATGAGGAAAAATCAAGACTGTCAAAATCAATATCAGACAGGGCCATCATCATAAGCGCAAAAAAAGGTTCTTCATTTTCAATTTCATATTTAAAATAATCTTCATCATATCTTTCCGTAATATCTGAAAAAACCGGCTGCGGGTTCTGCATTACCAGGGAACAGGTTGAGCATTTTTTAAAACCATAAAGATCATATTTATATAAAAGAGTGTGCTTATCACTGCCGCTGCCGCAAAGGGGACATTGAATAGCTTTCATCCTCTCTCCTGCCGGGGTTTTTGAATAAGTTTTCAATTGATTCCTTAGCCTATTTTTGTGAAATAAGTAAAAATTCTTTTGCCGCTTCGTTTCCGGCAAAATCAGATGCTGCTATTTCTACCCGGACCACTCCCGCGCTGATGTCAAACTGGCCAAGATAAACATGCCAGCTGTTTAAGGTATTTTTGTAATAATCTGAGACTTTTTTCATATTGCTGCTTAATACAAGCGATTTATCATCTTTTTTAATGGAATTATATGAGATTACAGCAGCTTCTTCTCCATTTATGTATACATTTATTTTATAGGGAGCCAGCTGGCAAAAATAATCAACATATTCGCTGGTATCATAGATTACAGCGCTGAAATCATATTTTCCCGCTTTAATATTATTCCTGTTTAAGAGTTTTATCTCTTCCTTGGTTCCTGCCATTTCAATAAAAACCTCTTTTATGGAGGGTTTTGTCCTGTCTCCGGCAGGAGGAAGCAGCATAAGGGGATTCACAATTTCATTTAGTTCGAGATCCACAACCTCAAAGTGAAGATTCGGCCCGCTGGATGCACCGCTGTCGCCGATAAGAGCTATTTTATCTCCTGACTTGACCTTGATACTGTTTTTTTCAAGTGAATCTTTCTTAAGATTAGCATAGGTAGTTCTGAGCTCTCTTTCATGCTCAATAATGATAAAATTGCCAAGCTCGGAAGGAAGCGAGGAAAAAGCATTTTCTTCCTGGTAATAGACAATTTCACCATCTGCCACAGACAGAACCTTCTGCTCTCCTCCTCCTATCCCGATACCGGTATGATAATGATTACCCCTGTTTTCCCCAAATGTAGATTGCAGTACCCATTTTTCAACCGGCCATTGAAGGGGAAAAAGAGCTGAAGTTGTTATTAATAACAGTAAGATAACAAAATATTTTTTCATGCTGTTATGCCTCTTTGAATCAGGAAATCTAGTCATCAAGCATATCTAAAGTATAAATATAGCTACCAGTTCCAAAATAGAATCTACCGTCACTGCTGTTCATGTAGACATTGTCTGACTCAATCTTCTTTTTATACATTATGCGGCTATCAGGATAAATCAAATAAAAATATGACTGTCCTGCCTGATTTTCTGTTTTGACAGCGGAAAAACCTGATTCCGGAATAAAATGTATAGCAGTTATTCTCCCCTCAAGAGGCGTGCTTACAAGATTTTTTGAGATAAAATCATAGCAATAAAATATATTTTCACTTTCGAAAAACAGATATCTGTCGTCATCTGAAAAAGTTATATATCTTGAGCTGCGGAGGTTGTTGCTGAACTGATAGGTATAAATCCTGCTGTACTGGTTATGCTTTTTTTTCATTATAATCATGTACTGCGGATCAATCCCTGTAATCATGGCAAGCAGTTCAGAATCACCAGAAATTGCAAGTCCGTAAACAGCATTAATTCTGCTCAACTCAGGTTTCATAAGTTTTTCAATCTTTTTGTCTTTGTCAGAAACTATAACTGTACCATCAATAAAACCGGCAATAAAGGTATCGGTATTGGCATCTGAAGATATGATTTCCGATTCATTCTCATAAGAGAAAATATTTTCCCCCTCAATACTCCATTCTGATATCATTTTGCTGTTTGCTGAAATAACAAAAAGCCTCTCTTTAATAAAAAACGGATACCCTGATGTCTTTATATTTGAGACAAATCTTCCGTCATTTTTATTTACTACAAGATTCTCTGTTACAGCAGTATAGTTGATAAAATAGTGTTTATTTTGCGCGATATTGTAAAAAACATTGTCAACAATTGAGGCTTTTCCATTTCTGTCAAAATAGCCGAAAACCTGTCCAAGCCTGAACGGGATTAAAGAATCCTTATCTGCTTCTCCCTTTACCGGCTTAAGCGCATTTACAACCCGTACAGGTGAGAATTTTATGGAATTATTCTCATATTCAGGGGCAAGAAATATATATATGATCAGAAAAAATAAAAGACTTATTTTTTTTCGCTTTTTTTTCATAAATCCTGCGCTCTTTCCGCCCTTGCTGTAATCATATTCAATTGTATATAATAGATTTACAGGTGTCAACGAAATATTAAAAAGGGGGAAGTTGAGGTGAATTATAAAAATTTAAAAGAAGCTGCCGCTTTTGCGTCCCGCTTTTCGTATGCTCCCTATTCCGGTTTTCATGTCGGAGCTGCTCTTTTATGCGCTGACGGCAGCATCTTTACCGGATGCAATATTGAAAACAGGTCATACAGCCTTACAATCTGCGCCGAAAGGTCAGCGGTAAGCACAGCGGCCGGATGCGGGAAAAAAGAATTTACAGCAGTTGCTGTGTACTGCGCAGATTCACCCTCCCCTGTTCCGCCGTGCGGTGCCTGCAGGCAGGTGCTGTCGGAATTCTGCTCAGGCGATACCCCGGTTTTCTACGCGGGAAGCGATAAAAATTTCAAAATGATGAGCCTTGGCGAGCTTTATCCTGAAGATTCACTGCATGAACTGAAAAAAGAGTGATTGTATTAATATTAATTTACACCATGTGAGGTAAGCAGAAACATATCCAGTAATGGATAATTGAGCAAAAGAGCAGGTCATATACTTTTGCTTGAATCTTTCTCCATCTTGTTTTTCCAGATTTCAAGATTTTTTTTCACGGTTTCCGAATCGTTAGTTTCGCCAAGATATACATGGATCCGCCTGAGGGCGGAAAGATAGCCGAGGGCAAGTTTAAAATCGTCAATACGGAAGGTATTAAGTTCATATTTTTCCCTGTAGCGTGTTGCCGCCAGCATAAGCATCTTCTTGACAAGGTTAAGATGATATACCCTGAGTTCATATCCTTCGGCTGTAGGGTCCATCCCAGAAACAAGAGTTTTATAGTTTAGCAAGTTTTTTGCGACAGTCGCAAAGCGCCCTTCAAGCTCGACAAAAGACCATTTCCATTTGGAATTTTCACCAAAAGCATCTTTGATCATTTCAATTGTAAATCCAAGTTTTTTTACAATTTCAAATCTTTTTTCATCTGAAAGCTCAGATATTTTTTCAAGTGACTCGGCAAGCTCGGAAAAAGGGATATCTGTTTCATCTGTTACAACACTCTCAAGATAGATAAGAGCCCGGTAAACAGATTTGCGGGCTTCGTTAAGGAAGTTTTCATTTTTCACGCCAAGAAGGTTTGAGGAGAGCGAATTGAGAAGTATATAATAGGAGCTTAGGTTTAATACATTATCCGCTATTTCAATTTTTTTATATTCTTTTTTTTCTTTTATTTTTCCTGTTTTAAGGTCTGAGTTGAAGCTGTTTTCCTTTTTTACAATTTCTTCCATTATCTGCTTATATTTTGTAATATGCTCTGTATAATCTTTTCTTGCCTGCTGAGTTATCTTACCCATTCAAACCTCTTTTTGACAGAAGCACCCGTGCGTGTTCAAGAGAAGCATTCGCGCTTTGATCGCCGGACAGCATTCTCGCAATTTCAGTAACCCTGTTATCATTATCGACTTTATCTGCCCTTGTTACAGTTCTTTTATTTTCAATTATTTTATTTACCCTTATATGATTATCAGCATTTACAGCAATGGATGCAAGATGGGTTATACATATAATCTGTTTGATTTTTGAAAGCTTTTGAAGATGATAACCAAGCGATACAGCAACCTCACCTCCGATACCAGAGTCAATCTCGTCAAAAAGCATTGAATCAACCGGATCGCTGTCAGACAAAACGCTTTTTACCGCAAGCATTATGCGGGAAAGCTCGCCACCAGAAGCAATCTGGTCTATCGGTTTAAGAGGCTCTCCAGTGTTGGGCGATATTAAAAACTCTATCTGGTCAAATCCGAAGTTTCCGCATACCGGCTTGCCTGAATCGTTTTTTCTTGTTTTTACCTGAATGCTGAATACAACTTCCGGCATCCCCAGCTGCTTCAGCACCTCTTCTATCCTTTTCTCAAGCACTGCGGAATTCTTTCTCCTTGATTCAGAAAGATTTGATGCTTTTTTAAGTACTTCCTCTTCCAGTTTTTTAATCCTGACCTTCAGCTCTTCCCTGTCTATATCAAGATTCTCAAGCTCTGCAAGGCGCTGCTGAGATTTATTAAAGTGGTCAACAACATCAGTAATTTCAGGTCCGTATTTTTTTTTCAACCGGTGAATAACGGCAAGACGCTCTTCGCATTTCGCAAGCCTTTCAGGGCTGAAATCATCCTTTAAGACATAATCCCTGAGCAATTCAGCAATATCCTCAATCTCAAAAAAAGCGTTTGACAGCCGCTCTGACAGTTGCGAAAGACTTCCGTCAATAGCAGAGGCTGCAGATGAAGTATTTATGGCATTTTTAAGACGTAGAATAATTCCGGACGGGTTTTCTGTAAGTTCCTCCCGTGTTTCTTCAAGATACTTAAAAAGCTTTTCATGCTCAACAAGCATCCTGTGCTCTTTTTCTATTTCCTCATCCTCTGCTGCTGATATTTTCGCCTCATCAATTTCATTTAATGTAAATTCAAGGATATCAATTTCGCGGAGCCTCTCTTTTTCTGAAAGCTCAAGACTGGCAAGCTTTTTTTTCATCCTGCCAAGATCATTGAAAAGAGTGGAAAAAAGTGATGCGTCTTCAAGGAGGTTTGAATAACTGTCAAGTAAATTCCTCTGCCTCTCCTCGCTCATGATTGTATGATGCTCATTCTGACCGTGAATATCAAAAAGCAGCGCGGTTAGTTCTATCAGCTCGCTTCGGTTAACAGGTGTAGACTGTACAGTTATTGCCCCTCTGCCGCTTGATTTAATTGACCGTCTTATAATAAGTGAATCCTCCTCAGGAGATATCCCTTTTACAGCCAGCCAGTCAAGCAGATCCTGATTCTTCTTTAACCCAAATACTCCTGCGACCTCAGCAGAGTCTTCTCCTGTTCTGATTATGCCGGTATCTCCTTTAATCCCTTTAAGGAGCGATATTGCCCCTGCTATTAGCGATTTTCCGGAGCCGGATTCACCTGTCAAAACATTGAAGCCGGGGGTAAAGAGTATTTTAATATCATCAATCAACGCAATATTTTTTATATATATCTCTTCAAGCATTATTTGGTCCTCCTGACCAGTTAAGCTTGGATTTCACCTTGTTGAAAAAAAGATTTTCCCGGGATTTTATAATCAATGCCCTGTAATTCGACTTGTCAATTATAATATTATCATCTTTCTGCAGATTGAATATTTCCTGACCATCTGTCGTGAGAACCAGATCGCCGCGCTGTTCTTTTTCAACCGATATCCTTATCCTCTTGTCAACCGGTAATACTATTGCCCTGTTTGAAAGTGAATATGGACATATGGGAGTAAGCACCACTGCATCCATCTCAGGAAACATAAGCGGGCCGCCGGCAGCAGCTGAATAGGCGGTAGAGCCGGTAGGGGTTGAAACAATTATTCCGTCTGCCCTGTATTCTCCAAGATGCAGTTCATCAATATAAACAACAAGATTGACCATTTTCGCGCCGCCTGTGGCAGTAATAACACTATCGTTAAGGCAGCATTCCTGATAAACCACTTCCCCTTTTCTGTATACAGAAACCTTGAGCATAAGGTGTTTTTTTACCTGATAACTATTTTCCAGAAACATTGAAAGTGATTTTTTCCAGTCCTTTCTTTCAATTTCCGTTATAAAACCGATTTCTCCGAAATTTATTGCAAAGATAGGAGTTTTAAAAGGAGAAAAAATTCTTGAACAGTATAAGACTGTACCGTCTCCTCCAAGCGTAATCACAAGCCTGTGCTTTTTATTGAAATATTTATCAGGAATGTTTTTGCTGGTACATACTGTGTTTTCTATTTTTTTTGAATCAAGATACTCATGAATTTCAAGTGACATTTTTTCTGCTTCTTTTTTTTCAGGATTAAAAATTATCAAAATCAATTCATTATTTTTCATATGGAAGTTTTTCCTGTATTCCCCTGTGTTTCATAATTTATTCAAACAATTACTTAACCGGTTACGGAAGTGTTGAAATCACCTTGATTATCTTTTCAGCATTGCTTTTACCTATATTCGGATACAAAGGAAAAAGAAGACTCCGCATGTTAAGTCTCTGGGCTTCAGGGCAATCTTCTACATTGATGTTTTTTATAATTGAGCCTTCAAAAGCCTCAGCAGTTTCTACACCTTTTTTCTGAGCATATTTCCGGATTTCCCTGATGCTGCTTTCAGCAATAACCGGAAAACTGTAGTATATGTTTCTGAATTCATTTTTCTGCAGAAATGTTTTATTCCTTGTTTTCATTACAGCCTGAACAAAGTTATCAGCTATTCCCGCTCTTGCGTCAACAATTTTTTCAATATTATCCAGCTGAGTTACTGCAATGGCTGCATTTAGATCAGGCAGAAGTATATCTTTTCCATAGGTTAAAAGAATACTTCGAAGCATATCTTTCTCTTTTTTGCTTTTTCCCGCGACAAAAGTACCGCTTCCAGTAGTAATAATCCTTTCAGGATCCATATTCATTATTGTAAAACTGCCAAAACTTCCAAGTTTTCTTTCCCCGGCCCGGGCGCCGAATGAGTTTGAAATATCTTCAATAATGTTTACATCCAGTTCAGCTATTTTTTCAATTTCAGGAACAAATCCCAGAGGAGAATCTATAATAACAGAATGGATATATCCCTGGTTTTCTTCAACCGCAGAAGCAAGTTTTTCAAATGAGATATTTGCAGTATCAGGATCTACATCTATATAAATGAGTTTTAAGCCAGCCTCATCTGCCGCTTTTTTATAATAAACTGAAGATAGCGGAGATATCAAAACAATATTTTTTTCCTGATTGTCTGATAATTTTAAAACTATCTCAATTGCGCGTTTATATTCCTTAAGCAGATGGCCTTCTTCAACTCCAAGATATCTGCTTAAATCAGCGGAAAATTGTTTTGCGATACTCCCGTTCTCAAGGCTTTCGCTTACAAGACAGCTTAATACGCTATTCATGTCTTTTCTGTTTATAAAAGGTTTAAATACACTGATGCTCATCAATTATCCTTATTGTTATTTAAGACTTTCAAGCTGCTGCAGTTCTTTGAGAGCAAAAAGGCGGTCAATATCAAGAATAATAATATACTGATCCTCAAGCGGAGTTACACCCTCAATATACTCACTCCCTATCCCCTTTATCATCTGGGGCGGCGGCTGAATCTTGTTTTTATTGATAGTAATAACTTTGGCTACCTTATCAATCTTTACTGCCAGTTTCATCTTGTTAACCTTAATTATTATTAAACCACTTAGAAGATCATCTGATTCATCTTTTTTTATTTTTTCGAGATGAAAACGTTTATGAAGGTTGATGACAGGAAGAATTTCCCCTCTCAGATTGAATATTCCTTCTACAAAAGAAGGAGCATTTGGTATATTTCTTATTTCATGTTCCCGGACTATCCCCTCTACCTGCATTATATCAATACCATATTGTTCTTTTCCGAGATTAAAAGTAACAAGCTGAATAGTGTCATCTATAGCCATATTAGTTCCTTGGATTAGCAATTTTAATCATTATGCATTAATTTTAATTATTTATCAATTTTCTTTTCATGATTTTCAGAATTTTAAATTATCACTGAATCCGCGTAAATATGGTTAAAACACCTGTTTTTTTATAGATATTCAGGCTGTTTTAAACGAGATTTACCTTGTCTGTGCTGATGCGGAGTGCTGATGCGGAGTGCTGATGCGGAGTGCTGACGCAAAAATATTTATCATCTTGACACTGCATTTAATTTTTCCTATCTTTTAGATGCAGAAGTTATTAATTATTATTTAATATAAAGGTAGTTTTACCTTATTAAAAACTTACTATAGAAACGGCAGGAGGAGATTTATATGTATAAAATTCTTGTTACAACAGACGGATCAGAACAGTCAGCCAAAACAATTGAAGAGGCAGCAAAGGTAGCTATTGCAATGAATGCAGAAGTTACTGTTCTTTCAGTAATTGAAAACGCAGACAACTTGAATTACGCAAGCAATGTACCGCAGGACATTATGCTTAAACTAAAAAAGGAACAGGCTGCTTTTTATGACAATGCTGTGGAAAGTGCCAAGAAAATATTTGAGACAAAAGGGCTTAAAGTTAAAACAGCGGTAAAACACGGCTCTCCTGTTGAAAACATCTGCAGCGTAGCAGATAAAGAAAAACACGATCTTATTATAATCGGACGGAGAAGATTAAGCAAATTCCAGGGATTTTTTCTTGGAAGCGTAAGCAGCAAGGTTTTGCAGTATGCAAAAACAAATGTAATGGTAGTAAAATAGCTTTTTCAGAATAAAAAACAGTAAAGGCTGTCTTTTAAACAAGACAGCTTTTTTTTTCTATATATATTTGTCTCAAATTTTTTTAGTATTTTTTTTCTTTGTAATTTTTTTATTTAATTTTTTCTATCGAATTTTAAACCACCTCCCAAGTGGGTTTACAGCAGCAATATTTATTATCTTTGGATTGAAATGGTAAGCTTTTCCTGTTTAATATCACATTTATTTCCGAAAATAGTTTAAAGAGACAAGAGGTGTTTTATATGGATTTTTTTTATCATTATTTTGTAGAGACAGTCTTTTGCAACAAAAATAACTTCCTGAATAAAAGCCGGCAATAATTAAATGGTTAAAATTAATGAATTTAATGAAAACACCACTTCTTATGAGCTTTTTTTCTTTTTGTATGTGAAACTTATCAAAAAAGAAATAACAACCTTTGATCAGCTTGTTGCGCTTACAGAAAAGATTCCCCTTTCAATAACAAAAGAACATGCACTAAAAAATGCTTTTTATCTTCTTCGCAGACTCAACTGGGGATTTTTTAATCAGCTTACACCTGACGGATACCCGAAACTGTGGTATAAACTGACTATTCCAAATCAGGACTATTCCTTTGCAGCAGATCTGAAAAGGAATATGACAATAACAAATATTTATATCAGTTTTATCGATATTCACGGCTATACCGCATTCTGCTTCAATTCTGGAATCAACACTTCCCGTCTTCAAAAGCTTGATGATTTCATCGACAAAAACATAACAAGAATTTCTAAAGAAAATAATGTTATCTGCAAACGGGCAAGAGGAGATGAAATTATTCTTGCAGGATCTTCAGCATTGGATGTGGTTGAGACAACTATCCAGATTGCTGATTATTTTGCCAGAAAAAATATTATCAAGAATGAAAAAATACTTCGATCAAGAGGGTCCAGGCCTGCTTTTCTCCCTGATATGACAATATCAGCAGGAATAGCTGGAGGGAAAAAATATACACCCCTTATAATTACATCGGATGGAGATTTATCAGGGACAGTTGTAAATACTGCGGCCAGGCTGCAGGCTCAGGCAAACAAGATATCAAAAAACACAAACAGAATACTTGTATCAAACCATGTCGCGGGAAATTTTATTGCAGAAGCAACTATCAAAAAGGACCCCTTACTGACTCAGCATCTTATAGATTTTTTTAATGCCGGCCATGTTGGGTTTAAAGGAATAAACCTCTCAATTTTTGAAATTATTATTGATAAAAAAGAAAAGTACAGAATGGAATATCAGGATAAAATGTTAAATTTAATTGATTCGCTCAAGAAAAAACTCTGGAATGAAAATGTATTTTCCAATTTAATAGATCTGATCTGTGAAGCGTGCAACCGGGTACCTCTATTCAGTCTAAAGTTATCTGAAAACAATGAAAATATTTTATCAGTAAATAACATTGCAGTTATTAAACTTGCCCGCGATTCCCTGGATCTGTTTATGCATAACCATTATGAGGATGCAGTTTCAAAACTCTCGGAAGTTACTGCCCTGCTGCAAAACATTCCAGGGCTAGATTATTTTGTAATTATTTACAGTGAAAATATACTTAGCAGCTATAAACAGATTATTGACAAATACAGTATTGGAATAAAAGAGCTGATAGTAAGGCATACAGAGGAATATTACACAAAAAAAGAAATTGAGAGAATGGAAGATATGAAAAACCAGGCTATTCTTCATGAAAAAATACAGGAAAGAATCTATGGAAATATTCCCAAGGAAAAAAGAAAAATTGTCTGGACTTCAATTGTTAATCAAGAAAAAAAAGACATTGACTTTGAAATTTACTTCAGCAAATAGAAAAAGCTGTTTTTTTGATTTTACCCTATATTCAATATTCAAAAATACATATATTTACTGTTGTTTTTTAATTATAAATCTTGACGTTTTTATGTGAAGCTACTAATATAAGTAGCTAAATCTAATTATGAGGTAAATTATGACAGGACACGATATGCCCCGCGGAA
This sequence comes from Spirochaetia bacterium, assembly GCA_034003145.1. Lineage (GTDB taxonomy): Bacteria > Spirochaetota > Spirochaetia > CADAEX01 > CADAEX01 > JACKPD01. The sequence continues at coordinate 31,718 of JAVEZE010000007.1, forward strand.
AGATTGTAAGAAGACTGGGGATTAATATTTTCGGAAATGAAAAATACGACAGGCTTTTGAAAAAAAAGCCTCATTCACCGGGGAAAAACCCCAAATCATCAAAAAGAGGAAAAATCAGTGATTACAGCCAGCAGCTGCTTGAAAAACAGAAACTGAAATACACATACGGACTATCTGAGCCTCAAATGAGGAACCTGTTCAAAAAAGCAGCATCTGCAAAAGGGAAAACAGGCGATACAATGGTTAAACTGCTTGAGCAACGGCTTGACAATATAATCTATGTTTCAGGATTTGCAAGAACCAGGGGACAGGCAAGACAGATGGTAACACACGGGAATTTCAGGGTAAATGATAAATCTGTAGATATCCCTTCCTACAGGATTTCACTTAACGACAGGATTACCCTTGGTACAGGAAAAAAAGCATCAAAACTGATCAGGGCAAATCTTGCAGCAAAGGCTGCCATAGTTCCGCCATGGATAAAAACCGACACAGAAGAACTCACCCTTTTGATTCAGGGCTACCCTGATATCAATGAAGAAAACAGTGTTGTCAAAATGCATCTGGTTGTGGAGTACTTCGCAAGATAAACTTTGTTGCAAGGGAATTATCTATTCCCTTTGATTAGAACAAATAGCACATTACCAAAACCAATCTCAATAATATGCTGTTCCGGAATATGCTGTTCCGTCCAAAAACTGAAATAATTCTTTGAATATTAAAAATTAACCGATACAAGTCTGCAATAAAAATCACACAAACTGTGAAAAATCTGCTGTCAAAACAAGGCAACTGCTTTTTTATTTCAAAAACACTATTTTACAGACCATTTTGTACCAAACACAGATAATTATGCAGTTATTATGAAGTTTTTATCAATTAAAAGCAAAATTTTAAAAAAAATGATTTGAAATGATAGAATGTAGGAATATAATAAAAATCTACAATTATGCAATTATCAGATTTTATATCTGATAAATATAATTTAAGGAGAATAAAAATGAAAGATCGTGGACAATGGGGTACACGTACAGGATTTGTTCTCGCAGCTGTCGGTTCAGCTATTGGATTGGGAAATATTTGGAGATTTCCTTATACAACAGCTAGCAACGGCGGAGGTGCG